>JAEZAF010000207.1 GCA_023430545.1 Chloroflexota bacterium
GTCTGCACTGGGGACACGGTGCGTGTGAACAGCAGATATCCGACATCTCCACGGATGCCGACCACCGCCAGCGTGATGATCACCGCACCAACGAACGCCCAAACCAGTGTCAGCCCGGTGGAGCGCCGCGCCATCAGCCACGCCCCAGCCAGATAGACGAACAGCACCGCTGTCAGGATCAGCACCGGCAGGGCTTCCGGGGGCGGCTCATACGTCCACTGCCAGCCTGCACCGCCGCGCAGTCCAGGGTAAATATCCAGCGCCAGCGCGATCATCACCAGCACGATGACCCCCGCCGCGATCCACTGCCATCGGTTACGCATCAGACTCCGATCCACCTGTTTTGAAACCACTGGTTGAACTTAATTTCTGAAGGTCCATATCACGCGCTAAAAGCCACTTTGAAAAGTTACGGATATTGGGTGTATTCGACGGCAGGGACTGTCCCTGCATCCCACACGCTGAGTAGGGACACGGCCCGCCTTGTCGTTCGTTTAAGGCTGCGAGCACAAGCCCTGACAACCCTCCCCCCATGTGATGACCGGAACGCCGCGCACATCGATACTGCCCTGTACCATGATATGCGGTACGCCGACAAATAACCCGAATACCTTGCCCACACTCGCCAGATGATCGTACCAGTTCAGCGTCCGCGCCGTGAGCTGCGACTGCTCACGATACGCCTGCACGTCGAGCAGATCAATCTCGGAGTCGTCCAATGCTGCACCGACTTCGCGACCTTCCGGCGGATCAGAATAATAGACGGCCAGCGGTTTGCCTTCCAGCCGGTCGATCGGAATCTGATAAAAGCGCAGGTTCGGGCTGATGTTCATGCCGCGCTCGGTCAAGGCCTGATATAAATGATGTGGATGCAGACCCGCACACTGCACGACATCGTTCCATAAACATCCCAGTTTCGGGATCACCCGCTGCGGCACCAGTTTGCGCGCCGGATCATCATCGTATTTTGCAATTGCACGCGCATAGACATCCGGCCAGCGCATTCTGAGCTGATTGAGCGGATACAGGTTCTCGCCCCGCATTTCGTGTGGGACGAGATGCCAGACAGACTGCGGCTTCGATATTGGACTCATCGTTCCCTTGACCCTGACGCCATCCGGCGCAAAGATAACGGCAATATCCGATTGTGACAACATCGATATCCCGATCACGCATCTGAGAGTTTACACGGTGCAACGATCTTCCCGGATCAACGTAATAGCACGTTATGCCTGTGTCTGCTGCCAGTAGCGAACAGCATCTGCCAGCAGCTATCACCGGCTGTAGAAAGAGGAAAGAATCACATGAAAGTCGGCGTTTTGGCGCTTCAGGGCGCTTTTATCGAACATGAGAAAATGCTGCGGAGTCTGGGGGCAGATGTGGTGCAGGTGCGCCTGCCGGAACATCTGGAAGGGCTGGATGCGCTCATCATCCCCGGCGGCGAAAGCACCACCATCGGCAAGCTGGCCGTCCAGTACGGGTTGATCGAACCCCTGCGCGAGTTCGCCGCAGAGAAGCCGACATGGGGCACCTGCGCCGGGATGATCTTTCTCGCCAAAGAGATAGGGCTTGACCGTCAGCCTATTCTCGGTTTAATGGATATAACCGTGAATCGTAATGCCTTTGGCCGCCAGATCGACAGCTTCGAGACCGATCTGCCGGTAAAAGGGTTAGACGAATCGTTTCCGGCAGTCTTTATCCGTGCACCCATCGCAACAGCAGCCGGTGAGGGTGTCGAGGTGTTGAGCCAGTTAGACGATCAGCGGATCGTTGCTGCCCGTCAGGGGCACTGGCTGGCAACAGCCTTCCATCCCGAACTGACAGGCGACACTCGGCTGCACGCTTACTTCCTTCAGATGGCGCGTGACACAGGCGCAGATGCTGCCGATCAGATGAGGGATAGCGAAGCGCAGAATGCCGACCTGACCGACACCGGGGCGAAATCGTAGTTCACAAGGACGCAGGGCATTGCTATAATCCCGCCGATTTTCGTACACAGATAGGGACCTGGGGGCACTGATGAAGCTGGAGCAAGATACCTTGAATACGTATATCTACCTTGGGCCGGGTGAGGCCGATGATCTTGATCTTGACGAAGAACTCGAAGTCGATGATCCGGTGATTGGTGCCGGCCTGAACGACGACTTCGGCGCAGATCTGGATGACGAAGAACTGGATGATGACGATGACGATCTCGACGATATTGACGAAGACGAGATCGAGCCGGAAGAATTCGAGATTGAAGACGAACTGATCAACATTCCGGTGATTGTCGATGATGCCGAAGTCGATGATGAGGGCTACGATCTCGAAGATGAAGACGATCTCGACATCGACCTCTATGGTGATGATGACGACGACTATGACGATGAAGACGAGGACGAAGACTACTACGAGGACGACTACGGCTTCTAAAGCCTATCGACTCAGGGGCGGTCGCCTTGTCGCTGTTTGACCGTCCCGTTTACCGTGCTGAGCGCGATCATCAGTGGACGGTGATGGAGAACAGCCGCGCCGGTAGACTGTGGATCGTGCTGGCGGTGTTTATGCTGCTGCCTGCCCTGCTGACCTCTGTTTTTAGCTTCCTGAGCGTGACGGTCTTCAATCAGCCGCTGTCAGTGCTGCCTGCACCATCCCGGACGAATCCGCTGGATTGGCTGCCGGATATCCAATTGCTGATGGTGGTGATGAACGTCGCGCTCTATTTTGTCATCGCGCTGGTGGCGTCGGCGCTGGCAGGCGCGAGCATCGACCGTGAACGGCGCGGCGGCACATGGGATCTTCTGCGCCTCACGCTTATCAGCCCACAGGATCTGGTGCTGGGGAAGTGGCTGGCCTCGCTGCGTGTGATGCGGACCGATTATCTGCTGCTGGCCGTACTGCGCGTCGGCTGGGCGGTGTGGTTTGCCGCCGGATTTCACGCGCAGTTCCCGCCGGATGCACTCTCACCTGCGCTGGCTTCCTCGCTGCTGGTGCTGCTGGCCCTGGCTTTCACCCTGATTGATGCTGCCTTTACCACTGCCTTAAGCATCGCCATTGCGGTGGCCGAACCCGCCCGCGCAGGGGGTGCAGTCAGCCTTGCCGTGCGCGGGATGACGCTGCTGGTGACCGTGTGGGCCTGGGGGCAGATCATCGCCCGCCTGTTTGATTCGCCGGGACCGCTGTTCTTCTGGCACGGTGTGATCTATCTGGTGATCTATGCCGTCCTCACACTGGCGGTGCTCTTCCAAGCACGCCGTCATGCCATCCGCACGGGGTATGTA
>JAEZAF010000225.1 GCA_023430545.1 Chloroflexota bacterium
GTATCGACCTCGATGAAGTGCGCCGTCACCGCGAGGAATACCAGTTCATCCAGAACCGTCAGCCCGCCGTCTACCGGTCGATTGTCAAGAAGTACTAGGGTAAAACCTTCACGAATGCGGATGCGCAGAAACGCATCCCATATGCAGCAAGTTACCTAAATTTTGCGCAAAATAGGGGACAAAGCAGCGAAACTCGGCTCTCTGAAGGAAAATAGAGGTGAATCAAACCAAATCTTCCAAGGAGAGCCGAGTCATGAGGCAGTATACCAGCAGCTACAGCGCGCATGCGAGTCTGGCCGTGGTGGGCAATGCCATGCGGCAAATGCACATCTGGGAAGAGGTGGAAGCAGCGGTCAACATCCATCAAAAGACGGTGAAGCATCGTCCGTTGGACAAACTGAAGGATGCTTTCGTCACGATACTGGCGGGAGGACAAGGGATGGTCGAGGTGAATACCCGCTTGCGTGCGGACCGGGGATTACAACAGGCGTTTGGTCGCAGTCGCTGTGCCGAGCAGTCCAGCGTCAGCCAAACGCTGAACCGTTGCACGCATGAAACGGTCAGCCAGATGAAAGGTGTGCTGCGCCAGCTCTATCAGCGCCACAGTCAGGGCTACCGTCATGATTACCAGCAACGGTGGCAACTATTGGATGTGGACTTGAGTGGTCTACCGGGAGGACGACAGGGAGAAGGGGTAAGCAAGGGCTACTTCGCCGGGCGTCCTCATTGTCGAGGGCGGCAGTTAGGTCGCGTCTTAGCCACCCACTACGATGAAATCGTCAATGACTGCCTGTATGAAGGGCGGCGCCAGTTAAGCCAGAGTGTCCAGTCGTTAATCGAGGAAAGCGAACAGGTGTTGTCGCTGGATCTGCCCAAACGTCAGCGAACACTGGTACGCATTGACAGTGGCGGCGGGCAGGACAAAGACATCAACTGGTTATTGGAACGTGGCTACGAAATCCTCATCAAGATGCACTCTGGGACACGGGCGACCAAACTGGCCCGCACGGTCACAGCGTGGGAGGACGATCCGAAATCTGCCAGGCGACAGGTGGCGCTTTTACCCGTGGGGCATCCTTATCTCAAACCCACCCAACAGGTCGCGGTCCGTGTCCCCAAAGCGGATGGCACGTGGGCCTACAGCGTTGTGGTATGCACCGCCCCCATCGCGCTGCTGCGCGAGCTGACGGGACATCGCATTGACACCCCCACCGACCACGTTTTGGCAATCGCACATGCCTACGATCTGCGCGGCGGCGGCGCTGAAACGCAATTCAAGGGTGACAAGCAGGGATTAGGCTTAACCAAACGCCATAAGCAGCGCTTTGACGCGCAGGAAATGCTGGTGCTGTTAGCCCAACTGGCGCACAATCTACTGATCTGGTTACGCTCGCGCCTGATGGCGGTCGATCCCCGTTTTCAGCACTTTGGCATCTTGCGTCTGGTACGAGATGTCGGGGCCATCAGCGGCCAGCTGCACTTTGATGCGTATGGGCACCTCGTCCGCTTACGACTTAGCCGCGATCATCCTTTGGCTGGTGTCCTCTGTCGCGCCTTTGCTGACCGCTCAACTGATTTGCGCCTTATTTTGAGCAAAATTTAGGAAGTTAGGGACATTACAGACAACCGACGTTGTCTGTCGTCTGGCGCTTGTGGCAGTTGCTGCTGCTGCTGCTGCCGCACAAAAATTTTGTGCGGCAACAACGGGTTTTCCCCTCAAAATGAACGGTGGCGGCAGATTTGCAGCACGATTTGGCTGCAAAGTGCCAGGGTTGCAGCAGATTTGCAGCAAAATGCAGAAGTCCGCACAAGCGGTATCGTGCGAATTTTGTGCCGATGTTAAGGTGCAGGAACCTCATAGTGTAGCACGAATGTTCGAGTTGTGCGGTTCGAATTTTCAAACGAAGTGGACCAAAAAGCACCTCCTATCCCCGGCGCTTCCTGATGCGGACGAAAGCCCCCATCCCTAGAGCGTGTTATGAACTTTCAAAATTGAGTTCGTCCTGTGGTCTTAACCCCACCCCTAAATCCCCTTCATAAAGGTAGGTATTTAATTTCGGTTCAGATATTTACAGCGGACACGGCAGTGCCGTGTCCCTACCTTCGACGTATTTTGTAGGGAGAACGCCTGAACATGTTTGCATGGCATTGTCCGCCGTCAGTGAGAGGTCAAGCGAAACATCACCCCAAACCCCACTGGTTGTCAAAGTGGTGGGGTTTTGTTAGAATGCGGCTTAATCGACAATGAAATACAGAGGCGTGGGGCGCAGTCGTACAGAGCCGTGACCAGTCAGTGTCACCGGTCTGTTCTGAATTTGCGCCATTATTATGTCTAAGGCCTTTGTAACCAGGCGGTCTCCGCCCATTGTTGACTGCAACACCCATCTGCATTCTGTTTGTGTGGGAGAACGTTGAAATAATGAGATTCCGTTTTGCGATCCTTTTTTCACTTTTGATCGTCCTGTTGGGCGCGGCCACCGTGGTCAGTGCGCAGTCCAGCGATCTGATCACCTCAACCAATACCGCGGTGAATATCCGCTCCGGCCCTGGGACCGAATGGCGTATTCTGGGGACGGCCAACGCCGGGACCACCGTGCGCCTTGACGGGATGGCCTTCGAAGGGACATGGGTGCGCGGTATTACATCCACCGGCATCATCGGCTGGATTTACGCGACGGGTGTCAGCGCTGGCCCGGACCAGACCCGCAGCCTGCGCAGCATCTGGATAGAAGAACCGTTCACCCTCAGTGCACCAGCACAGCAGGGCGGAGATCCAAACGCCGCCAGCCAGACCTTCACGGTAACCATCAGCGTGAATCTGCGCTCCGGCCCCGGCACGGAGTGGCGCATTCTCGGACAGGTCAATCCCGGTGAGCCGCTGAATATGGATGGTCGCAGCTACGGCGGCAACTGGGCACGCGGCATCACCGCTGGCGGACAGGTCGGCTGGGTAGCGACACAGTACGTCTCCGGTAATACGATGGGTCTGCCGATTGTCACGGTCGATACGCCGTTCGGGTTGGGCGCTCCCACTGGCGGCGCACCTGCTCCGCAGACTCCGGCGGATACCACCGCCCCGACTGCCCCTGAAGCGCCAGCAGCGCCGCCTGTCACCAGCACCACCTCAGTGACCGGCTTCAACCTCGGCGGTCATATCCACAGTATGAACGACTTCACTGTCGGCTGGATGCGCACCGCTGGCATGACCTGGATCAAGCGTCAGTGGCGCTGGGAACGTGGTCAGGACCCAGCCAACGCCGCCGGGATGATCAACGAAGCGCACGCGAACGGCTTCAAGATCCTGCTCGGCATCGTCGGCTACGGTGATCAGGTCAATGAACCCGGTTACTTTGAGGATTATGCCAAATTCGTCGGTGGTGTGGCCGGTTACGGTGCCGATGCCATCGAGGTCTGGAACGAGCCGAACATCGACCGCGAATGGGCTTACGGGTCCATTGATCCGGGCCGCTATACCGAACTTCTGCGTCAGTCCTACTACGCGATCAAGGCCGCTAACTCGAACACGATGGTGATCAGCGGTGCGCCCGCCCCGACCGGCTTCTTTGGAGGCTGCACCGGCGCAGGCTGTGACGACAATCACTTCATCCGTGGAATGGCATCGGCAGGCGCGGCCAATTACATGGACTGCATCGGCCTGCACTATAACGAAGGCATCGTGCCGCCATCATGGACCAGCGGTGATCCGCGTGGTAACAGCACGCACTATTCACGCTACTACGGCACAATGGTCAGCACCTATACCAATGCCTTTGGTGGACGCCGCCCGCTGTGCTTCACCGAACTCGGCTACCTGACGCCGGAAGGTTACGGTCCGCTGCCCGCTGGCTTTGACTGGGCGCAGAATGTGACCCTCGGTCAGCAGGTGGACTGGCTGTCGTCGGTGGTACGGATGGCACGCGGCAGCGGTCGTATCCGGCTGCTGATCGTGTGGAACGTGGACTTCACCGACTACGGTGCGGACCCGATGGCGGGCTTTGCCATGATCCGTCCGGGTGGGGACTGCCCTGCCTGCCGCGCACTCGGCGGCGGTTAAATATCAGTGATCAACACAAAAAGGCAGAGCCGTTATCGCTCTGCCTTTTTGATTGTATAAACTTGTACAGCGACCGTTATAGTTTACGCTCAATCGTGGCATTGAGCTTCTCGATAGCAGCGGTCAGTTTCTCTTCAGCCGAGAGCTCAGCAACTGTTTCTGCATCCGGCTTGCGGCGGAAGCGTTCGACCATTGCATTAATAGCGCGCACCAGCAGGAAGACGGCGAAGGCCGTGATCAGGAACTGGATGATCGTATTCAGAAACTGGCCGATGCCCATTACGACAGCACCTGCTTCCTGTGCTGCTGCTACTGTCGGGTAGGGTGGCTGGGGCATACCTTCAGGCGCTGCCTTCAATACGATCATCAGATCTGAAAAGTCCACGCCACCAAGCGCCAGACCGATGGGCGGCATAATCACATCGTTGACCAGCGAGGTCACAATCGCCCCGAAAGCCAGACCCATAATGAGACCGACCGCAAGGTCGATAACATTTCCGCGTAAGATGAACTTGCGAAACTCTGCTAACATGAGGATCTCCTTTTACCTTGCTTATTCAGTGTAGAAGGTGAAAGTGCAGCGCTTCGCATTCTGACACTAATATTACGAAAAAACAATTATTTCATAAGATACTCTAAACAACGATACAATCCGGCTTCTAATGCTGCTTTTACAGTGATATCTTATACTCATGCCAGTCTCCGAAATCTTCCTGATCTGTTAAACTCTGCTATCAGGTCATCAGGCACCCAACCATTTACTTTGAGGCGAATGTAATGCACCAGTATGATTATCGCTGCAAGAACTGCCGCGAACGTTTCACCCTGACGTATAAAACCTATAACGACTATGACGCCGCGACACCGGCCTGCCCGCACTGCGGTAGTGAGGCATTATCCCGGCTGATTACCGGTGTGCGTATCCAGCAACCGACGCATGATTTCACACGCATGAATTCCGGTGAAATGCTGAATGTGCTGGAGTCCGGCGACTCGCGTCAGGTCGGGGAGATGTTCTCGCAGATCGGCGGCGGTTCACCGGAGTTGGGCGTTCCATATCACGAAGCGACCCAGAAACTGCTTCAGGGCCAGAGCATGGACAAGGTCGAGCGCGAACTACGCCACCAGACGGAAAGCCCCGCGCCAAAATCATCGGATGCTGACAGCTAACCGGAAACCTTACGATTCACCTGTCGAACATGGCTGTAAACTAGTCTCAGGCGACCATCAGGCGGAGAGGAGATACTCACCATTCGCTCATTTTCCTGTTTGACCTGTCCTGAGAACTATGCTATAGTGTGCTCAAATACGCTCAAGCGAAGCTTTATTCCTAAGTGAGCCAGCAAACCAAAAGTTAGCGAGCTTCCTCTAGCTAAGCTACCCTAAATTCCGTATACGGCCCTGCGCCGTCGTCTGCTCGGAATACAGCGCTTCGCTCCTATGCTGTGTTATCAGCAGAACCACTCAACGCCAGCAGAACCTTGCCAGCAAAAACTTAAATCAATAACCTGACGCAAAATTAGTTTCTGGTCGTCCAGCGATCATGGCGCTTAACAAGCCAAGACACCTTAACTCGCAATCTTCGCACATTACCGCGAATACGAAACACCCTCTAGCCCTTCTCACGAAAGGAGATCGTGCGGGATTGATCTTCGCCGCACATTCATAACGCATGGACATTGCACAGCTCGAAATAAAAAATCTGGAAGAACTGCGCCAGCTTGCGCGTGAGGCCGATGTGCCTCGCTACAGTCGTATGAAAAAGCAGGAACTGATCGTCAGTATGCTGCGTGTCGAGGCTGAACGCCGAGGCTATAAGCTGCGCGGCGGCGTGCTGGAAAGCACCGAGGATGGCATCGGCTTTCTGCGTGCAGATGGTTATCTGCCGGGGCCGAATGACATCTACGTCGCACAGGCGCAGATCAAGCGCTTCGGCCTGCGCACCGGTGACATGGTCATCGGACAGGTGCGCCCACCCAAGGACTCGGAGAAATACTACGGTCTGCTGCGGGTGGATGCGGTCAACGGGATGAACCCGGAAGAAGCCAAGCGCCGTGAGAATTTCGAGGATCTCACCCCGATTTTCCCCGACGAGCGCTTTGACCTCGAAACCACACCGCGCGTCCTCTCGACGCGGCTGCTGAACCTGATTGCTCCAATCGGGCGCGGCCAGCGCGGTCTGATTGTATCCCCTCCGAAGGCCGGTAAAACCTCACTGCTGAAAGACATCGCCAACGCCATCAGCCAGAAGCATCCCGATGTCCATCTGATGATCGCCCTGATCGGTGAGCGTCCGGAAGAAGTCACGGATATGGACCGGTCGGTTGAAGGCGAAGTGATCGCGGCGACCTTCGACGATCCGGTTACGCATCACGTCCGCGTGGCGGAAATGGCACTGGAACGCGCCAAGCGACTGGTGGAATCCAAGCGCCATGTCGTCCTGCTGCTGGACAGCATCACCCGACTGGCACGCGCCTACAACCTTGTCGTGCCCACCAGCGGTCGCACGCTCTCCGGCGGTCTTGATCCGTCGGCTATTCAGCCGTCAAAGCGTATCTTTGGCGCGGCGCGTAATGTGGAAGAAGGCGGCAGCCTGACGATCATCGCCACCTGTCTGGTGAATACCAACAGCAAGATGGACGATGTTATTTACGAAGAGTTCAAGGGGACCGGTAACATGGAACTGCACCTGAGCCGCAAGCTTCAGGAGCGCCGTGTCTTCCCCGCCTTCGACATCGAGCAGTCGTCTACGCGGCGTGAAGAACTACTGCTGGGGCCGGATGTCCTCCAGCGCGTGTACACCCTGCGCCGTATGTACTCGCATCTGGCCGAAAATGAAGAGATCGGGCCGGCAGCCGCCACCGAACAGCTTCTGAACAACTTCCGCCAGTACGAGACCAATGAGGAATTCCTCAACAGTCTGCCTGCGGCCAATGTCGCAGTGCCGACTGGCGGCCGCTACTATTAGGTCCTGCTGCCGTTTCGATCATCACATGACATTGTGAAACGGTTTTGTGCAGGGGCGGACCTGCGGCCCGCAGATACCTTCAGGCAGATCAACAGCCCTTCTCCGAAATCAGGCCGACACAGCGCTGTGTCGGCTTTTGTTTACCACTTTTGCTGGCTTTTCGTTTTGCAACGCGGGACGTACAATACACGTAGAAACTCCAGAAGAGATTATTCGGCAGATCCATGAACATTCTTGAACGTATTGCCAGCTTAGCCGGGCTGGATGTCAGTAATGTGCCGCGTCCGGAAATTGTTGAACTGCGCACACTGATTGACGAAGGACGGCAGCGTAAGCGCACAGAAAGCTACGATGAAGCCCTGCGCCTGTTCGATCAGGCAGCGGAGATGACACAGGCCCTGAAGGATCGTTCATCGCGGTCGATTATCGAACTGCACCGTGCGGATATTTACATCCGTCAGGCGCGCTGGGAAGAAGCAGAGGCGGTCCTCGACGAACTGGCGCAGGAAGCCCGCACCGCGAAGGAACCGATTCAGTCCGCCTATACGCAGATCACACGCGGCACACTGGAACAGGCACGCGGTAATCTGGACAAGGCACGCGCCGACTATGAAGAAGGCTCGAAACTGGCACGCGAAGCGCATTCCGCCGGAGCCGAAGGCCGTGCCGCCGGTCATCTGGGTGATATATATCTTCAGGAAGGCAATGCCAGCTATGCTGTCCACCTGCTGCGGGATGCCCTCGTCAAGCTGAACAGCAGCAGCGATATGGAGTTGAGCAGTTACTTCGCCGGTCGTCTCGGACAGGCGCTGCTGGAAACCGGCCAGACCATCGAAGGCGAACAGATGCTCAGTCGGGCGCTCCGGCTGGCCCAGCACATGAATTACCGCATCTTCGAGCGTATATGGCATATCGCCCTCGGCAAACGCGCACTCGAAAGCGGACGCTATGCCGAAGCCTTCCGCCAGTACGAACGCGCCCTGCTCATGCTGCGTTCCAATGCGCCGGAGAGCATCGACGTGCTGCGCGAGCTGAGCAAGATCTCACTCCATCTCGAAAAATTCGATGAGGCCCAGCAGTACGCCCAACGCGCCCTCGATGCCGACCCTGCCAATCTCATCAATCGCGGTAATCTCGGGCTGATCACCAGCCTGATGGGGAAACCGGCGGAAGCCCTGCCAGATCTGCGGGCGGTGGTCGAGTATGGCGAAGCGCATCCGCATCCCGCACACGCCGAGTATATGCGGGCGCTGGCCGGTGCCCTGAGCGAAACCAATGAAACCGTGGAAGCCGCTGCCATGTATGACCGTGCCCTGAAAGCCGCACGTCAGCAGGCGAATCGGCTGGAAGAAGCACGTGCCCTGCGCGACATCGGCATGTTCTATGCCCGTCACCGCGATAATCCGGCAGCGCTGAAGATGTGGTCGGAAGCGATTCCGATCTTCGAGAGTCTGAATCATATGAGCCAGGTGGCGCGGCTGTACTGCGACATCGCCAACATCCGCGTGTCGATGGGGGCCAGCCAGCGTGCAATGAAGGATTATGAACAGGCGCTGATGGCGCTGAATTCGGTGCAGGATTATGAAACGCGTGGGATCGTGCTGGCGAATGCCGCCATCGCCTATGTCGATCTCGGTGATATTGATACCGCCGACTCCTTCCTGAGCGAGTCGATCCGGATTGCGGAAAAACTTCAGGATCGCGCCTCGGAAGCGACCCGACGCGGCAATTACGGCTGGTTTCTGCTGATCACCGGACGGCTTCAGCGTGCCCTGATGACACTGGAACTGGCACAGCAGCAGAGTCGTTCGCTGGGTCTCAAAGTCCCGCTGGCAGTCCAGACCGATAACCTCGCCCTGGTGTACGCCGAGATGGGGCAGATCGAACGCGCCATCAGTGGTCACGAAGAAGCTATCGCGATGCTGGAAACACTGGACGCCCCCTACTGGCTGGCGACCGCCCAGTACAATCTGGCGCAGATCCGTCTGAAGCAGAACGACATCGATGCCGCCGCCGCGCTAATGGATGCCGTTCAAGCCACAGCCGAACGATTACAGCATTACGAGCTGCGGATTCGTGCCCAGATCGGTCAGGCGCGGGTCGCGGCCATCCGGGGTGAGCATGACCGCGCCGGGACACTGCTTCAGGAAGCACTGCTGGCCGCCCGCCGTCTGAATGCCCGCCGTCTGATCGCGGAAGCGCTGTTGGTTTCCAGCGAACTTCAGGCGCAGCAGGGACAGGTCGAACGCGCCGCGCAAGTGTGGGAAGAAGCCCGCAAGCAGTACGAGGTCCTGCATCATCCGCTCGCCAAACAGACTCCGCACTGGCTGCCGACGACCTAGAACGCTGATTGCAGCCACACCTGATTGCGACCAGAACTTGTCGCGCTTACCCGTTGTGATGGTATCGTCTATAATCAGTCACGCTTAGTCTGTTACAGGCGAAAGCGTGATGTGATGATCATGTCTATCGGTGGGATGCTGCCGATATGCAGGTTGTTAGGCTGTCATGATGCAGTATCAAAGGTTTATCAAAGTATGAGACGAAGTGGACGGCGCAGTCGGCTGTTTCTGCTGGCAGTCTTTATCGCAGTGTGTATTGGGTTAATGGGCCTTAGTATCAGCGGCCTGCTCTCACCCGTGGAAGAAATCGCAGCAACACCGCTCAACTGGCTTTCCGGTGTTTTCAATCGGGCAGGGCTGGCGATTGGCGGCAGCCTCGAGGATCTTCAGACCATCGAGGAACTTCAGCAGCGCAACCGTGAACTGGAGCAGGCGCTGGCACAGCTTCAGCAGGAAGTCGTCGCGCAGCGCGAAATCGTCGTGGACTATAACCGGCTGGCGGCGGCCTTCGATTACGTGTCGTCCGTCCAGAACCTTGAGACCATCATGGCTGATGTGATCGGTCGCGATACTGCCCCTTCGATGCGTACTATTGTTCTCAATCGCGGCACACGCGATGGCGTTCGCATCGGCATGGCCGTAATTGTCGAGGGGAATCTGATCGGGCGCATTATCCGTGTGGGACCAACATCATCGCGGGTGATGCTGATTACCTCGGACGACAGTTTCATTTCCGCACGACTTCAGACCACCCGTGACGAAGGCACCGTGCGCGGCATCTCTGAGACGACGATGCAGATGGAAATGCTCGGCCTGAACGCCACCGTCCAGAATGCCGATCTGGTGATCACCTCTGGCCTCGGTGGTAATCTGCCCGCAGACCTCACAATCGGACAGGTCATCAGCACCCAGCGACTGGAAGCCGGAACACAGCAGACCGCCCAGATCCGCAGTCTGGTGGATTTCACCCGTCTGGAAATGGTACTGATCGTGACCAGCTTCGAGCCGGTAGACCAGTCAATCTTTGAGCAGACGGCAGGCACTCCAGTCGCGCCATGATCCCCATTTTTGCGATCACCACGCGTGGGCTGGAAGCGATCAGCCGTTCGGAACTGACGGCATTATCCGGCATAGCTGAGGCGACCGTGTCCTATCGACGAGTTCACGCCCGCTGCTCTGCCGATCTTCCGGCGCTGTCCTCTCTGCTGACCCTGCGCACCGTTGATGATGTCTTCCTGCATCTCGATACATGGACAGAAATCACGCACACCCGCACCGCACTGAGCGATTTTGTCGATCGCGCTGCGCTGCTTGATCCTGAGCCAGGCCTTGAGCTGCTGCGATCCCTGCGACCGCTGCCCGAACCTGTACATTATTCACTGACAGTGAATTTTGTCGGCAAACGTAATTACAGCGTACCGGAGATCAGGCAGGCGCTGGCGCAGGGCATCTCGGAGCATTACACGACGTGGCAGTATGCCGAGGATGATGCGGACGCCGCCCTGAACATCCGCCTGTTTATCGAACACGAAACTGCTGTCATCGGCGTGCGTATTGGGGAACGTCCCCTGCACCGGCGCGGCTACAAACAGGCACATCTTCCCGGATCACTCAAGCCGCCAGTGGCCGCCGCCATGCTGATGCTGGCCGGATTCGAAGGGAACACGACTATCCTTGATCCCTTCTGCGGCAGCGGTACGATTCCGATTGAAGCCGGTTTGCAGGGACTCAGTGTCATCGGAAGTGATAGCAGTACGGAAGCCCTCGAATATGCGCGGCATAACGCCCATGATGCCGGTCTGGGTCCATCTGTCGGTTGGTTTCTGGCCGACGCGACAAACCTGCCGCTGTCTGACCAAAGCATGGACAGCGTCGTGACCAATCTGCCGTGGGGCAGACAGATCCCCGCGTCAGTGGCCGCACTGTATCAGGCGGCTGGCCGTGAGCTGAAGCGCATCACCAAAGTGGACGGCAAAATCGTCCTGCTGATGCCAGCAGATTATCAGCCGGACCTCAGGGCGGATCGTCTGGGATGGCGGCTGCTCTCACAGACGGAGATCAGCCTGTATGGTCAGACGCCGTCGATTCTGGTTTTTCAGAACACGAATAGGGGCTGACCTTGATTTCACTGGGCCTTCCCTTACTGGCACTGGCCGCCACCCTTCAGGCCAGTCTTCTGCCGCAGCTTACCGGACGTGCCGTACCGGGACTGGTGTTTCTGCTGGTGGTCTGCTGGGCGATCAATACCGACTGGCAGCAGGGTGCGGTCTGGGCGTTCATCGGCGGCATTCTGCTTGATCTGCTGTCGGCGCTGCCAGTCGGGACATCGACCATCCCGCTGCTGGTTCTGGCATTTCCGCTGGGTGGTACAGGTGAAGCAGTCTACCGCCTGCGTATACCCTTGCTGATGGGTGTTGGTTTCTTCGGCACATTGTTTCAGCAGGTGCTCATGCTGCTGCTGATGGCGCTGTTAGGACATCGGATCGCGTGGCTGCAAAACTTTTCCTCGATCATTTTCCCCACCATGATTTATAATCTGGTGTTGATCCTGCCGATTTACTGGTTCCTGAGCCGGTTGCAGCGGGGTCTGCGGAGAGGACTCTAGACCGTAGTTCGTGGAGACAGCAGTAACATTGAGCAGCATCATTTTTTTGAGGATAGAGCGCAGGTCATTCAAGCGATGAAGATCATCCGCCGCGTCCTTGCTCAACTCCTGATCATCGCGCTGGTCACACTGATCATGACAGAATTGATCCTGCAAACGGTTGATCCACTGGGATTGAAGTATGTGGACGACCTCGCGACATTCTACAGCTACGCGCTGCCCACCGAGTACGGCTTCCGTGTTCCACCTGGCACCTACCCGGTCAGTAACTGGTCATTCACGATTGCAGCGGACGGTGCACGTTACACCCCCGCCAGCGAAACCGCCCAAAGCCGCCAGCGCGGCCAGCGGGTGCTCTTCGTTGGAGACAGTGTCACCTTTGGCTGGGGAATGAATGACGATCAGACATGGATTAATCATATTGCGCAGCAGCTTGGTATAGAGGCTGTTAACGCGGGTATGCCCGGTTTCAATGCTACCCAGATACTGGAAGTCGTCCGCAGTTATCCTGATGAGGAGCACATCGTCTACCTGAGTTTCCATAATGACAATCAGGTGGAAACGATGCTTCAACCGCCACAACCCAGAACACTGCGGTTGGTACGCCTGTATAACCTGCTCACACAGCCGCCCATTCCCGAGAGTGATCCTGCGTTTTCAGCCAGTATGCAGACATTGTCTGAAGATGATCGTATACTCATTCTCGCATTCGACGACCACTATGGAAGGCAGGTCTCACAGAATTATGGCGCAGTGCTAATTCCGCCCTATACCACGGTGATCAGCGTGGCGGATCAGCACGCCGATGCCGCTGGTAATCAGCAGATTGCAGACGGTGCACTGACACCGATCAGCGCATTTCTTGAAGCACGTCAGGTCACCAGCCAGTGAATGTGTTATGCCTGATGGATGTAAACTACACTGGCCTTGTAAGTTGAGTGGAAAGCAATAACCGATATGCGAGATTTTAACCCCTTCCAGGGATGGCGGCTGACCTTCTTTCAGGGCATCATGGTCGCGGTTTTTATCATCTTCGCCTTTCGTATGTACGACCTTCAGGTCCTGCAGTACGACCTCTGGAAAGCCGAGGCGGACGAAAACCGCTTCAGCGAACTTCCGATTGCGTCGGACCGTGGTGTGATCTACGACCGCTACGGACAGTCCCTCGCCAGTAATGCCCCCGCGTATATCGTCGAAATCGTTCCGGCGGAACTTCCCTCTGAAACGGCGGCCCGTTATCAGATTTATAACCGGCTCTCGGCGCTGGTCGATGTCCCTCCCACCATCAGCGGTGAGCTGGTCAACGGAGTGCGCATCCGCAGTATTGAGCGTATCGTCAACGAAGTGGAGACGGTGTGGCCCTTCAGACCGATCGCGGTCGCAGCCGACATTGACCGCAATGCAGCCATGCGCATTCTGGAGGAGTCGATTAACCTGCCCGGTGTCAGCGTGCGCAGCATCGCGGTGCGCGAATATCCTACGGGTATGCTGACCTCTCACATCGTCGGCTATCTGGGGCCGATTGGTCCGGCAGAAGCGGAACGCCTGCGTGATCTCGGCTATAACCCAGCCTTCGACCGTGTAGGGTACGACGGTGTCGAAGCCTATCTGGAAACTGAACTTTCCGGACGGCGCGGCAGCCGCCTGCGCGAAGTCGATGTCGTGGGCGAGGTGATTAACGAGATCAGTTACACGCCGCCGGTCGCTGGAAACAGTGTGCGCCTTACGCTCGATGTCGAACTACAGAAGGCGGCGCAGGCAGCACTTGAAGAGCGGCTTGCCATCCTTCGCGACCTGAATATTGCCAGCGAGACCGGCGTCGTGATCGCGATGGACCCGCGCACGGGGGAAATCCTCGCGATGGTCAGCTATCCGAGCTACGACAACAGCCGCTTTGCCCGTGCTATCGACGGTGAATACTATCTTCAGGTACTGAATGATCCGCTGACACCACTGGTCAATCACGCCATTGGATCGCTGTATGCGCCGGGTTCTGCGTGGAAGCTGATCACCGCCTCCGCGGTGCTGGAAGAAGACGTGATCGAGCCGAATACCACCCTGTTTGATGGTGGTTCGCTGGTGGTTCAGAACCGGTATGCCGAATTCGACCCGTTGTCGTCACAGCGCTTTGTCTGTCACTTCGCGCCAGGGCATGGCAATGTCAATGTGATCGGGGCGATTTCACAGAGCTGTAATGTGTATTTCTATCAGGTTGGCGGTGGGAATCCCGCCGTGTCGGAGTCACGTCTGCGTCCCGGCGGTCTCGGAATCGACAATCTGATCCGTTATTCCAACGCGTTAGGGATCGGCTCGGAACTGGGTGTCGAACTTCCGGGCGAAATCACTGGACGTATGCCAGACCGTAACTGGAAGCGTATCAACTATGGCGAGAACTGGTCTACCGGTGATACCTATAACGCGGCTTTCGGACAGGGTTATATCACTGTCACACCGCTTCAGATGATCTCATCTGTGCAGGCCATCATCATGGGCACACAGTACAAGCCGACACTGGTACGCGAATTCATCAATCAGGAAGGTAACGCCATCGAGCCTTTCGAGCCGACCGTGGCGCGTACCCTCAATCTGGAACAGGCCAACCCGGATGGCACCATCACCCTGCGTTTGCTGGAAGATCAGTTGATTCGCGGAGATTCCAGTCTGTCGTGTATGTGTGAGCAGACCAGCGACTTCTATAACCCGTCGCGCTGCAACCCGGAAGCCTATCGCGCCGAAGTGGATATCGATCCCTCGAATGTCGTCGCCGATATTCGCACCTATCAGGTGTTTGTCCCGGATGGTTACAACTTTAACGGCGGCCTTTGCGGACGCACACCGCCTTTCAGCAACTATACCCCCGCCTTTATCAGCGAGGAAAATCTTGAGATCGTTCGCCAGGGCATGAGAGAGGCGGTCAGGGTAGGTACGGCCAATGCCGGGCTGGGGGATATGAGTCTGGTACGGCCAGATGGGACACCAGTGCTGATTGCGGGCAAGACTGGTACCGCCGAATACTGCGACGACATCGCGCTGGCGCGTGCCATGTGCGCCTTCGGCAGCTGGCCGGCGCATGCGTGGTTTACCTCGTATACCTCCTACGGTGATCCCGAACTGCTGGTGGTCGCGTTTGTCTATAACGGTGATGAAGGCTCGGTCCATGCACTGCCCATCGCGGCCAAGGTGATGGAAGCGTACTACCGTCTGGCAGCAGAACGCGCCAACCCGATCCTGAACCCGGACTCCGGCGGGACGCTGGCACAGGTCAGCACGCCGACGGTCCCCACGACGACAAACGAAGTCCCGGCATCTAACCCGCAGGTGACCACACCGTGATCGACCGGTTCGAACCCTACCAGCGTGATCTGCTGCGCCTGTGGCTGCCTGCGGCGGCGGCAGGTCTGATCACATGGCTGATCTTTGTGCTGGTCGGAGAGACACCGATGCTGCGTGCTGCGGGTCTGGCAGCGGCGGTTGCCGGTGTCGCGCTGGCCCTGCGCTGGATGGGATGGCTGCTGGCAATTGGTGGCTCACTGGCGCTGGCTTTCACGCCTGCTTTCTGGACACAGACCGGCGGCATCGTTGCGGAGCCAGCGACGATTGTGCTGGCGCTCAGTGCCGCCGCCGTCATCGGCATCGCAGCAGTCGGCCTCAGTCGTCGGCCTTATATCGCACTTGGCGTCGCGCTGGCAGCCTTTGCTGTGGTCTTCGCCAGTCAGATCGGTGTGGCACGCAGCCTGCGCCTGACACTGCTGGCGGCATCGTGGCTGATCTTCCTGCTGACACGCGCGGTCCTCATCACCAACCCCCGCCCCGATGGACCGCAGCCAGCACGCCTCAAGGCGCAGTATCGTGCGGGCATCCTGCTGACACTGGCCGTCGGCGTCATCAATGACCCGCTGTTCGTACTGTTCATCCCGGCGGTCGCGCTGGCAATCGGCCAGAGCAAGACTCCGATCCCGTGGTGGTACTGGGCTTTACTGGTGGGGCTGGTGCTGCTCGGATTATTCGGCCTCAACAGTCAGTATTATCATCCGCGCTGGTGGAATGCGACCGTCGAACAGGCCAACCGGGCCGTGCTTCGTCGGGATCTGCCGTATCTGGTGCTGGCCGGTCTGCGTGATGGTGGGCGCTGGCTGGAACTGCTGATCTTTGTTGGCCGTCAGTTTACCGTCGTCGGGCTGCTGCTGAGCCTGCTGGGGCTGACACGTCTCGCACGCTGGTATCCCGTACTGGGCGTGACAACAATGGTCGCCTACGCCGCCTTCTTTTTGTTCGGGCTGGCGTACTACGGACCGGATCGCCCCATTCTGCTGATCCCAATGCTGATGATGCAGAGTATGTGGATCACCTATGCCGTCTATGCTCTCAGCGAATGGCTGGAACGCACTGTTTCCCCGCTGAATCGCCGGTGGGTGCGGGCAGTGTCTCCGGTGTTTTACCTCGGCCTGCCCCTGCTGATGCTTTCCAACCTGCCCTGATGTTCTCTGGCAGAACCATCCTGTAACCGCTGACCTGCATATCGCAGGGCCAGATTCTTCCGGCCCCATATGCACCAAGTTACCTAAATTTTGCTCAAAATAGGGGACAAAGCAGCGAAACTCGGCTCTCTGAAGGAAAATAGAGGTGAATCAAACCGAATCTTCCAAGGAGAGCCGAGTCATGAGGAAGTATACCAGCAGCTACAGCGCGCATGCGAGTCT
>JAEZAF010000251.1 GCA_023430545.1 Chloroflexota bacterium
CAGCCCCCGGCGACACTGGCCGAACTCCGCACCCGTTCCGAAAACGAGAACCCGAACTTCGTCGTCTACAACAATACCGACATCGCCGGACTCGCCAGCCGCACACAGGAATGGCTGATCGGCAAAATCGAGGTCGATGGTGTCGGCAATGTCCCGGAGCCAACCAACACTGTGACGCGCATCATCGACTACGGTAATAACCCATGGACGGTGCGCTATCTGGCACGGCTGCTGGAACTGCCGGATGAGCGCATCGAACCCGGTCGCGATGGCCTGATTCAGAACGGCGTGATGCTGGTCGTCGGCGAGGATATCCAGTCGAAGCTCTCACTGACCGAATCGACACCGACACCGTAATCTCAGTTAATGACCTGTCACACAAAAATCCTACAAAAGGCGGATGCGAAGGCGTCCGCTTTTTGCAGATACTGGTTCAGGCACACGTGCCGTAATCCGAAATCAGCGATATGCCCCTATCGCGCCTGTATCTTCAGCACCTAAAGGATATGTGTATGAAAAAGACATTACTGAATATGGGGGGGCTGATGACACTGTGTGTCCTTAGCCTGTTACTATCTCCACTGGTCGCAGGGGGGCAGACGGCCTCATCTGCGCAGAGTTCCAGAGACGACAGACCAATTCAGATTGATAGTGGCAATCTCGTTACCTGCGGCATCAGAACTGACGGTACGGTCGCCTGTTGGGGGGAAAATACCAACGGTCTGACCAATCCACCAGCAGGAATCTTTACCAATGTATCCGCAGGATCGCATCATGCCTGCGCAGTCGGCACCAATGAAAAGCTCTCCTGCTGGGGAGCCAATACCGAAGGCCAGAGCAATGCGCCGGGGGGGAACTTTACCCAGGTCAGCGCTGGCTATGATCACACCTGCGGCCTGAGAACAGATGGCGTAATCGTCTGCTGGGGGCTGCAGATCCAGGGGCAGACGCCGGTCCCACCAGGGACCTATTCCAGTCTCAGTGCGGGTGACGGGCACACCTGCGGAATGAAGACCACCGGTGAACTGGCCTGCTGGGGAACGAATTACTATGGTCAGCTCAATGTGCCGCCGGGTGATTTCAAACAGGTCAGCGGCGGCGGGCACCACACCTGCGGCCTCAAAACGGATAA
This sequence comes from Chloroflexota bacterium, assembly GCA_023430545.1. Lineage (GTDB taxonomy): Bacteria > Chloroflexota > Anaerolineae > Aggregatilineales > Phototrophicaceae > JAEZAF01. The sequence goes on from JAEZAF010000251.1 coordinate 1,133, forward strand.
TACCATTGTCTGCTGGGGCTATGACATGTACGGTCAGGATGATGTGCCGACAGGAACCTATACCAGTGTCAGCTCAGGCTATTTTCACTCCTGTGCTCTGAGGCCCGACGGCACCATTACATGCTGGGGGGATAACTCGCAGCAGCAGAGCACCGCACCAGAGGGGAGGTTCAGCGCCATCAGCGCCGGACGTTATCATAACTGCGCGGTCAAAATGGATGGCACGATGATCTGCTGGGGAACGTATGACTATGGTCAGTTGACACCTCCACCACCGAAAGTCAGCCTGTCCATTTCAAGCCCGATCCTCACTGAAGCTGGAGAAGTGATCGCGATCAGCGTCCAGCTCTCAGAACGTGGGTTTCAGAATGTGATCGTCAATCTTGCCTTCAGCGGCACCGCGGTGCTCGGTGAGGATTACTACACATCAGCCCTGACGACTACCATCAATGTCAACAATGACAGCAGTACGATCCTGCTGGTTGGGGCCAACGACGGCGTGCTCGAACCTGACGAGACGATTATCGTTGATATTGCAACGGTGGTGAATGGTGTCGAGGATGGTGTCCAGCGGGTCACGAGCATCATTCCGGGTACAGGCTCACCCGACAGCCTGATCCAGAACACCGGCTTTGAAATATCAGACCTTGCCGCGTGGAATGTGAAGAATGCCACTGGCGACAAGGTCAAGTGCAAGGCGGAGAAAGCCCACAGCGGAAACTGTGCCTTTATGTTCAAAGGCGGCGCAGGCGAGAACAGCTCGCTTCAGCAGACGATCAAGCCAGACAGCGCGACCTTCACCTCGGGTGATATCCTGAACCTGTCGATGTTTGTCAATGGCAAGGGCAGCACGCAGGGGAAAGTCAAGCTCAAGGTGAAGTACGCCGATGGCACACCGGCGGACAAGCTGACGGCGAATCTGCCGACGACGGGCGCGTATGAACCCATCACCGACACACTGACGCTGACTGGCTCGAATGTCAGCAGTATCAAACTGCAAATCAAACATCAGAGTGCATCGGGCAAGACTTTTATCGACGATGTCATCCTGACGCACAGCACCGGGGCGGCGCTTCTGCCACTGCCATAGTCGGATTGCGTTAACCAGTGACCGAAAGAGGATGGACTTGCAGAAGCCGTCCTCTTTTTATGTTTGAAATCCGAAATCCGATGATAACCGGAATCAAAATTGCCTTTATTTTTGTATTAAGAATATAATGTCACAAAACCTATACACTCCGGTAACCGACAACGAGGACTTCACTGTGATGCACGTACTCCGGATTCTACCGCTTCGCCTGTTTGCGATTGGCGTGATTTTATGCACCTCGCTGATCGCTGCCGCCCAGACAATCCCACTTCCCCTATCCATCTCCAGAGCAGTCATCCCACTGCATGCCGATGCCGGAAATTATCACACCTGTGCGGTGCGCACCGATGGCACGGTCGCCTGCTGGGGCTGGGATGAGTACGGCCAGAGCAGCCCACCGAGCGGGATGTTTACCACCGTCAGCGCCGGGGATATTCACACCTGCGGCATCCGCACCGACGGCACCGTCTCCTGCTGGGGGGATTCCACCAACGGCAAAAGCAGCCCGCCCACCGGGACATTTACCGCCATCAGTGCCGGGATTTCTCACACCTGCGCCATCCGCACGGATGGCTCCGCCGACTGTTGGGGGGATGATACCGATGGACAAAGCACGGTGCCGGTCGGGACCTATATCGCCATCAGCGCGGGTGGATTTCACACCTGCGGCATCAAATCGGACAATACACTGGTCTGCTGGGGGCAGGATGCCGCCGATCAGATCAAGGTTCCGGATGGCAAGTATGCCAGTGTGAGCGCGGGCAGCTTTCATACCTGCGCCGTCAAGACCGACAACAGCCTTGCCTGCTGGGGGGCCAACACGCAGGGTCAGACTTCTTCTCCGTATGGTCAATTTAAAGCCATCAGTGCCGGATATGCGCATACCTGCGGCATTAAAATCGATAACACTCTGGTCTGCTGGGGCCATGACAGCGAAGGTCAGCTCGGTGCGCCTGATGGGGCTTTCAGCGCCGTCAGCGGTGGACGCTTCCACACCTGCGCAGTAACTGACGATGAGACGCTAACCTGCTGGGGCGGTGATGTCTACGGTCAGAGCAAAGTGCCGCTTCCAGAAGTCACGCTGACGGCGTCCAGCCTCACACTGGCGGAAAACGGCGGGACGGTCACGGTCACAATCGGGCTTGGGATGCGGCCCTTCCAGCCGGTGGACGTCACACTGGCGCTGGCTGGCACAGCGCAGACTGGCACCGATTACACGCTGGTCGGCAGCCTGACGCAGACCATCGGCGTTGAAAGCAGCACCGCCACCGTGCAGCTTGTCGGCGTGGGTGATGCGCTGGAAGAAGGCGCTGAAACCATCCTCGTCACGATTGCTGCTGTTGAAAATGCCGTGCAGTCCACCCCGCAGCAGCTTACGGTGACGATCCCCGGCAGCGACAGCCCGACAGTCCCGCCGAGTGCTACGCAGCCGCCTGCGACGGAGACACCGGTTCCCTCTACTCCGACTTCAAATGCGCCTGTGAATCTGCTCAGCAACGGCGGTTTCGAATCCGCTGATCTTTCTCCGTGGACGGTGACCCATGGCGATAAGGTGCGCCACAAGTGCAAGCCGGAGAAAGCCAATACGGGTAACTGCGCGCTGATGTTCAAAAAGGGTGACACCGGCACAGTGACAAAACTTCAGCAGGCCATTGATGCGACCAGTCTGACGCTTGTCAAAAGCAATGTGATCAACCTGATGGTATACGCGAAAGTCGGGAAGGGCACTGTTGGAAAAATAAAGTTGAAAGTTACCTACAGCGATACCACATCACCCAGCAAAAAGTCATACAAGTTCTGGCGGACAAAGGACTATTCTGCGTTCTCGATTTTCGTAACACTGGACAGCGCGAACGTCCAGCAGATCAATGTGCAGGTTAAACATCGGAGTGGCACAGGCAAGCTCTTCGTTGATGATGTGGCTGTGCATCACTATCCTCCTCCTGTGATTGTCGTTGATCCCACAGAGTCTGTAGTGCCATAAAAATCCAACCCGCAGATCTTACTGTCATTTACAGGACAGCCGCGCATCAGGACAATAGTGCGGCTGTCCTTTTTTATACTGTTTTGATACTTCCCCTCAGCCCGGGGTCTGCCTGAACCTGCCCCACCAATCACCCCGCATCCCCGTCATGATGTCGTCACGATACAGTCACGCCTGCTGCCTATACTGCGTTCATCCTCTGAATTCAGAGGAGACGCCATGTGCACCGTAACACCATCTGTAATCGATTAACGAGGAAAACCATCATGAACAGATTACTTCGAAGGTTGAACTGTAGGAGGATCATGCGGCGGGCTGCGTTCCCCACCATCCTGCTGCTGATCATCATCCACGGCATGATGCCGATGGTACCGGCTGCCGCTGAAGAGGCCATCCCACTGGGCATTCCCCGCATCAATATCCCAGTGCTGGTCTCCAGCGGCAATGAGCAGACCTGCGCCCGCCGCACCGATGGGTCGGTCGGGTGCTGGGGTTCCAATGCACTCGGACAGTTGAACGTACCGGCTGAACTGTTTGACGACATCAGCGCGGGTGGCACACACACCTGCGGTATTACCAACAGCGGCAGCACCCTGTGCTGGGGCGATAACGCTTTCAACCAGACGACGGTCCCGGCAGCGAATTTCGTCGATGTCAGCAGCGGCTGGAAGCATAACTGCGGCATCCGCGCCAATGACAGCATCACGTGCTGGGGCGATAACGCGGATGGTCAGTCCAATGCGCCAAACGGTAACTTTACCGACGTCAGCGCTGGCGGACTGCATACCTGCGCCGTGAGAGAGAACCAGAACGTAGCGTGCTGGGGCGCGAATGGTGACGGCCAGAGCACACCGCCTGCCGGTAGTTTCGTCGATGTCACGGCGGGCGGCTTCTTTAGCTGCGCCGTGGATAACGCGAACGCGGTCACCTGCTGGGGCGCGAATGGTGCCGGACAATCGACTCCGCCTGGTGGTTCCTTCACCACAGTGACAAGTGGCAATATGCACGCCTGCGGCCTCCGTCTTAATGGCAGTGTGGACTGCTGGGGCGATAACACCTACGGTCAGCGGAATGCACCATCACGGTCGGACTTTGTCAGCGTCAGTGCGGGCCGGTTCCATACCTGTGCGGTGCGGCAGGACAATGTCGTGCAGTGCTGGGGCGATAACACCCACGGCCAGACCACGATCCCACTGCCGGAGGTCACGCTGTCAGCGGCCAGTGATGAACTGACTGAAGAAACCGGACTCATCGCCATCACTGCCACATTATCTGAACGGCCCTTGCAGCATGTGACGGTCACACTCGGCTTTGATGGCAGCGCCACCAACGGTGACGATTACACCACCAGCGGCGTCTCAATGCAGATCAATCCCGATAACAGCAGCAGCAGTGTCCTGCTGTTCGCCATCGATGATGACGATGAAGAAGCAAATGAAGAGATCGAAATCGACATCACCAATGTGGTGAACGGCACCGAGGCCGGCACGCAGCAGGTGGTCGTGAGCATCCCCGCGAGTGACCAGCCCGTGAACCAGATCGTCAACGGCGGCTTCGAGCATGACCCATCCGATCCCGCACCCTGGGTGGTGAAGAACGGCACGAAGGACAAGGTCAAGTGCAATACCAGCAGT
>JAEZAF010000269.1 GCA_023430545.1 Chloroflexota bacterium
ATCTGGCGGATTTCTCGTCCGGCCAGCTCGAGGAAGCCATCACCGCCGCGGATATCAGCCTGACGATTGTCGCCTTCAAGGAACTGGCACGCCTTCAGCTTTCACTGCTGGCGGTCGAGTTCGTCCCGCCGGAAGCCCCCGTATCAACCTCGATCCCGATTCCGGTTCGTGAAGGTGCATCCAGCGTCGAAATCGCAGAAGCCCACCGCCTCGAAGCGGCCAAAGCCAAAAGCCGCGAGACCTCTGAACTCAACCCTCGCCGAAATCCGCTGGGCAAGACCGGCGAGCGGATTGTCGAGCGCAGTCAGCTCAGTCTCGCCAAAGGCGCATCGACCGCTGCACGCGGCCTCTCGCTGAGCAACCGTACCATCGAGCATTACTTCGGCACACCCACCGGAGGCCGCCGCTTTCCGGTTCCGGTGGCCACCGGTCTGGTGATTTTGCTGCCCGTGCTGGTGGTGTCGGTCGTGGTCGCGCTGTGGATCTCCAGCAGCGGCGAAAGCGCCTTCGAGCAGTGCCTCAACAATGTGTCAACCTACGCCGATACCGCCCGGAGAAACGCGGGGAGCAGCGCCAATAACCGTCAGCAGCTCTGGACCGTCACCATCGAAGGGGCCGTCGAATGCCAGACCCTGCGCCCTGATGATCCAAGCCTCGACGATCTGATCCTTGAGGCGCAGCGCAATATCGACATCATCAACGTGATCGAACGCCGCGAGGCGCGTCTGGTCACACCCGTGATCGAAGGAGCCATTCTGGATCGCATCATCCTGCGCGGGCTGGATATGTATCTGCTGGATAAAACCAACGGCATCGTCTACCGGGCAGGGCTGGCACAGGAAGACGGTCTCAGCTTCTCGCTGCGTCCCACGCCCATCGAGAATATGAGCGTCGGGGCGAGTGTTGATGGTTATCAGGTGAGCGATCCGGTCGATATCGCCTTCTCCAATGCCGATGACGCCATCTTCCTGCTGACCCGTAACGGCGTGCTGGTACAGTGCAACAGCCGTCAGACGCAGAACTGTCAGGCACAGGAACTGCGCAATTTCGAGCAGTGGCAGACCCCGACCCGCATCACCTTTTTTGGTGAACAGGCCAACTTCTACGTGATGGACCCCGGATCGAACCAGATCTGGCGTTATGAGCGCGGTCCGGGCGGTTATATCAACCCCGGCACCCCGTACTTCGATGGTCGCGACGCCGAAACTGCTAACGTGACCAATGCCGTCGATTTCAGCATCGATTCCAACGGCCTGGTCTATGTGCTGCTGTCCGATGGCAATATCCTGAAGTATTCCGCCGGAGACCCACAGCCGTTCGAGTATTTCGGCATGCCAGACGGCCAGACTGTCGGCTCCGCGCAGGCCATGTTCATCGACGACTCGCCGGTCGGCAGCGGTATCTACATCGCCGACCAGCAGAATCGCACCATCTACGAATTCGGGTTAGGCGGAACACGCCGTTACACCTATCGCATCTTCGAGGAACGGCTGTTTAACACGCTGACCGGTGTGACGGCATCTTCCAGTCTGGATATGATCTACGCTGTCTCTGGTAATTCGGTCTTCGCCCTGCGTAAACGCGCCGAGTAAACAAAAATGACGGACAGCTTGTCCGTCATTTCATTATCCTGTTCGTGAGTGTAACGCGCTCTCGCAGGTGTGCCTTACGCTGATTCACCCAGGCGTCGCTCGGTACCGCTGACCAGCCGCTGGATATTCTCGCGGAAGCGCATCACCAGCATGCCCCATGAGATCGACGCGTAGTAGATAAACTCGGCGGGCAGTTGGCGCTGGATGATCAGTACGGCCATCCACACCAGCGACAGGGTGAACATCACCAGCACGCCAAGCGACATATACCGCGTGAAAATCACAATCACCGTCGAGATCACAAAGCCGATCACCAGTGTCTGGAACGGCGCGACCATCAGCAGCGTACCGAAGGCCGTCGCCGCGCCCTTGCCCCCGCGCAGCTTGCCCGTGATCATCGTGGCAAACAGCGACCAGTTATGGCCGATAATCGCCACCAGACCGGCGATTGTCGCAGCAGCCGCGCGGTTTTCCGGCATGATCCGCCATGCCAGTGCCACCGCGATAATACCCTTGGCGCTGTCCAGAAAGAACACCAGCAGGCCCCACTTCAGCCCAATTGCACGCAGGACATTCGTCGCGCCCATATTGCCGCTACCGACATCGAAGATGTCAACTCGCTTGTATCGGGCCACCACATACGCCGTCGGAAGGGAGCCTAGCAGATAACTTGTGACCACAATCAGCAGGATATTCAGATAGTCCATTGGTTCTCAGTTTCACAGTGCAGCTAATCAATGCGATAGGCGATCGACATGGGCGGCGTGGGGCGGCAGGGGCGAAAGTGCAGACAGTCTGGCGCTGACAGACTGCCCGATTCACCATCACCGCATGACAGTGTGGCGGTCGATCGAGTGTGTTGTTAAAAGTAACACCCTTATTGCATTAAGGATATGTGGATCTGGATAAAATTTGATTAAAGTTTCTTTGTACTTCCCGGATTCGGCATGGAATCGCACGCCGCCATGCATATTTAGCCTCATAAGGACTTTTGGCACATCCCCGAATTCCCGACAAACCCTTGTCAGAGACAAAATTCTACATGCTATAATGCCCGCATGAAAACATCAGACCTGTTCTGCCTCAGGCTTCTGGGCCTGTCCGTTTTCCTGACACTGCTGGTGCTGGTCGCCCCTGCACCCGCTGCTGCACAGGACCCTGTCTCTGATCTGCTGGGACGCATCAACAGCCTGCGTGCCTCGCAGGGACTGCCCGCCTATTCCCTGAACGGCGCACTCAATGCCGCCGCGCAGGGACATGCCCAGTGGATGGCTGACAGCCAGACCATCAGCCACACTGGGCCCAGCGGCTCCACCCCGACGGTGCGTGCCGCCGCCGCCGGTTACCCGTCCAGTTTCGTCAGTGAGAATATCTACGGTGGGACCAATGCCGGTGTCAATGACGCATGGGGCTTCTGGATCAATTCACCGATTCACTATCGCGGTCTGATCAACGCCGGTTATGCTGAAGTCGGCATCGGCGTCGGACAGAGCAGTTGGGGCCGCACCTATGTCCTCGTCTTCGGCAGCCAGAGCAATCCCTATGCCGCCGCAGCCCGTGCCGCTAATTCCGGCGGAGGTGGCGGTGGAAATGGCGGAGCAGAAGCCGCGCCGCCGTCGTTCATCGTCGGTGTGGACGAATTCGGCAATATTATGCATGAAGTGCAGCCGGGACAGACATTAGGCGACATCGCGCTGACTTATGGCTACACGTGGGATGATCTGCCGGGAATGCTCAATCTGAACGCGCTCAGCGAACAGGATATCCGGCTGATTCAGGTCGGCCAGATCTTCCTTGTCCCACCGCACGCCGGGACGTATACCCCGACACCCTTACCGCCCGGTGTCACGCTGACAGCCTCCAACACGCCAGACCCAACAACGCCGACGCCTGAAAGCCCGATCGGCCTGCCGGGTGACGGCACCGTCCCACTGGTTGAACCGCCGCAAGGCGAACCGCCGCCGGGTGAACAACCATCAGGCGAGCAACCGACGATCACGCCGACTTACGATCTCTCGATCCTGACGCAGATCGCTATTGCCAAGACCGACACCGCGCTGACACCCGTCTCACTCCCGACACAGGTCGTCGCTCCGCAGATCGCGACCGCCGCTTCGATCCCGATCAATCTGCCGGATTATGTCGTCACACCATCGCCGACACCCACGACCGATCCCGCCCTGATCGCGGCTGGCATTGATGGGACTGCCGTTCAGGTTGCGCAGGTCAATGTCGCTGATCCGAACGCTGCCGGAGCCGCAGGTACTGTCCCGCAGCAGGTGATTATCGTCCGCGAGAGCAGCACCTCACCGTGGCTGATTGCCGCCGTGGTCCTTCAGGGCTTGATTATCATCGCGGCCAGCGTCGAGTTCTTCCGCCGCCTGCGCAGTAAGTAAGCTGAAACAAAAATGGGCGCGATTCTTCGCACCCATTTTTTGCTGTGACTAATTCAGCGCCGTCACCAGAATCGGCTTATCTTTCGTGATGATCACCGTATGCTCGTACTGCGCCGACAGGCTGCCGTCAGTCGTCTTGAGCGTCCTGGTATCATCACCGGTGTTAATCCGCCCGCGCCCGGTATTCAGAAACGGCTCCAGCGTCAGCACCATGCCTTCACGTAGCGGCATCCGCGCCCGTGGACTAAAGTAATTCGGCACATTGCGCGGGGCTTCGTGCAGTCCGCGTCCGATGCCATGACCGCCCAGTTCGCGGA
>JAEZAF010000095.1 GCA_023430545.1 Chloroflexota bacterium
TGTCTGACCTGTCAGCGGCGTGTGATGCTCGACCGTGGGACGTTTAACCGGCGGGTCAAAAAGGTTTTCCCGGCAGACACCCGCCCAACCTGAAATGAAATCACCATCGTGTTTTAAAGCGAGTCTATTTTGAGTACACCAGCCAAACGTATCCTATTTCTGATGTCTGATACCGGCGGAGGCCACCGTGCGGCAGCCGAAGCCATCCGTGATGCCCTGTATGAACGCTACGGCCAGCTTCAGGTGCAGGCCGAACTGGTCGATATCTACCGCAGTATGCGCTTCCCGGCCAATACCATGCCGGAGTTTTACCCGTGGATCATCAATCACGGCAAGCGCCTGTGGACACTGGTCTATCGCATGTCCGACAATATGCGCAGTTCCCGTCTGACCTCAGGGATCACCTACTACTATAATCGCGGCAAACTGCGGAAGATGGTACAGGCCCATCCGGCGGATGTGGTGGTCTGCGTACACTCCGTGACCGCGCAGCCCGTAATGTCGGCCTACCAGTCCTTCCCGACACGCCCGCCGTTCGTGACGGTGGTGACCGATCTGGTCTCGACGCCTGTCTTCTGGTACGACCCGCGTGTCGATCGCTGTCTGGTGCCGACGCAAACTGCCTATGACCGCGGGGTGAAGTTCGGCCTCAAATCGGAACAGCTTCGCGTCACCGGGCTGCCCGTGCATCCGAATTTCAGCCGCGCTGTCTCCGATACTGACCGTGCAGACATGCGCGCCGAGCTGAACTGGGACCCTGATCTGCCTGCCGTGCTGATGGTCGCCGGGGGCGATGGTATGGGAACGCTGCACGAAACCACCCGTGCGATTGTGGAAAAAGGGCTGAAGTGTCAGATCGCAGTCATCACTGGACGCAATAAAGCGCTGAAAGCCCGACTCGAAAAGGCGGCGCAAAGCTGGAATCAGCAGCCGATTCACATTTACGGCTTCGTCACCGAGATGCCGCGCCTGATGGCCGCCGCTGATATCCTCGTCACCAAAGCAGGGCCAGCCACGATCAGCGAAGCATGCATCGCTGGACTGCCGATGATCCTGAGCGATTACATCCCCGGACAGGAAGACGGCAACCTGACCTATGTCATCGAGAATAATATCGGTGTATATGCCCCCACGCCGGAGCAGGTCGCCAGTGCCGTCGAGGAATGGCTGAACGAAGGCCGCGAAGCGCTGCGGCAGCGTGGTGAGCGTGCGCGTGCGATTTCGAATCCTGATGCGGTGTGGAAAATCGCCGATGAGGTATGGGCATTGGCGCACAAGCCGCCGGTCGAAACGCGACCGCGTGGGTGATGAAATGTCGGGGCGCAATATATTGCGCCTGTACACCTGTTATATTGGCTCCAACAGATTCCACATCAGGCCTAATCGAACCTGAACCCGCGTTTTTCCAGCACCTCGCGCAGATGCACACGCTGTGGATGGCTGAATTTTTCGGAGAGCACGCCGGTCCATGCAGCATCTCGTGAACGGCGGCCCTGACTGCGATAGTGTTCCGCCAGTTCTGCATCATGCTGTGCGAGGATCTCCGGCATGGTCGGCGTATAACGCTCGAAATGAATAACGCTCTCCTGTGGAAGGCGCGGCTTCTGCGGTGTCTTATGCGCGATCCATCCCAGACACAGGCCATAGACGACAAATACGCCATCCGGCAGGCCGAGGACTTCGGCCACTTCCTCTGGATGGTTGCGCATCCCACCGATCATCACCGTACCGAGGCCGAGTGACTCCGCTGCCAGTGCGGCGGACTGTCCGGCAATGGCAGCATCGACAATCGCGACCATGCTCAGCTCAAGATTGACGGACAGCGGACTCTGATGCATCTCGGTTGATATGTGCAGCCGTGTGAGATCCGCGCAGACCGCGACAAACACCGGACAGGTCTGGATGTGCTTCTGATGTCCGGCCAGCACCGACAGTGTCTCTTTGGTGTCCGGGTCTCGGACGACAACGAAGCTGTACGTCTGCGTATTGGATGAGGTGGCCGTGCGCCGCGCGGCATTCAGGATCGCCAGCACGGTCGCATCATCAAGCGCTTCGTCGGTGTAATCGCGCACACTGACGCGGTGATTCAGGGTTTCGATGGTGTCACTGGTAATCGGTCGATCTGAAGGCATTTAAAACAGCCTCTCCAGCAGCAGCCAGACCAGCCATCCGACCACCATCAGCATCCCGAAGCGACCGTGCAGGCGGGCGGTGCGTCCCTGTGCCGGATGCAGAATCGCGGCGTCGGTTTCCCGCTGGATGATGCGCATCAGCTCGATGGCTTCCGGCAGGGTGATCAGGGCGATCAGCGCCAGCGGCGGGATCAGACCGGCGATGACCAGCAGCACCAGCGAGACATACGCCCCACCCACCAGCAGATGATATTCCACCCGGGCCGCCGGACGCCCCAGCAGCACCGCCAGTGTACGCTTGTTCACGCTGCGGTCGGCTTCCAGATCGCGGATATTGTTGGCGTGCAGGATGGCGGCGACCATCAGCGCGACCGGAATCGAGATCAGTACCAGTTCCCAGTAAAGGGTATTCGCCATCACGTAATAGGCACCGAGCACGATCATCGGCCCCATGAAGATCCCGGCGGCCAGTTCGCCTAACCCGTTATACGCCAGCGGGAACGGCCCGGCGGTGTACGTGATGGCGACCAGCACCCCACCCAACCCGATCCAGAGCAGTGTGGGGCCGGTCTGTGTCAGAAAGTAGAGGCCGATCAGCGAACCGGCAACCGTCGTGACAATCGCGCCGATCCCGACTTCGCGCGGAGTCAGCAGGCTGTTCTTAATTACCATGCTCTGACCCGCCACCTTGAGCGTATCCGCGCCGCGCACATAATCGAAGTACTCGTTGATCAGGTTGGCGGCAGTCTGAAGCAGGACCACACCCAGCAGCGCCAGCACAAACGGAAAGAGGCGAAAAACCCCATCCTGAAGGGCAACGGCGGCGGCTACCCCCATCGGGACATAGCTGGCAGTAAATACCCGTGGACGGGTAGCGGCGATCCAACCGCGCAGTTTCAATCGGTCGCTTAAGGGTTGGGGTGTATTGCTGGTTTCAGCAGTCATATCGGCCAGAGAGTCCTGTCGTAATTGCGGCGTTCGTTTACGGCGTGATTGTACCATGTGCCTGCCTGAACCTTAAACCGATACACATCAATCAGGACTCTGTGTTCACTCCGTGTGCCAGTATAATCGACTGAACTCACGTGAACAGAAATCCAAACCTTACCTATGCTCGAATCCAACCTCACCTCAGAAAAACAGTCCCTCCTCAGGCCGATGACGATTGGCGGCATCACCATCGACACACCGCTGACACTCGCGCCCATGGCCGGACAGAGCAATCACCCGATGCGCGTGCTGTGCCGCGAAGTCGGAAGCTGCGGCCTTGTCTGCACCGAGCTGATGAGCAGCCATGCTATGCAGTTCAAGACCAATCTCAACCGCACCCTGCGCATGTTCGACTGGACACCGGACGAAGCCCCGTTCGCCGTGCAGCTTTTCGGCCATGATCTGAAGGCAATGGCAGATGCGGCGCGGATGGTGGTCGATCACGGCGCACAGATCGTGGACATCAATATGGGCTGCTGGGTACCGAAGGTCGTCAAGCGCGGCGGCGGCGCGGCACTGCTTCAGGACATCTGCACAGCGACAGCGGTGGTCGAAGCAGTCGTCAAGGCAGTTGACGTGCCGGTCACAGTCAAGGTCCGCAGCGGCTTCGAGGACGGTGTGATTACAGCCGTGCCCTTTGCCAAAGCCGCCGAAGGTGTCGGCGCGCAGGCCATCGCCGTCCATGCCCGTTTCGCCAGGCAGGGCTTCGGTGGCAAACCAGACTGGGATGTGATCCGTCAGGTGAAAAAAGCCGTGCAGCACATTCCAGTGCTCGGTAACGGCGATGTCTACACGCCGGATGATGCCATCCGCATGCTGGAGACGACTGGCTGCGACGGTGTGATGATCGGGCGCGGAGCACTCGGCAATCCGTGGATCTTCCGCCAGATCGAACACCGCATCCGCACCGGGACCGATCTGCCCGATGTAAGCGTGCAGGAACGGGCGGCAGTCTGCCTGCGCCATGCCCAGCTCACACTGGAAACCACCAAACAGCGTCCCGAAGTCGCGCTGCTGGAACTGCGCGGCCAGCTTGTAAAGTACATCGAGCGTATCCCTGAAAACACTGAAGTCCGTTCGCGCATTGTCCGGGCGGAGTCGCTTCAGGATATTGAGACCGCCTTAGCGCCGCTGCTGTAGCCATTATCTCTCTGGCAGCGTCCAGCATATTGTGCGAATTTGCAGCGAGTGGGCCGGGACAATCCGGCCCGTAACTCTGTTGGGCACAGCCATCTTTGTACATCAAACAGTCTCATTCCCTTGCTGATCCGCCCCGATCCCGTCCCATTTCACCGTATAAGGGGTTAAAATTAACGGAACGCCCACCAAATAGATTTTAGGATGACGCGAATGGGAATGAAACAAGACGCTCTGGACTACCACCGCATGGGACGCCCCGGCAAAATCGAAGTCCGCGCTACAAAGCCCCTCTCCACACAGCGCGATTTAACCCTCGCCTATTCCCCCGGGGTTGCAGAAGCCGTACTGGAAATCGTGCGGGACGACCTCTCTGTCTACGAACTGACAGCCAAAGCCAATCTGGTCGGTGTCATCTCAAACGGATCAGCCATCCTCGGCCTCGGTAATCTGGGACCAGCCGCATCCAAACCGGTGATGGAAGGCAAAGGCGTGCTCTTCAAGCGCTTTGCGGACATCGATGTGTTCGATATCGAGATTAACGCCGCAACTGCTGATGAGATCGTCGCGTTCTGCCGTGCAATTGCGCCAACCTTCGGCGGTATCAATCTGGAGGACATCAAAGCACCGGAATGCTTCGAGGTGGA
>JAEZAF010000276.1 GCA_023430545.1 Chloroflexota bacterium
GATGCCCACTGTGCCGGACTGTAGCGCAGCAGATCGAAATTCGCGCACTGTGTCGGCAGCAGGATGCGGTACAGGCTGTCTGAAGCATCCGGCCAGCGTTCGAGTAAGCCTGTCGTCAGGCCGTAGACCATCGGCATCCCCGGCGGGCTGGTGGCGGCATTCGAGGTGCGCTCCCCAAGATGGCTCATGACCGAAAGCCAGTCCTGCCACTGATTGGACTGCCAGTCAATGTTTGCTCCGATCCACCATTCCGATGATGCCGGGATCGACACCGTCCGGCTGAAGAGCATATAGAAGATGTCACCTTCGCGCACGTAGGCCGCGCACAGCGAGAGGATCACCGTGCCGACGAACGCCCACAGCAGCACCGGCCATGCCCATGAGGATCGCCGGAGCAGCCACAGCCCGACAGCGACATACACGATCAGCGCCGCCGCCAGCACCCAGACACGGTTCAGCGGTGCGGGCAGATATTCCCAGCGCCAGCCGAATCCGCCGCGCAGCCACGGTGTGAGATCGATGGCATAGGCCAGCGCAACCAGTACGGTGATCAGTGCGATGATCCGTAAAGGGCCGGAAAAATGTCGTGTTGTTTGGGCTAAATTCCGCAAGGGTACTCTTTGCCTTATGTACAGCGCCGTGAGATTGTATCATTGGTTGACACATTCAGGAGAGGGAAGGATACGTCAGTCCAATGGAACAACAGAAGCAGCAGGCGCAACAGCAGATCGCGCTTCAGGACCTGTGCGCACCGGATGGCGTGTGTTTCGGCTGCGGATCCGCCAACCCGGACGGCCTGCAGATCAAAAGTTACTGGTCGGATGATGGCAGCTTCGTCTGGATGCGCTTTAAGACGCCAGCGAAGTTCAGCGGCTGGACCGGTCTGGTCTACGGCGGGCTGATCGCCTGCCTGGTGGACTGTCACTCCAACTGGACGACGATGGCGACCCTGTACCGTGCTGCTGGTCAGCAACCGGGGACGCTGCCACGCATCGTCTGCGCGACCGGCACGCTCGGCGTCAGGTATCTGAAGCCGACGCCGCTGGATGCTGAACTTTATCTCAAGGCATGGGTGGAAGGCGAACCGGGCCGCAAAAACCGTGTGCTGTGCGAAGTCTATGCCGACGGGGTGCTGACCGCGACCGGCGACTCGATCTTCATTCAGGTCGATCCGGCACAGTTCCACTGATCGGTCGTCCTATCACTGACGGAACCGGCACTTGTCCTGTACTGTCAGATACAGTTACACTCGATACGCGTTTAGCCGCACGCTGCGGACGCGCCGTTGCGCGTCCCTACAGATTGCACATGCATGATCAATGTAAAGACAGGACTTGTCCTGTTTGCCTGCAATAATTTTACAGATGCGATAAAGGATTGTAACGCGGAATGCGAATTCCCCTCTGGATACTGCTGCTCGGCGCGGCGCTGGCAGCGGCAGCGGTGATTGCTGCCGGTACGCTGCTGATCGACCCGAATACGCCGCTGATTGCCGAAGCCGGTTTTGAGTTTGAGACCTTTACGCCTAATGCGGATGGCCAGGAAGATATTGTCCCTTTCAGCTACACGCTGTCGCGTCCGGCGACGGTCACACTGAGCTTTGAAGCCGCGGATGGTGCGGTCTATTATTTTCGGGAAGACCGTCCCCGCAATGATGGCGAGCATCGCGTGCTGTTCAGCGGTGTGGTGGATGGTTATATGCTGGACGGCGAGTCGTTTGAAAGCACGATCGAGCGCCGCCTGATCCCGAATGGGGACTATACCTGGACGCTGACCGCGAACGGAACCGAGCGCGACGAGCAGGCCACCGCTAGCGGGACGCTCAGCGTGCGCGAAGGCGATGCCGAACTTCCGCTGATCACATCGTTTACACTGGCACCCTCAGTCTTTACGCCAAATCAGGATGGGATTACCGACCGCGTCGGCATCAGCGCGGTGGTACAGAAGGCGGATGTCGATGTGACGGCCTATCTGCTGGACGATGATGGTACGCGCTACGTTATCGCCCGTCGGGTGTTGCAAACCTCACCGGATATTCAGGGTGAACGTTACGAATTTGATTACGAAGGCGGGGTAGACATCAACGCCGACCCTCCGCCGAACGGAACCTATACCGTCGTCGTACAGGCGCAGGATGCCGTCGGCCAGCGGACAAGCCGCACCACGACGCTGACACTGGAAAAAGGCGGCAAGCCGATTGCCGGGGTTGTCGGGCAGGCCCCCGGCTATGATGTGCGCTTTGCTGTGCGCCCTTATGACGAGCGTTTCTACTCTGACGCGGATGGCCTCGGCGAGATGATCACACCGCCGACGCCGGATGAAGACCTGAACTTCAATACGGTTGTCGTCCCGCTAGGGGATCTGCTGGTCTTCCGGCTAGTGGTAGAGAACTACGGCGCAAGCCCGATTCGTACGTCCGGGCCGCCGCCGGGGACGGTGTACAATCAGACGCAGCTCTGGTCTTCTTTTGGCGAGCAGGGGCGTCAGCAGTCTGGTGTGTGGCGGGTGGGCCTTCAGTGCGAGACTTCAGCGGATTCGTATCCGTGGCGCTGGGCGCTGGGGGATGAAACCACGCTGGAATCCGAGTACGACGAAAAGACTGGAAATACGTATTTATATCTGCCGCCTGATGAACGGGTCGAGGTGTGGGGCGCAGTCCGTATGACGGAGTTCGTCCGCACGACGAATCCGCAGAACTGCTATGCCGGTCTGATCCATGAAGGGGTGGCAGTCGTCAATCAGGTGGTGGGGGCGCGTGCCATCCAGCTTGAGAGTACGGAAGCACGCGGTGAGTTCAACACCGATGCGACGGCAGAAGTGACTGATGAAACGACGACAGACGCGCCCACTGAGGATGCCGAAGAATCAGACGGCGCAGAATTAACGCCAACATCCGAGATTTCGGCTACACTAACACCATAGTCTGTAGCGATCCGCGAATGCCTGACGAACATCCAGCAGCGAGGAAAAATGGCACAACCAATCCACAACGAGCAGCAGAAGCAGCATGCGCAGCGAGAGCAGCATCTCACCCTCAGACGCATGGGATCATTTCAGCGGCTGAGTCCGCAGATGATTCTGATCCTGCTGCTGCTGCTTTCGGCCTGCGGGGGCGCACAGGATGACCCGAATGCGGTGGTCGAGCCGACGGCCACGCCGCAGCCCCCGGTGCTGACGCTGATTTTCCCGGCAGATGAGGCAGGCGAGACCGATACCGCCGCCATCGCGGGTGAAATCCGTCGGCGCAGCGGTCTGACCGTGGATGTTCGCCTGGTGGAGACCAGTGCCGCGCTGGATGCGGCCTGCACGCCGTCTGAGGAGGGTATCCCGGCGGCGGTGTGGCTGGAAGGAATCCCCTATGCGGCGGCGGTAGCACGTGCCTGCGGCCTGCCGGTGATGCAGGTTGGGCGTGTCCCTGTGGATGCTGACCTGAGCGAGCCCGATGCGACTGAAGAACCAGACGGTGAAGCTACTGAAGAGGCTTCAGTCGAAATCATCGCGACAGAATCCACCGACATCACCGCGACCGATGAACCCTCGCGCCAGATCCCGGCCAATGTGTTTACCGGTCTGCCGGGTGTGATTGTCGTCAACAGCGATGAGAGCGCCGCTGAGCTGAGTGCGATCACTGAGGGGACATTCTGCCGTCCCAGTGTCAGTGATCTGTATGGCTGGCTGCTGCCCATGCTGATGTTTCAGGCTGAGGGCGTGGATCTGAATGCGTCGGGGATCACGATTGTCGATCTGGATGCACCTGATACCGAAACTGTGATCGAGGCCGTCGCATCGGGTGAATGTGCGCTGGCTGGCCTGCCTGAGAACGCTGTGGCCGAACTGCCGGAAAATGTCGCGATCCTGCGCACCTCACCGGCGGTGCCGTTCAGCGTGCTGATGATGCCAACTGAAATTGATGCCTCCACCCGTGACGCGGTGATTGACGCACTGCTGGCGATGGCCGATGACAGTGAAACCAGCGGACTGCTGAGTCCCTCGTTACAGCAGGCGGTTCTGGTGGAAGCCTCCGAAGCCGATTTTGCGGAATTCAATACCTTTATCGCCAGCACTGGCCTGAATCTCGCGGGCTTCGATCAGTAAAGCGTTGTTCACGCTACCCACCCCTCATTGAGGCACGAAGAAGTCATGAGTCAGATGTCCAGTTCGCCATTATCCGCGCCGCCCGACCTGGCAGTCGTGCTTGTCACGTGGAACGTGCGCGATCTGGTCGCGGATGCCCTGCGCACGCTGTATGAGGATCTCGATCAGAGTGGGTTGAAGGCCGTGGTCTATGTGGTGGACAGTGCTTCATCCGATGGCACTGCCGATGCCGTTCGTGCGCAGTTCCCTCAGGCGGTGGTGATCGCCAGCACAGAAAACCTCGGCTTCAGTAAGGGCAATAACCTCGCCCTGCGTACCGCTGGCTTTGGGTCTGTCACCACGCCACGCGCTGCCTATCTGCTCAATCCCGATACACTGACGCATACGGGTTCGGTTCGCGCCATGTTCGAGGCGCTGATGGGTGATCCGGCGGTTGGCATGGTTGGCGCGAAGCTGAGTTATGAAGACGGCAGCTTTCAACACAGCGCGTTCGCGTTTCCGGGACTGCGCCAGCTTTGGGCAGAGCTGATGCCGCTGCCGGGTCGTCTGATCGAAGGGCGATTCAATGGACGGTATCCGCGCTGGCTGTATGAACAGAACAAACCCTTCAGCGTCGATTTTGTGCTGGGCGCGACCATGATGGTCAAGGCGGAGGTGATCGAGAAGGTCGGCATGCTGGACGAACAGTTCTTCATGTACTGCGAAGAAATTGACTGGGCATGGCGGATGCAGAAGGCGGGCTGGCTGACGCAGTGCGTCCCGACCGCGCATGTCACGCATCTGGCGGGGCAGAGTTCAGATCAGATCCGCCCGCAGAGCCTGCTCCGTTTGTGGTCCAGCCGTTTACTGCTGTCACGGAAGCACTACCCACGCTGGAAGCGCTTTCTGGCACGGCGTCTGATCGCCTTTGGGATGCGGCGGCGTGCCCGTCGTGAAACCAACGCGGAGCTTCGTCAGGTGTATCAGCAGATCCGCGAGATGGCGCTGCTGAAAACCCCGCTGACATCTTCCGTTAACTCACCTTCAGAGCGCTGATGCGCCTGTCCGGAATTGTCCTCACCCGAAACGAGTCGGCGCATATCACGGCCTGTCTTGAGAGCCTGCGCTTCTGCGATGATCTGCTGGTGTTTGATTCGTTCAGCGATGATGAAACCGTCGCGCTGGCCGAGGCCGCTGGTGCGCGGGTGATTCAGCGGGTGTTTGATAACTACACCTTACAGCGTAATGCCGCACTGGATGCCGTGCGTGATCAGGCGGACTGGGTGCTGTTTGTCGATGCTGATGAACGGATCACACCGGAGTCCGCGCAGGAAATCCGCAGTGTGCTGGATCGCACCGGATATGCGGGGTGGCGCATCCCCCGGCAGAATTATATCTTCGGCAAACTGACGACCGGTGCAGGCTGGTCCCCGGATTATCAGACACGGCTGCTTCGCATCGGGCAGGCGCGTTATGATCCGTCACGGCTGGTGCATGAGACCGTCCTGCTGGATGGCGAACTCGGTAC
Source organism: Chloroflexota bacterium (assembly GCA_023430545.1). GTDB lineage: Bacteria > Chloroflexota > Anaerolineae > Aggregatilineales > Phototrophicaceae > JAEZAF01. The sequence continues at coordinate 5,603 of JAEZAF010000276.1, forward strand.
GCTGGAAAAGCCGCTGGTGCATTACAATTATCGTGACCTCGCGCAGTTCGTGCGTAAGCAGCGCCAGTATACGGCCTACGAAGCACAGGCTATGTTCGACAGCGGCGTGCGTCCGAAACCATGGAATTATCTCCTTCAGCCGGTGCGACACTTCCGCTGGCGATTCCTGACGCTCAAAGGCTATCAGGATGGGCTGCACGGTCTACGGCTCAGCGTGCTGATGGCGTGGTATGAATTCAGAAAGTACCTTATCCTGCGCCGTCTGTGGCGGCGTACATCCAGTGAGGCCAGTTCGTCAAGATGAGCGAGCAGTTGTCCGGTCAGCCTTTCAGCCAGTCTTCCAGTCCAGCCATTACCTCACCGAAACATCGGCGAGGTATTTTTTATAATGTCCCCGCCAGCGGACACATTAACCCCTCACTGCCGGTTGTGGCGGAGCTTGTCCGGCGCGGTCACCGTATCGTCTACTATGCGACCGAGGCTTCACGCGAGAAAGTCGAAGCGACGGGTGCGGAATTCCGGGCCTATCCGCTGCCGGTCACGGATCATTTCTTCGAAATCAACAACCTCGACGGCAGTAATCCACCGGCGTCAGCGGCGCTGCTGGCTGAAACCAGTGCCGAACTGCTTCCTGGGCTGATCGCCGAGGCGCGGGAATTACAACCTGACTTCATCCTGTACGACTCCATGACGCCGTGGGGCTGGATGATCGCCGAGGCGCTGGGTCTGCCGTCTGTTTCTTCGACGGCGCTGCTGATGCTCACACCTGCAATGATGTTTCGTCCACGGGCGCTGCCATCTCTGATGCGTGTGACACTGAAGGGCCTGCCGAAGATCCGCACTTATGGCCGCGTGATGCGGCAGATCGGGAAGCAGTACGGCTTCAAGCCACTGCGCTTTGTCGAAGTCTTCAACGCGCCTGCCCATCTGACCCTCAACTACACCTCTCAGGTCTTTCAGCCGGGGGCGAAAGGTCTGGATGAACGCATCCGGTTTGTGGGGCCGAGCATCGGAGCCCGGAACGACTCCAATGGCTTCCCGTTCGAGAAGCTGGATACCTCAAAGCCGCTGATTTATATCTCACTTGGGACGGTGATTAACGCCAACCGTGCGTTCTTCCGCGCCTGCATTGATGCCTTTCAGGATGCGCCGTATCAGGTGGTGATGTCGCTTGGCGAACGGGTGCGCCTGCCCGACCTTGGACGTATTCCGGTTAACTTTATCGTCCTGCCGTCGGTCCCGCAGCTTCAGATCCTGGAACGGGCGGCGCTGTTTATCACGCATGGCGGGATGAACAGTGTTCAGGAAGGGCTGTATTACAACGTGCCTCTGCTGATGGTCCCGCAGCAGGACGAGCAGACCTTTGTTGCCCGCCGCGTCGAGGAACTGGGGGCAGGGCTGATGCTGGCAAAGGATCAGGTAACAGCCGCGCGTCTGGTGGCGCTGACCGAGCAGCTTCTGCGTGAACGCTCCTTTAAGACACAAGCCGAGATGGTGGGCGCGTCACTGCGTCAGGCCGGGGGATACCGCCGCGCCGTCGATGAGATCGAGCGCTTTCTCGACCGGTAAAAGGTCTGAGGCATCGGAGGGGCAGCATAGCCAAGAATGTCAAGGTGCGTGAATATCATAGTGTGGTACAGATGTTCGAGTTGTGTGGTTAGGGTTTTCAAATGATTCGGGATGTTGGGGGATGGCGGACGTGCCGTCGCACGTCCCTACAAGATCGGGCGATGATGGGTGAGGCTGCGGATGGGTGGCATTAACTACGATTTAAGTGCGAAATGCTGAGAAGTATAAAGAATTGTAAAAAATGCCTAAAACCTTATGCTTTATCTATTGTCAAATTTGCATAAGTGGCATATGCTGAAGGCATAACAAGGAGTCACCTAAAATGTTTGCCAACGAGTACATTGCACTGCAAATCGCCAAATCCCGTCAGAACGAACTGGAGTCAGAACGTCGCCACGACCTGCTGAACTTCCTGGTTCGGGAATACAAGGCAGAGCTTCGCCGCCGCGGTGAGCGCGACGAATACAGCGATCGTGACGATCGTCAACAGCCCAAGAAGTAAGGCGTGTATCGTCTGCGCTTCCCCAACTTATCCTGCCCTTAAAGCCCTATCCCGATGACATCCGGGATAGGGCTTTTTATTCATGGGAACGTCCTCTCAGACGTGTTACCATATGCATAAACCTATGCTTGGCGTAAGCTCAATGCGCGATTAGAGGACAATGGATGTCGATGTCAGAAAACGAGCCAAAATCGAACACGAATACGGGCTTTGGGACGATGTTGGGCCAGTATCGTCTGGAAGAGCTGGTTGCCTCCGGTGGCATGGCGCGCATTTACAAGGCTGTCGATACCAATCTGGAACGCACCGTCGCCGTTAAGGTGCTGATGCCGGAGCTGATCGATCTGGATGATACACTGATCGAACGCTTCGAACGTGAGGCGAAGGCGGTCGCGCAACTGGAACATGACAACATCGTCCGCATTTATGATTATCGCCGGCAGGACGATCGCTACTACATCGTCATGAACTACATCGAGGGGCATGATCTTGCCGATGAACTGAACATCCTGCGGCGCGAAAACCGCCTGATGGATGTCAGCCGGGCGCTGAGGCTGCTGGCACAGGTGGCACAGGCGCTGGACTTCGCGCATGCCGCCGGGATTGTGCATCGCGATGTCAAGCCATCCAACGTGCTGCTGACGAAAAAAGACAAGGCGATTCTGACCGATTTCGGTTTGGTGCTGCGCCAGTCGATTGACAAGACGATGGGCACGGCCTTCGGGACGCCGCGCTATATCGCCCCGGAACAGGCACTGGCCTCTGAAAATTCGGTCCCGCAGAGTGATATTTACTCGCTGGCGGTGATTATCTATGAAATCCTGACCGGGCAGATGCTGTTCTTCTCGGAGAACCCGATGCAGATCGCCATGAGTCATATCAATGAGCCGCCGACACCACCGAGCAGCATCAATCCTACGATTCCGGCGGCGGCTGAACGTGAACTGCTGAAGGCGCTGGCGAAGAACCCGGTTGAGCGTCACCGGTCCGCCAGTGAACTGATTTCGGCTCTGAAGCAGGCGTACCGCGATGTGGCCGCTTCCGCGGGGGCTTCCAGTGCGCAGCAGAAGGGCGCACATCAGACGCTGGTGCTCTCCGATGACGATAACAGCCGTGAACTGCTGAAACAGTCCTTTGAGGACGGCCCGAAGGATAAGCGCAAACCCGGTGAAATGACGATCACTTTTCTGGATGATACGGATACGACGCGAGAGGCCGCCCTGCTGGCGTCGTGGGATGAACCCTCAGCAAAACCAGCATCTCCCGAAGCATCGGCCCCTCCAGTCCCCGCGCCGGTCGGCGCATCGGGTGCAGCGGCTGGCACATCGGTGAGTACCACCGCCCCGACCACACCGGCGAATGCGGCCAGCGTTGAGTCCAAGCCTGCGGCTAAGGCTGAAGCCAAAGCTGCCGCGTCCCCTGTGCCGGTGCCATCTGCGGTTCCGGCGTCACCTTCACATGGAAAGGCGACGGCAGAGTCGAAGCAGGTCGGCGCAGCAGCTCCCACAAGTCAGCGCCGAGGTCTGATGGCATTGGTGGGGGGTGTGGTGGTCGCGCTGGTGCTGCTGGGCGGTGCGCTGCTGCTGACCAGTCAGCAGACGCCTGGGGTTGACCCGGATAACATGCTGACCGAAGCAGGCGGTGAATCCGGCACGAACGCGGATGAGCCTCCGACCGTGCTGCTCTCTGCTGCCATGACGCTTCCGCCGGTGATCAGTCCGACAGCGACCACGCTGCCCGCATTAGCACCCGTGACGGGTGGACAGCCGGTGCGACTGGAATACAACGATCATATTCTGGTGCTGCGCAATCTGGACGGCGGGACGGTGAGTGTTGCCGGACTGGAGCTTGCCAAGATCGGGGCTGAAAGCGGCATCGCCGGGACACGGGTGGAAAATCAGGTGGTGCCAGCGGCAGGCTGTGTCGGATTGGTGCAGGCGGGGCATTCGTTCAATCAGCGTCAGTGGGACTGCACAGGGCGCACGTATTACGATGAAGTCACGGTGGCGGGTGAGCAGCTCTTCTGGCGGACGGCACAGCCCGGACAATTTGAGGTACGCGTGGGCGGCAGCGTGATCGCCTACTGCACGACGGTCCAGCGCGGTGGAAACCAGACCTGCGAGTTTAACATCCCGGCACAGGCGGCGAGCTGAGTCGCGATCCAGATGGTTACAAGTGGACACGACAGTGGTGCCGTGTCCCTACAGCAAGGTGTATATATACAGCGGACGCCCCGGACATGCTTCGCATGTATGGCGTCCCTGCAATTTCTTAAATTCGGGCGCAGCTTCCAGCCCGCATAACCTGTCCGGCCCACGCTGGTAACCAATTTTGAAATCGTCTCTATCATGAAATTTTAACTGTAACATCTGACGGGGCGGTCTCGTCCGGTAGATAGATTCTTGATACCTAACAGGATGCCGTTATGCCAAATCGTCTGCAATATGAGACTTCGCCTTATCTGCTTCAGCATCAGGATAACCCAGTGGACTGGTATCCGTGGGGTGAGGAAGCGCTTGAAAAGGCGAAAGCTGAAGAGAAGCCGATTCTGCTGAGTGTCGGTTACAGTGCCTGTCACTGGTGTCATGTGATGGCGCATGAGAGCTTTGAGCACGAACCGACTGCGCAGATGATGAACGACTGGTTCGTCAACATCAAGGTGGACCGCGAAGAACGCCCGGATATCGACGACATCTACATGCAGGCGGTGCAGGCCATGACCCGCAGCGGCGGCTGGCCGATGACTGTCTTCCTGACACCGGAAGGGCAGCCCTTTTACGGCGGGACGTATTTCCCGCTGGAACCGCGCTATGGGATGCCTTCCTTCCGGCAGATATTGGAAGGTGTGCACGATGCCTGGGCTAACCGCCGCGATGATGTCCGCAAGTCGGCGGCAGAGCTGACTAATGTCATGGACCGCGCCGAACTTGGAATCGGTGGCAGCGAGGATGATCTTCAGCCTGCACTGCTGGATGCGGCGGTTGGGCAGATGAAGCAGCAGTTCGACCCGCGTCACGGTGGATTCGGCGGTGCGCCGAAGTTCCCGCAGCCGATGAACCTCGAATTCATGCTGCGCGATTATGCCCGGACGGGTGATGCTGAAACGCTGCGAGTTGTCACGCATACGCTGGAACGCATGGCGCACGGGGGTATTTACGATCAGATCGGCGGCGGCTTTGCGCGTTACAGTGTCGATGTCCACTGGCTGGTGCCGCATTTCGAGAAGATGCTGTACGACAATGCACAGCTCAGCCGTGTGTATCTCCATGCATGGCAGGTGACTGGCGAACCGTTCTACCGTCGCATTGCGGAAGAGATTTATGATTACATCCTGCGCGAGATGACGTCCCCTGAGGGCGGCTTCTACAGTGCGACTGATGCCGACAGTGAAGGTGAAGAGGGCAAGTTCTTCGTCTGGTCGATGGATGAAATACAGACTCTGCTGGATGCTGAGGATGCGAGGACGGCAATTGAGTATTTTGGTGTGACACGCGGCGGCAACTTCGAAGGCCACAATATTCTGTATGTGCCGAATGATGACGCTACCGTCGCGGATCGG
>JAEZAF010000096.1 GCA_023430545.1 Chloroflexota bacterium
CCCCATCAGAAAATGTTGAATAGATCACTTTTTACGATGGCACGAATACGAGAGTTTAACAAAGACGAAGTGATCGACCGGGCCATGATGCTGTTCTGGGCGCAGGGATATGAGGCCACGTCCATCCGTGACCTGAAGGAGACGATGGGCATCAGCAGCAGCAGCATGTACGAGGTCTTCGGGGATAAGCGCGGAGTCTTTCTGGCAGCGCTGGCCCGCTTCTGCGAAATCGAGCGCGGGCAGGTCGCTGCAATGGCGGCAGAAGCCAACACATCGAGGCAGTTCATCGCCCGGTTATTCACGTCGGTTGAGGAAGTCATCCAGCCGGAATATGAGACGCAGGGTTCGCTGGCCTTCAAAACGATGGTCGAATTCGGCACGCAGGACGCCCAGATTACCGAGCTGCTGCTTGAGCATTACTTCAGTATTGCCGAGATCATCAGCGGGGTGCTGGCACAGGGACAGTCATCCGGTATCGCCAATGGCACCACCAGCACCCAGGAGCCGATTCATCTGGCACATACCATCCTCGCCGCCCTGCAGGGGATGGCAACCCTGAAGGCCGTCAAGCCAGACTATGCCTACGTCGAAGGCATCACGCAGATCATCCTCAGGCTGCTGGATTAACCCTTTCTCAGATAGCTTAAAGCCAATCTAAATCCCGGTTTTGCAGAAGCTGTGCTAAAATGAACCCTGATTCTGAAACGATCGTTCCAGAATAAATCCCGGTACGAAAATTAGATGTGAGGCAACGAATCAACAATGGCAGCAGTTCCACCGACAGTCTCCGGCGGTTTACCGGTACTAGGACATGTAGTTGAAATGCTTCAGGATCGCAACGGCCTGTTTAAGCGCGGCTATGCCGAACATGGCGATCTTTTCACAATGAAACTCGTCAGCCAGAACGTGGTCGTGATTACTGGCGCAGAATATAACAAGCAGTTCTACACCGAAACCGACAAGCTGCTCAATATGCAGGACGGTTACGGCTTTCTGAAGGAAGCGATTGGCGAAGTCCTGTTCACCGCCAGCAAGGAAGACTACTACAATCAGCGGCCCGCCCTGCAGGAGGTCTTCAAGCGCGAACGGATGGTGGGCTACATTCAGGCGATGAATATTGAGATCCAGCGCTGGCTGGACTCGCTCGGTCAGTCCGGTGAAATCGACATCACGCAGGAAATGCTGCGTCTGACACAGGCTGTCGCGGGACGTGCGCTGATTGGCCCCAGCTATGAGCGCGAACTGGGCGCGGACTTCTGGAAAGAATACGAGGCGATCAGCGCATCACTGGACCCGGTGCTGCCGCCGAACCTGCCGCTGCCGAAGTTCCGCCGCCGCGATCAGGCCAAGAAGAAGATCCACGCCGTACTGAAGCAGTTGATCGACAAGCGCCGCGAACATCCTGAACAGTACAACGACCTGATCAGCACCCTGCTGACCACGCCGCTGAAAGACGGCTCGATCATGCCGGACGATACAATCGTCACGATGTTCATGGGGCTGATCTTCGCCGGGCACGAAACTACCGCCGGACAGGCCGCATGGCTGATTGCGCTGCTGCTTCAGCATCCGCAGTACTTCGATCTGGTACAGGCCGAAATCCGCGAACAGGTGCCTTATGGCCACAACATCGACGCAGGTGTGCTCTCCAGACTGGAGTATATCTACTGGGCGATCGACGAGACGACACGGCTGCGTCCATCGGCGGACACTCAGCTTCGCACGGTCGAACAGCCAATCACCCTCGGCGGCTATGAGATCCCGGCAGGCTGGCGTCTGATGGTCAGCGGCGAGACCTCGCACAAGGAATCCGATGTCTTTGGGAATCCGGAGCAGTTCGACCCACTGCGTTATTCACCGGAGCGTGCCGAAGGTAAAAATCCGTTCAGCATTATCGGCTTCGGCGGCGGCATCCACAAATGCACCGGCATGAACTTTGCCAAGAACGAGATGGCGATCATCACGTCGCTGTTCTTCCAGCAGTTTGACGCCGAGCTGCTGAGCAATGACATCCGCGTGGTGATGGGCAACGGGGCCAATCATCCGTCGGAAGTGCGCGTCCGCTACCAGCGCAAGCCGCTCTCCGAACTGGCAAGCGACGCGACCATCCGCGAGGCAGCGGCGGCAGGCTGCCCGCACATCCAGCAGCACATGGTGGGCGATCTCAGCGAGCAGGGTTAGAGCGAGGGGCTTTCTCCCGCGTATCGTACGATGCCGCAACTCTGTTATATGAATAAGTAGGGGTGGGCCTGTGTGCCCGCCCGCCTATTCGACATAAAAAGCGTCTTCGCGCCACTTCAATGGATTATAAACAACGTATTCCTGAATGCGCCTGAGATCCGCTTCATTTCGAATAACATGATCGTGATAACTCCGCTGCCATAATCTTCCCTCATATGCGGGCCATCGATGCGTCTTCACACCTTTGATATAGGCATTGGTTGTCATCGTCTTAAACCATCCTATTGCACCGGACAGAGATGTCTGATGATCTGGAACATCATATCGATTGAGGCTGATAATGCCGTGAAAGTGATTCGGCATGGTCATCCAGTGGTCAAGCTGTACATCAGCGAATTTATTGGGCAGTTCCTGCCACCAGTGATTAATCATGTCACCTGCGGCATTCGGAATCATGGTCTGTTCAGTGATATGCCCAAAAAGCGATACATGCCCCTGAGTGCATATCGTCACAAAATAGGTCTGTTCCTGCGTGTAATCGTAGTCTGCTAAGCGTGGTGATTTACGTTGTGGTAAAGACAAAATACCTCGCATCGGGCGGGCACACAGGCCCGCCCCTACCAACCTAGATGATAAGCAATAATGACACCGTATCATTCTCGTTGAGCATATAATGATCGGCAGGCACTTACACCTGTAAAACACAGGTCACACATACGGGCGGGCACACAGGCCCGCCCCTACTAACCATAGCTGATATATACGCCCGGGGTCTTCATCCGGCCAAACGCATTAGCCCGCCAGCAGCGTGACGACCAATGCGATGACTGCTGGCAGCGCCTGCACGATGGCGATGCGCGGCTTGACCGTCATGCCGCCGTATATCCCGGCGACAATCACGCACAGCAGAAAAAAGACCTTGAACGCAAAGGCGACACTGGCATCACTGGCGATGAGGCTGAAGAACAATCCCGCCGCGAGAAAGCCGTTGTATAAACCCTGATTGGCCGCCAGTGTCTTCATAATCGCGGCTTCATCGGCTGTCACACCGAAGACGCGCATGGTAGAGGGCTGCATCCAGAGGAACATCTCCAGCACGAGGAAGTAAACATGCTCGATGGCGACAAGAAGCACAAATAAGGTACTCAGAAGCTGCATTGGATGCCTCGTATTCAGGTGATTTGTCTGTGAGGAGAGGGAGAGCAAGTCAGGAGGTGGACGCAGTGATGAATATTTCCAGCGTCCACCTCTGTCAGTGTCTGGAGAATTACGCCTTCACATTGGTGACAGCGCCGTCGTCAGCCTGATACGCGGTTTTCGCGTATTTCGCCATCACACCGGAGGTGTAGTGCGGCTGCGGGGGCTGCCATGCCGCCTTGCGTGCGGCCAGTTCTTCATCGGAAACCAGCAGGCTCAACCGGCGCTGTGCGACATCGATCTCGATCAGGTCGCCTTCCTGCACCAGCCCAATCGGACCGCCGAGCATCGCTTCCGGTGCGACATGGCCGACGCACATCCCGCGTGTCGCGCCAGAGAAGCGGCCATCGGTGATGAGCAGCACATCACGGCCCAGTCCCTGCCCGCTGATTGCCGCCGTCACACCGAGCATTTCACGCATCCCCGGCCCGCCCACCGGCCCTTCATAGCGGATGACGACCACATCACCCTTCTGGATACGCTGATGCTGAACTGCGTCCATCGCGTCTTCTTCACGCTCGAAGACCCGCGCCGGTCCGCGATGATAGGTCGGCTCATCACCCTTGAGTTTGATCACGCCGCCGTTCGGGGCCAGATTGCCCTTGAGGATGTTCAGGCCGCCGCTTTCGTGCAGAGGGCTGTCCAGCGGGGCGATGACTTTCTGTCCCGGTGTTTCACGGGCAGAGGCGGCCTCTTCATTCAGGGTGCGCCCGGTGACCGTCAGCGCATCGCCCTGAAGATAGCCGCCTTCCAGCATCCGCTGCGTAAACAGGCGGATACCGCCAGCACGGTGCAGATCGACCGCCGTGTATTTGCCAGTTGGCAGCATATCGACCAGCAGCGGCGTGCGTGCGCTGATCGCTTCAATATCTTCGAGCGTAAACGGGATACCGGCTTCACGGGCATAGGCCAGTGTATGCAGCACAGCATTGGTACTGCCACCGGATGCCGCCGCCGCCGCGATCGCATTTTCCAGTGCCTGACGTGTGATGATCTTCGACGGGCGCAGGTCATTTTCGATCAGGTTCATAATCAACTGACCGGCGTCAAACGAGACGGCGTCCTTGTCATCATTCATCGCCGGGATATCGTTCATGCCCATCGGTGAGATCCCCATGATCTCACTGACCATCGCCATTGTGTTGGCGGTGAACTGTCCGCCGCATGCACCGGGACCGGGGCACGCCACCGACTCGATCTCGTGGAATTCTTCCGCCGAGATCCGGCCATTGGCATACGCGCCAATCGCTTCGAAGACCTGCTGGATGGTGATGTCCTTGCCGCGATAGTTGCCGGGGGCGATGCTGCCGCCGTACAGCATCAGCGACGGGATGTCGAGCCGGATGAGCGCCATAATCGTGCCGGGGATCGTCTTATCGCAGGACGACAGCGCGATCACACCGTCGAAATAGTTGGCGCGGGTGACGAGTTCGATGCTGTCAGCGATCATCTCACGGCTGATGAGCGAGGCCTTCATGCCTTCGGTCCCCATCGTGATGCCGTCGCTGATGCTGATGGTATTGAATTCCAGCGGCGTACCGCCAGCGGCACGGATGCCTTCCTTCATTTTGGCGGAGAGACGGCGCAGATGGAAGTTACACGGCCCCAGTTCTGTCCAGGTATTGGCAATCGCAATCAGCGGTTTGGCGAGATCCTCGTCGGTCAGGCCAATCCCCTTGAAGTAGGATCGCGCGGCAGCCCGATTATCGCCTTGCAGCAGGGTTCGGCTGCGGGCATTGGCTGCAAATTTCTGGACATACTCCTGCACTTTTGGATCATCAGACATGGGTTAAGACACTTTCTGAAAATTGGGAGAACGATTTTCTGTATCGTCGGACAGAACAGTCAAACAATAGCGTGACGCTGACGCAATCGCAAGCACCCACGCGAATTGGATTGTGTGGGGATGATGCTGCTGGCAGAACAGCGGTTACGGGGCTGGTGTTATTCCGTCGAATCGCTCTCGTCGATGAGGGTCGCAGGTGCAGTGGGATTCTGCTCTTCTGCTACCTTCACAAGAGCCTCCATCGCCTTTTCATAGCTCTGATGGATGGTGACCTTGTGCGTCTGGCGGGACAGATGCGAGACCATAATCCCGGCGGTCCGCAGCACCTGCGACTTCACATAGAACGCCAGAAACTGCATGTTAGGATGCACGAAAAAGCTCTGGCTTGATGACTCGAAATAGCCTTCCGGAAGCGATGCATCCAGTTCACTCGCATCCAGCAGGATATAACGCTGTCCCAGATGTAGCCCCAGAGGTTCGTTAATCATCATATCGTCATGGGTGAGCTGGCCCGTATACTTCAGCACGACAATATCTTCACGCGGGCCCGGATAAATTTCGTAGGGCATTTGTTCTATCCGTGTTGTAAAATGGTTTCGTAACACCAACATTACTATACTCCAAACGACAATAATTGATGATAAGTCCAAATGGCGACCATAACCAGAACAGGCGTGATGATGCGTATTCCCTCATACACTGCGCTGCTGCTGCCGTTACTTCAACTGATGGGCGACCGCAAGGAACGCCGCCTGAATGAGTGCATCGCGGCGCTGGCCGATTATCTGGGGCTGGATGATGCACAGCGTCAGGAACTCACACCGAGCGGAAAACAGTACAAGTTCAATTATCGGGTGCAGTTCGCGGCCATGTATCTGCGCCGCGCCGGACTGCTGCAAAATATCGCACGCGGGATTATCCGCATCACCCCGCTGGGGCTGGATGTGCTGAAAACGCATCCCCTGAGCATCGACAGGGCCTTTCTGATGCAGTTCCCCGGATTCGTGGACTTTGTCACCCGCACGCAGGCCGAACGCTCCGCTGATACCGAGCCAACCGAATATCTGGAAAGCGAACACACGCCGAAAGAACTGATTCATCTGCTGCATACCAGCCTGCAAAAAGAACTGGCCGACGATCTGCTGGATATTATCCTCGCCTCCACACCAGCGTTTTTCGAAAAGCTGGTGATCGATCTGCTGCTGGCGATGGGTTATGGCAGCAGCCGTGCCAAGGCCGGACGCGCCCTCGGTCACACCGGTGACGGTGGTGTGGATGGCGTGATTCAGGAAGATAAATTAGGGTTGGATGTGGTTTACGTACAGGCCAAGCGTTATGCGCGTCAGAACAGTGTCGGACGGCCACTGGTGCAGGCTTTCATCGGCAGCCTGATCGGGCAAGGCGCGTCACGTGGCGTGATGATGACCACCTCGCGCTATTCGAAGGAAGCACTGGAATATGCGCGCTCCATGCAGCAGCATAAGGTGATCCTGATTGACGGCGAGCAGCTCACACAGTTGATGATCGAGCATAATGTCGGCGTCGATATCGAGGAAACCTATATCATCAAACGACTCGACCGCGACTACTTCGAGATCGATTAAGCCGTCACTGATAAACCAGTCTTATACTTGGCTGTGGCTTACACCGAAGGGATAAAGCAGATGACCACCCCGCCCAGAATTTACGTCACACGGCAGATCGCGACCCCGGCACTGGATAAACTGCGCGAGGCTGGCGATGTGGTCGTATGGGATGAAGATCGCCCGATCCCGCGAGACGCGCTGCTGAAACACATCGCGGAAGCCGATGCCCTGCTCAGTATGCTGACCGAACGCATCGACGGCGAACTGCTGGAACATGCCCCACGCCTGAAGGTCGTCAGTAATATGGCGGTCGGCTACGATAACGTCGATGTCAGCGCTGCTACCCGTCGCGGGATTCCTGTGGGCAACACGCCGGATGTACTGACCGAATCGACTGCCGACCTCACCTTTGCCCTGCTGCTGTCAGCGGCGCGGCGTCTGCCGGAAGGTGAACGCTATGTCCGTGCAGGAAAGTGGCAGCAGTGGAGTCCGTCGCTGCTGCTGGGGCGCGACGTTTACGGCGCGACTCTGGGAATCGTCGGCTTCGGGCGCATCGGTCAGGCGGTGGCACGACGCGCCAAAGGCTTCGGGATGCGGGTGCTGTATCATGGCGGCAGTGATCGTCAAACGGCTGCTGAGATCGGTGCTGAGGAACGCACGCTGGACGATCTGCTGCGCGAAAGTGATTTCGTCTCGCTGCATGTGCCTATGAAACCGGAAACGCACCATCTGATCGGCACGGCGCAGTTCGCATTGATGAAACCGACCGCCATCCTGATCAATGTCGCTCGTGGAGCGGTGGTCGATCCCGTCGCGCTGTACACGGCGCTGCGCAGCAAACGCATCTGCGCGGCGGCACTGGATGTGACCGAGCCGGAGCCGATCCCCGCCGATCATCTGCTGCTGACGCTGGACAACTGCCTGATCGTGCCGCATGTGGGTTCCGCGACCGTCGCCACCCGCGAACGCATGGCGCTGCTGGCGGCTGAAAACGCGCTGGCCGGTTTATGCGGCGAGCGTCTGCCATCCTGTATCAACCCTTCCGTATACGAATCGGCCTGAAATCAGTAATCATCAGCCGGATGTCATCAGGTGATTGCCATGACTGCATTTGAACACAGCGCCCTGCTTCTCAAAATCCCGGTTACGTTCCGCGTCGCTGAACGTGACGACCTGCCCAAACTCGAATGGTTCGGCCAGTATACGCACTTCCGCAACCTGATCCGGCGGTCATTCCGCGAACAGCTTAACGGACGCCGTCTGCTGCTGGTGGCGGACTTCAACGGCTTCCCCATCGCGCAGATCTTCATCCAGTTCCAGAGCGTCAACACGCATATTGCCGATGGCCGCACACGCGGCTACTTCTATTCCTTCCGTGTGATGGAACTGTTCCAGAATCAGGGCATCGGTTCTCGTCTGCTGCAGGAAGCCGAGTCCGTCCTGATCGAACGCGGATACCGTTATGTCACGCTGTCCGTCGCCAAGGACAATCCGGCGGCGCTGCGGCTCTACGAACGCAGTGACTATGTCGTCACCGGGCAGGATGATGGCCGCTGGAGTTACGTAGACCATCGCGGCATCACACGGGATGTCGTGGAACCCTGCTGGATGCTGGAAAAGGTACTAAAGTACTAGTCGGAAAGTTTGATTCGTGCATTTCCGCCTGTATCCCCTAAAGTGCCTGCGTACCGCCTGCGTTCTAACAATTCGGTTTGTGTGCGAAGGGTTAGAAGTTACAAACTCGAAACCCTTGAATTTACTGTTGGCAAAGCCGTAAGGCCTGCGATACAATGCCGAAGGTTGCTTATGAAACATTTACTTTTTCATAGACGCCATATCGGAAGCAAGCAGGATTAGCACTATGAGTCATCGTGAATCTGAAGTCCGCATTACACGCTGGACAGGCGCACTCCACCCCAGTCTGACCAACGTCACCCGCAAGATGCAGGAAGAGGGTTTACGTCCATATATGTGGACGAACATGCCCAACCACCGCTATGCAGTTCGCTCCCACGGTTTTGACAAAGTCCTCTATGTGATTGAAGGCACGCTTGAGCTGATCCTCCCGGACAGCAACGAGCGAATCAAGCTGCGGGCAGGCGACCGTGCCGATATTGCGGCCTACGTGCGTCACGGGACCAATGTAGGGCTTTCAGGGGCCAAGTGCGTTGAGGCAACCGTGAGCGGTGCCCGCAACCGCCGCACTGCCGGACGCGGCTAGCCAGACCGAGTCTGCCAAAGCCAGAAGCCATTTTCAGGTTTTACCAAAACGAAGCCGGGGTCTGAACTCCGGCTTTTTGTTTGCCTGTCATCCATTGAGTCCATTGAGATGATCGAGGCGTGGGTGACCTGTCAGCCGCTGCCCGAAGCACTCCAGGCCGTGTAGACCCTATAAAAATACAGGGCGCTTCATGTAAGCGCCCTGTGTGGGAGTGTAAGCTCATCAGGGGATGACGATTTTGCCGTCGTCCATGCTGGTGATCGTCACCAGCGCTTCGATTGGCATGTGAAAGCCCTGCTTGTCCATGTAATCGCGACCGCCTTCGAAGGTCTTCTCGACGACCACCCCCGCGCCGACACACTGCGCTTTGGCGCTTTTCACCATACGGGCCAGCGCTGCCAGCGTCTTGCCGGAAGCGAGAAAGTCATCGACGATCAGCACATTCTCGCCCGCTTTCAGAAATTCTGCGGCGACCAGCAGACCGACTTCCACGCCTTTGGTGTGGCTCGGTGCCGTCTCCAGGTAGACCGGGCCGGCCATCGTGATTGGCTTGGTTTTGCGGGCGTACACCACCGGCACTTTGAGGGCGACAGCGGTCATCAGGGCGGGAGCAATACCGGAGATCTCAGCGGTCAGAATACGATCGACCGGCGTGTCCTGAAAACGGCGGGCCAGTTCTTCCCCCATCCCGACCATCAGGTCCGGGTAAATCTGATGATTGAGCAGGCTGTCGATTTTCAGAATTCCGTTGCCGAGGTTCTGGCCTTCCGCCAGAATGCGGTCTTTCAGGGCTTGCATGGAGTGCATAGAGTTCGGTTTATCCTTTCCAAGACGTCAATTAAAAAAACCAGCCGGAGCAGTGACTGCTGCCGGACTGGTCAGGGATACCGTTGATCATCATGCCGGTGGGGTGAACCCACCTTCTTCCTCGTAGACTTCAGCGAAGGCCATCTCGAAGCTGTTGGCCGGGAACTTCTGGATCTCGCCGCCGGCTTCCTGTCCGGCAGGGGAGAGCAGCGACCGGTTCATCGCGTCCTGATCGGCATAGTACACTTCCAGAATGCGGTAATAGGGGGACGGTCCGGCAGGGCTGCCCGTGATATGAATCACCTGACGGCGGGTAATCTCCGGCATACGTTCCACCAGCGCCAGTAAATCCTGATAGCGATTCTCGAACGAGACGATGTCCTCAGGATGAAAGAAAATCAGCATGAATTTGAACATAAGGCGGTGCGTCAGTCCTGACATCGGCGGCCCACCGGACATGGCACATCAGATGCGCCGTACAGCGTGACCGTATCAAACGCGCACTATCTTAGCGAAGAATGCCGGTATCCGCGAGAAGGGATTTCTGCGGACACTTCGAAAGTTGTCCGACACCGGTTTCTGCGTCACAATCGCAGGCTGAGACTGAATTCACATGAAAAGCATGACATGGACTCGACGACCGTTTTACTGCTGATCACCGGCGCGGGTGCCGGTGTTTTCGCAGGCATGTTCGGCATCGGCGGCGGCGTGGTGATCGTCCCGGTGCTGATGCTGCTGCTCAGCTTCACACCGGTGCAGGCGGTGAGCACATCACTGGCGGCGCTGCTGCTGCCGGTCGGGATCTTCGCCGTCATCTCGTACCACCGTGCCAACCTGCTGAGCATCAAAGCCGCGGGACTGATGGCGCTCGGCCTGCTGATCACCAGCCTGATCGGGGCCGAGATCGCGCTGGCACTCCCTGCATCTACCCTCAAGCAGTTGTATGGCCTCTTTCTGTTGTATATGGGCTGGCGCTTTGCAGAGCCGCGCAAGGCCTGGGCAGATCGTCAGACAATCCAGCGCGGGGAAAGCATCGCGGCCCCGGTCACGGCGCAAGCAGAAGTCCAGCGTACCCCCGGCTGGCTGCTGTTCGGCATCGGGTTGATGGCCGGTGTATTTTCCGGCATGTTCGGCATCGGCGGCGGCGCGATTATCGTCCCCGCGCTGGTTGGCTTCCTGAATTTCGACCAGAAAGTCGCCGTCGGGACTTCACTGGCCGCGCTGATGCTGCCGGTCGGTCTGCCGGGGGTACTTCGTTACTATCAGGCCGGAGAACTCAATATCGGTGTGGCCGTGCCGGTTGCGCTCGGGCTGGCGGTCGGCAGCCTGATCGGTGCGCGGATCGCCATCGGCCTGCCATCCAAGCGGGTACGGCGTCTGTACGGCATCTTTCTGCTGTTCACCGGCGCATGGTTCCTGCTTCAGCCCTATGTGACAGCAGCGCTCTCATAACCTTCA
>JAEZAF010000293.1 GCA_023430545.1 Chloroflexota bacterium
GTTGACCAAACCTGTAGAAATCTATATAATTTGCGCTAAATCTCAGTAATTCTACAGAAATCTCAGATCTTCCCACTCTTTATCGGTCAACTGTTAGCAGGATAACCCGTTTCGATGTCTATTCAGGATTCTCTATCTGCGCCTGAAAACGAGCCGAATCTTTCGGTCGGGCGCAATGTCAAGATCGGCCTGTTCCACCTCGGCTCCGGCATGGCAGATGTGATCGCCACCGGCGTGTGGAACCGCATCATGATCAGTGATCTCGGTTTCGCCGCCACGCCGATTGGTCTGCTGGTCAGCCTGCGCTACTTCCTTGCGCCGCTGGGTGTGTGGGCCGGGCGCATCTCCGACCAGCACGCCGTATTCGGATACCGCCGCCTGTTCTGGGTCTGGCTGGGGCGTGCCATGATGGTCGCCAGTATCATGGGGCTTGGTGTGATCACGGCCAATCTCGCACGCGGCGCGGATGTCAATCCGCTGATCTGGGCGGAGCTGGCCGGTGCGCTGTTCCTGTTCAGCCTCGGCAACGCAATTTCCGGCAGCACCTTCCTCGCGCTGATCTACGACCGCGCCAATCCCGGCCAGCGAGGGCGAGCGGTCGGCATTGTGTGGACCTTCCTGCTGCTCGGCTTCACGATTGGCGGCGTGCTGTTCGGTGTGCTGCTGCCTTCTGCCGAGTCCTCTGAATCCGCTTTACGTTACGGCGGCGCTGAAGTCGCATCCCTGCTGCCCTATGTGCAGACGGTTGCCCCACGTGAGCTAGGCTTCACACCGGAGACGCTGCAAAACCTGTTCGTCGTCGGCGCGGTCGCGATGGGCGGCCTGTGGTTCATCTCACTGTTTGGCGAAGAGCAGCGCTCACGCGGGCACGTCAGCGGAGAGAAAGGCACTGAAGCGGCGCGGAAGAGCAGCATGCTCGGTGACCTGCGTCTGGTCTGGGAAAACCGCCCGATGCGCTTCTTCTGCATCTATCTGGCGCTGTCGATGATGTTCGCCTTCTCGCAGGACCTGATTCTGGAACCGTTCGCTGCTGAAGTCTTCGACATGCCCGCCCGCACCACCTCGCGCTTCTCGGCATACTGGGGCAGCATGTCGATCCTCGGCACGCTGGGCTTCCTGTGGCTGTCACGGCGCTACAAGTTCTGGACCAATGCCACGATGAGCTATGTCGGCGTGGCCGTGCTGATCGGGACGTTTGTGCTGTTCGCGGTCTCATCGGTGGCGGAACTGCGCTGGCTGGTCACCCCCGGCCTGATCACGCTCGGCATCGGACTCGGCATCTGGAACGTCGGCACACTCGGCCTGATGATGGATATGAGTCCGCTGCAAAGCGCCGGGACGTTCCTCGGATTCTGGACGCTGGTTGTGACGGTAGCACGCGGCATCGGTGTCTCCAGCGGCGGCATCGTCCGTGACATCATGCTCGGCATCACTGGCACGGACACCATCTCGTATGGCGTTGTCTTCCTGATCGGCGCGATCGGTCTGGTGGTGTCGTACTGGTCACTGGTGCAGGCGCGGGTCAACACGGTCAGCGTCAGCACGTCTGATCCGCAGGCGGTGTTCGCCGGTGCGCTGGACTAAATCCAGACACAACACCTTCACGAGAATGCAAAAGAGGGCGCGATGCCCTCTTTATTGTATACGCCAGTATCCCTAATCCGTCGCCCCCAGCAATCCCCGTGCTACCTCTAACGCGGCATCAAAATCAACTTCCTGACCGATGACCGGCACATATTCCACATGCCGCACGATATTCTGCTGATCCACCACGAATACCGCCCGCTGAGACACCCGCCAGTCAATGTCATGGACACCGTAATCGTCGCTGAACTTCATCGACATATAATCCGACAGCGTCTCGGTCTTCTCGATGCCCTCATTCGCACAGTAGCGCTTCAGGGCAAACGGTGTATCCGCGCTGACGGTCAGGATCACGATGTCGTCACTCAGCTTCGACGCTTCCTCGTTGAAGCGCCGCGTCTGGGCAGAACACACTCGCGTGTCAACCGACGGCACGCAGCTAATGATCTTCACCTTGCCAGCATAATTCGCCAGTGTGCGCGTGCTGCGATCCGGTGCGATCAGTTCGAAGTCTGGCGCGGCGCTGTCCACTTCCAGCATCGGCCCCTGCACACGGTGTTCGACATCGCCAACCTTCATCCCCGGACGCTGCAAAATATTTCCGTTGTCATTCATGATCTGTTCTCCATTTTCAGTAGCGCATGTTATAGCCGGAAATCAGGACTTCACCAACTCATACAGCTCTACCAGCACGCCGCCTGTGCTGCGCGGATGCACAAACGCATAACGGATACCATCGGGACGGGTGCGCGGCTGCTCGTTGATCAGTTCGATGTTATGGGCGGCAAGCTGTGCCAGCGCCGCGTCGATGTCCTCGACCTCAAGGCAGAGGTGATGCAGTCCGCCGCCGGTCTTGGCGAGATAACGTGCCACACCGCTGTCTTCGGCGGTTGGAGCAATCAGCTCGATCTCGCTTTCGCCGGTGGGCAGAAAGGCGATCTCGACGCCTTCGGTGTCATTGCGTTCCGTGCGCTCTAATGTCAGGCCGAGCGCGTCC
>JAEZAF010000303.1 GCA_023430545.1 Chloroflexota bacterium
GCGCGGTGTGCATTTTCAACCCGCACCCCTTCACGCTCACAGGCCATCCCAAGCTTGCTGAATTTACCCTGTCCGGCATAGGCCATATACGTCCGCATGGCACAGTGCCAGTCCAGTTGAAGCTGCGGTTGTGTATACCGCTGGCAAACTGCCCGCAAAATCCCGCGCTCGAACTGATCGTTATACGCCACAACAAACGGCTGAGCACTGATGACCTGACGAAAAACATCGAAGACCTCACGGAATGAGGGCGCACCCTTCACATCCGAGTCGTAAATCCCATGAACCTGCGACGCCCTCGATGGGATATGACCTTCAGGCCGGACCAGTGTATCCAGCAGCACCTGCCCATCCTGATCGATCACCGCGATCTCGACAATATCCACCGATGGACTGACAAATCCGGTCGTCTCGAAATCCACAATCACACAGCCTTCATCCAGAAAGCGTCGGGCACGCTGTGCTGCTGCCAGAGATCGCATCTTCTTACCTCTCAAACCTTCGCTCACTTCAGAGTCACATCACCGTACTCCGAAGCAGGCGACTCCTGCTGTGACTGACGATGCGATCATTATAGCGACTTCCAGCGCCTGAAAACAAAAGAAACCACCCCCGCAACAACAAACAGCGCCTTCTTTTAATTCAGAAAGCGCTGCCTGAAACGTCATTCAGATGGTTTTACAACTCAGCTTACACCTTATCAGGAACAGCGGACACGTTAGCGGGCCGTGTATCTCTATGCTGGAGCGGGAAGAATCCCACCCCTATCAAGTCCACTACTCACCAGCCGTGATGCTGAAGGTACTGCCTGCCCCGCGTCCGTAGACTTCAGGGAAGTAGAACTCACGGGCGGTCGGCGGGATGACGGAGAACGTCCCCTCGATACTTGGCCGGAGCGTATAAACATACTCATACGTCCCGGCGGGCAGATAGGTCGCGCTCAACACCACCCGATCATCACGGAACTGGGTATTGCTGAACCACCACCAGCCGTACCCCTGACCGTCGCTGCTGTCATCAGGATTGACCTGTGGGCGCGTCCCCACCGTCTGGCTGGTCGCCAGACCGGGATTGATGCCCTCAGCCCCTGCCGGAAGCGGATCATTCACCACCAGATAGTAGAGGTCATTCGGTGCGACAATCGTCAGATGCACCTCGACCACCTCACCGATTGCCGCCTCGGTCACCGGTGTATCACTGCCCGGTATCCGGTACTCGCGGTCGATGATGATCCCACGGCTGACCGGCTCGATCTCTGACACCGGCAGCGGGGCTTCCAGATACGCCGTGTAGTACAGCGCACCACTGCCATCTCCCCGGCTGAAGACCAGATCATTGCTGGCTTCTGCGATCAGTTCAAACACCTGTGCTTCCAGCATCTGTGGGTCGGCGGCCTGATCGGCGAAGGACTCGCCGTTGATCACGAGACTGTAGTCGTAGCCTGGGTTCAGTTCACCGGTCACCACCATCCACTTCGCCAGTGCAGTCACAGCCCATGCCGTTTCCTGCGTCGTTTCCCACACATCACCCTGACGCGCCACCATCAGCCAGCGCACGACATTTGGCAGCAGCTCATTCTCCGGGCGATACTGAAGCATGGCGGCCAGCACCATTGATGTGGTACGCGTGTTGCTTTCCCAACTGCACAGATCACGCTCCGCTTCTTCCCAGTGGACGCCGTTCGCACTCACTACCGCATCTGCGAAGAGATCATCGAGCAGCGTATTGATCCGTGAAGGATCAGAGCCGTCGAGGGACATCGCCAGAAGTGCTTTGGCATAGTGGCTCAGGTTTTCGCGCTCTTCAAACAGGTTTGACATCACAGCGTTATTCGGTGAACCGGCTTTTGCCAGCGCGAACAGGTACAGCACCTGCCGATCCAGCGGATTATAACCGGGGCAGGCTGTAGGATCCGACCCTTCCAACTGAGCGCCGATGTAACTCGTCGCCTGATCGATTATGTAACCAGAAACCGGGATACCCGCATCGCGTGCAGTCACAAGGGCGTACAGCGCATAGGCCGTCACCAGCGGATTGCTCTCGTCACGTGTAAACCAGCCCCAGCCACCATCCGGCTTCTGCTGGCCTGCAAGCTGCTGGACCGCCAGCGAGATATCGGCGCGGAGCGTATCCAGCAGGTCTGGACGATCGACATTCAGTGCGATCAGTGCACTGTACGTCGCGACATTCGGCAGCAGTCGGCTGACAGTGACTTCGACATTCTCATAAGGCACACTTTCCAGCACGTCGAGGCTGTCGAGTGTGGTCGCGGCCAGTGATGGTTCCAGCTTCACGGTGATCTGAGCGCCGCTGACATCGAAGCGCTGCGGCAGCACAATCCGTTCGGTGCGGCTTCCGGCTTCACGCAGGGTGCCACCTGTCCCGACGAAATCGGGAGCTTCATAACGGTACACCGGAAGCGTGCGGTTTTCGCCCTGACCGATCGCCGGACGCGTCGCATCAAGGTCGCCGTCTTCACCCTGAATGAAGAAGATCAGCTCGACGCCTTCGACATTATCGACCGTGACCGGCCATTCGACGCGGGCCGTGCCCCCGGCTGGGACGTCAACCGTCTGCACGTTGCCTCCGGTAAGAGTCACGCCGCTGGCTTCGATGGATGCTTCGACTGACTGCGCAGTATCCCCATTGTTGTTGATGACTGCCGCCAGCACGACTTCATCACCTGTGACGAAGAAGCGCGGTGTCACCGGCCGGACCAGCAGCGGCTTGGTGCTGACAATATCGACGGTCGTTTCACCGACCAGCATCGTACCGTCAGCCGCCTCACCGACACCACGAGCATCCAGCCGCCAGGTGGTCAGATTATCCGGCAGAGTCACAGTGAAGGTCCCGCTGCCGTTTGCGTCTGTCTCGAACGTTGGATTCCAGTACGCCGTCTCCGGCAGGTCTTCGCGGATTTCGAAGATACCGCCGCCGCCGCCACCACCGCCGCCGCCCTTGACGACATCCAGCACGAACTGCGTGATGTAGTCCACATTGATTGTCAGCGGTGTAGAGGTCATCACACCCAACTCTCGCAGTCCATAGAAGGTCGCGAGGATATGTTCATAGTTACGGAAACCAATCGACAGGGACGCCAGATCGACCAGCGCCAGGCCGACTTCAGACTGAACACCATTCCCCAGATAGTCGGTCGTGCGCACCGTATAGGTGACGGTTTCGCCCGGTCCGACCGTGTCTTTATCCGGGACCAGCGCAATCGTCAGCACCTTGCGTTCCGTGCTGACATCGAGCTGAACGATACCGGTGCGGAAGCTGGCCACCGGGTTCGTCTCGTCCACGCCTTTGACGATGAACACACTCACGTAGACATTCGGTGAAAACTGTTCGGTGATCGGCAGTTCATACGTAAATGCGCTGCTGTCGATGGTCACTCGTTCCGCCTGAAGCACGCCGCCGCGCTCGACTGTGATCAGTGCTTCCGCGCTGCCCTGATACGGCGAAGCGATCAGCAGACGGGCGGTATCACCGATCTTATAGGACTGACGATCTGAGATGATCTCCAGCCGGTTGTTGTTATCGGCCTGCCACGTCACATACTCACTGCCACTCACCCACTGAAGCTCGGATGAGGTGACGACATTCCCCTGAGAGTCAGTCACAGCAGCCTTGATGCGGTAGTTGCCAGCACGCGGTGGTACAAATTCAAACGACGCACGGCCATTTTCATCTGTACGGGTGGAACCGGTTGCGATTGAGGTCTCGCTGACTTCCGAGTCATATGTGATCTGTCCGGTGGTCTGGTCAAGCGTTTGCAGTGTGGACCACTGACGCTCGAAGACTTCCACTTCGATCACCTGTCCGGAAATCGGCTCGCTGTTCCAGTCCACCGCTGTCAGGTTGACTATCGAGACCATCCCCGCTGCACCGACATAGTTTTCCGGTGAAACGCCGACATACACCAGTCCGCGATGGATCACCACCGAGGTACGACCGCTGATCGTCTGGCCGCTGGCATCGCTCACATTCGCTTCAACTTCCCAGCGAGTGCTTCGACTCCCGTTTATCAGTTCCGCCGGAAGCTCGATCACGAACTGGCCGTTGGCATTCGTCTCACCTGATCCAGAGCTGACCATCTGGCCATAGAAACGGCTGATATCCGCTGCTTCATCGCTGTAAAAATCATCAAACGTATAACGACCGTCACCGGTATAGTCCAGATTAAAGGGGCTGCTGATCACGTTGTAATCAACCGTGGCATCCTTTACCTTACCGCCAAAGAAATAGCTGGCATCAACCGCCACCCGGACGGTTTCGCCTTGCAGCACTTCGCTGTTTTCAGCAATCAGGTTGACCTGATATTCCGGCAGGCGGTACTGCGCCACATCAAAGTACAGACTGTAGTTCTCAGGATAATACGGGTTCTCCGAGGGAAGGATGAGTTCAATCGAATAGTTCCCAAGCGATGCCCCCTCGGAGAGTTCGAATTCCCCATTGAACGACCCATACCGGCTGATAGCCACTGACATCTCAGTGACGATATTCCCGAAGGGGTCGGTCACTTTGACCGGCATGGTGGTCAGATCGGGCAGGGCATAGAACAGGTCATTATCTTCCCGAACGATCCCACGGAAGTAAACCTTCTGCCCCGGACGATAGACCAGACGGTCGGTATAGAGATATTTCTCGTACTTGTAACTCGTGTATGCATACGGCACATCGAACCACCACGGCTCGATACCGTCGTACCATACGCTGGAGACGATGCCAAAGTTTACGCCATCATCCAGCACCGCCAGCAGTTCCTGACCACCTTCGGGTGCGACACTGAAGGTGAAGCGGACAAGCCCGTTCTCATCGGTCGGCTGTGCGATTGGTGTGTCATTCACACCGTACAGTGTGACCATCACATTCGGGATCGGTTGCCCGGTATTAACATCGGTTGCCCAGACCAATGCTTCTCGCTGGTTTTCCTTCAGCGTCAGATTAGCATTCCCTACTGCAAGCACATGACGCTGCGGACTGAAGCCCCGTTCAGATGTCTCAGGAGTAGCGGCCACCAGCAGGTAAAGTCCCTTCGGCAGTGCGCCGCCAGTCAGTGTAACGGTCTGTGCCGGGTCAGGTGTAGGCGGAGGGGGTGCTGACAGCGTGATGTCAAAGAAATACTCGTTATCAAGGCTTTCAGCGACCCATGCATTACGCCCATCGCGCAGGCGGATGCCCCACCAGAGGATGTTATTGGCACAGATCGGCCCTTCGACAATCGGGAAGGCGTAGCCGGGATACAGTGATTCCAATACTTCGCCGTCCGGCGGCTGAGCGCGTGCCCGCAGCGCTGGTTCAGCAATGGCCGTGGCCTGATCTCCCACTTTCGCCCGCGAAGGCAGTGAAGTCGGGCAGTCTACTGCCGAGCTGAAGCCTGTTACCGTCTCACCCGCAGCAGGATTACCCAGATCGAGCAGGTCATAGCGCAGGACATTGGTCGGGGCATTACTGGGCAGACGCCACGCCCGCACCAGATCCTGCTGCATCACCGGGTAAGTACGCGCCGCATCATAGTACTGGCCGCCGATCATAATCTCGATAAAGCGCCCAATATCGACGTTATACAGTTGCAGATCGACAGCGCTCACATTGCGATGCGTGACAAACAGTTCAGTCGCCGCACGGGCTGAATTATAGAAACCGACGTCGCTGGACGTGGTACGCAGTTGGAACTCCGGCTCAAAATCGGTCGTGGTGAAACTGAAGCTGAACGGATTGTCGATGGTATTGCCGTAAATATCTTCCATCCCCGGTTCAATGGTGATGGTGTACTCCGTCGCCGGTTCCACGTTGAAGCTGACGGCGTAGCTCTGATTCCACTCACGATAGAAGTAATCCGGCTCGATTGCTGGCGCGGGATCGATGGTGATTTTATCCCGCAGGGTTTCCGGATTCATCGCAGACGCAAAATACAGGATGAAGCCGTTGTAAAACTGTCCCATCACCAGCGGCGTATCGTCCGCAGGTTCAGTCGAGATAATCGCGGGCAGCGGCACCGTACGGAAGGATGCCGTATACGCGGGTAAAGTCGCATCACTGTTCGCCGACCGCACCGTGCCTTCCGGATAGCCGTACTCGTAAGGGGTATCCAGTGTCAGCGGCTCATCGGAGGTGAACATGAAACCAGTACTATCTTCGGACCATTCAAACGTCCCCGGCAGCGCCACATCCAGACCAGATGGCCGCAGGAAGAAGCCGGATTCGAGCGAGTCGCGGTCAACCGGCTGATTGAAGCGTATCTGAATCGGGATATTCAGCCGTATGCCAACCGAGCCTGCTTCGGGCACTGATTCGATAATCTCTGGCAGCGCAGCCGTAAAGCTGAATGTGAACGGCTCTGTCAGTGTCGAGCCATCGACGGCGGTCACCTCATCCACCGTGACGGTATAGGTCACACCGCCGCCCCAGCCGTTTTCAGGTTTGAAGGTATAAACGGAGGTATTCAGCCATTCACCCTGACCGTCGATACTCGGTGACACGGTCACAGGGGACGGCAGTTCGTCGGAAGTCCCCGGAATGCCAAGCGGCACTACCGGACGGTCGAAGATAATCGTCAGAATCGAGTCCGCTGCGGCATCCGTCGAGTCCGCCGTCGGCAGCGTAGTTGTCACGCGCAGGCTGCTGCTGACATCAAACGTCACGGTCAGCGGTTCGATAAGCTGTGCACCATCCGCCCCACGGATCGAATCAGCGATCGTCACCGTATAGGATGCACCATCCGTCAAAGGTTCAGACGGCGTAAAAGTGACTGCTGTTCCCTCGCAGCCAATCTCGCCCTCTGCCGGTGGTGTAATGGAGAACGCAGCTTCAACCGTCGAGCAGTTCAGCTCATGATCAAAATAGAGTGTGAGCATCTGCTCTGCACTCAGCGGCTGGCCTTCGACTGGAGCGCGGTCCACCAACTGAAGTACCGCACCGGAGGCTTCAGTCGCCTGCTGACCATCCTGCGCGGTCACCGGTTGAACTTCCAGCAGATTGAGACTTAACAACCCAATAAGCGTACATAGGAGTAAAAAGAGAGGGAGTCTTCGCATGGGTGGGCAATCCTTTTCATCGAAGCCAGCGTTTTAACAATTATAGGTCAAATGAAGCGGCATGTCATAAAACGGGTGTGACCCGTCATCCGATGACTGGGATAACGGCGGTCAAACGTCAGGTTCCCGTCAGGGTATTCTGCATCGTGATCCGTTAGGGGTTTTGCCGACGCATGTGAATGCAGCGAGTATGGCGTGCAGTGCAGCGTCCACCGATCCCCAGACTCCGCACTGGCAAAATCTGCGGGGCAATTCTAAGATCACACCTGATATACCATTTCTATTGATCGCTACCGACAGTCGATACAACGCCATGCTGCGACGCCTGATAACCAGAGAAAACCTGATGGCCCTGCTGCTGTGCCTGATCGCCATCACCGTCCTGATCGCCACGACCGACAGTGCCCCGCGCTGGATCTATCAGGGCTTTTAACCTGCCGCACCGGATGATGGCCCCTCGATGACACTCAGCCAGATTGCCATTTTCGCCATACTTGGCCTTGTCTATGCCGCCCTCATCCCGGCCCGATGGCGCGGCTGGATGCTGTACGTCGTCAGCCTGATCGCCATTTACGCGCTTCAGCCCACACTTAATATCCGCTGGCTGGATTACAGCCTGCCGACCGCGACCCTACTGCTGGCCGCCGGAGGATGGTGGCTGACTCGTCCGACCCCCGACAGTGAATCACCTCCAACATCCCGCCGTGACGATCTCATCGCCCTTGTGGTGATGATCACCGTCGCCCTGCTTCTGACAGTGTCGCGCTATATCGAACTGCCGTTCACGCTCACCTCACGCCCGCCGGAGATCACCAGCGCAGCACTGGCGCTTGTCACCGCACTGGGCATCACCGCGCTGATCGGTGTGCTGCCTTCACGCCTGCGCCTCACTGCTGGAATCCTGCTGCTGGTCGGGCTGTTTATCGTCATCAAGTCACCACCGCTGGCGACGGCGGCCAGCGCCTTTCTGCGTCAGCGGACCGCACAGGATGCATCCCTCGCGAGTCCGGTGGACCTCGGCTGGCTTGGCTTCTCGTATGTTGCCTTCCGGCTGATCCACACCCTGCGCGACCGGCAGATGGGCATACTGCCCGCCGTTGGGCTGCGTGAATATCTCACCTATGTGATCTTCTTCCCGGCTTACACCGCCGGCCCGATTGATCGTCTGGAGCGCTTCCACACCGACTATATCGGACTGAGACACATACGTGGCCTCGACCCGGTGCGCATCATCGACGCGGGTCAGCGCATCGCCATCGGCCTCCTTAAAAAATTCGTGGTAGCGGATAGTCTGGCCGTCTTCAGCCTGAATGAGACCCTCGCAGCACAGGCCCAGACCTCCGGCGCACTGTGGTTCGCGCTGTATGCCTACGCCTTCCGCCTGCTGTTCGACTTCAGCGGCTATACCGACATCGCCATCGGCATCGGCCTGTTATTCGGCATCCGCCTGCCGGAGAACTTTACCCGCCCCTATATGCGCTCGAATATCACCGCCTTCTGGCAGAGCTGGCACATTACCCTCAGCAACTGGGCACGCTTCTACATTTATTCGCCTGTATCACGTTCACTGCTGCGCCGCAAACCCAAACTACCGAATCTGCTCATCATCCTCATCTGTAACCTGCTGACAATGGGCGTGATTGGCCTGTGGCATGGCATCACGCTGCCGTTTGCTATCTGGGGATTGTGGCACGCCACCGGTCTGACCATACACAAGCTGTGGAGCGATCGCACACGAAGCTGGTATCGCGCCCTACAAGCGGACAAACCGCGCCGCAGGCTCTGGAATGCCGCCGGTGTGCTGCTGACATTTCACTTCGTCCTGCTGGGATGGATCTGGTTCGCACTGCCGGATTTTGAGTCGGCCACCAGTGTGCTGCGCCGCCTGTTGGGATTGGGATAATCAGGCCATGACCTCTTCCCCGGATAAAACCATTGACTGGCGTTTCGTGCTGCGCGTCGTGCTTAAAGCGGCGGCGCTGTTCGTGATGGTCAATCTGCTGTTCGCCGTACTGAATCCACTTCCGGCCATCGGTCGGATTTCCGTCTATAACGGGTTGGTCCCTGGTCGGCAGCGTCTGCCCTATGGCGAACAGCCGGAAGCCTATAACCTCAGCCTCGACAGCCTTGAGGCGATGTTCAGCACTCATGAGATCAGCCGCAGCAAACCGACTGACGAATACCGCATCCTGATTGCCGGGGACTCGTCGGTGTGGGGGATTCTGCTGCGCCCGGATGAAACCCTCGCCGCGCAGATCAACGCCGCCAACCTGACGCTCGATGGACGCCCCGTGCGAGCCTATAACATCGGCCACCCGATTCTGTCGGTGACCAAGGACCTGATGCTGATCGACTATGCCCTGCGTTATGAGCCGGACATGATCATCTGGCTGGTGACGCTGCAATCGCTTCCGGTAGACGCGCAGCTTACCGCCCCGCTGGTGAGAAACAATGCGCCGACGGTACGCGATCTGATCACCCGCTATCACCTGCCACTGAACGCCAGCGATCCGCAGCTCATCATGCCCGATTTCTGGAATCAGACACTGATCGGTCAGCGCCGCGCGCTGGCGGACTGGTGGCGGCTCCAGCTTTACGGATTCAGTTGGGCGCAGACGGGAATCGATCAGGTCTACGGCGATTACACTCCGCGCAGCAATGACTTCGAGTCAGACGCTACATGGCGGGGGCGCACTGAGACAGACGGTCTCGATCGTGACGATCTGCTTCTGGACGTGTTCGACGCCGTCCGACAGTACAGCATCCAGCAGACTGGCATCCAGCAGACTGGCGTCCAGCAGACTGGCGTCCAGCAGACTGGCATCCCGCTGTGGGTCATCAACGAGCCGATTTACATCGCCGATGGTGAAAACAGCGACCTGCGCTATAACTTCTGGTATCCGCGCTGGACGTATGACCGCTATCGTGATCTGATGCAGCAGGCGCATAAACAGGCGTCTGAGCAGGGCGGTGACGAGAATCACTGGAATTATCTTGACTTGTGGGATAGCATCGCGCCAGATGAATTTACCGACAGCCCGGTGCATCTGACACCATCCGGCACACGCCAGCTTGCACAGCACATCATCGCCGCCCTGCGCGGCACCGACCAATCATCAGGAGAAGGATAACCACCATGGATGAAAATACCATCCGCGAAAAATTGCGCGAATTTATCGTCAAGGAACTGATCCGCGACCCAAAATATCAGCTTACCAATGATGAGGGCATCATCACCGGCGGCCTGATCGACTCGTTCTCGCTGGCACAGATCGGTGTCTATGCGGAGGATCAGTTCGGCGTCTATATCCCGGACCCGGATCTGACCGTAGACAAGATGGATACGCTCGATCAGATGGTCGCACGGGTGATGCGCGACATCAAAGCCTGAGATGCCCGAAAACCCTCCTATGTCAGAAATGCTGAACCTGAGTACACGTCCGCAGTATCACACGCTGCTCGAAGCCGCTGCCCTGCGCGATACCGATGCAGATCAGCCAGCGATTCACTATCTCTCGACCGATGCCGAGCCGCAGACCATCACCCGTGCCGAGTTCAAACAGTCGGCGCTGCGTTATGCCAGTGCGCTCAGGCAGATGGGTGTCGGCAGCAGTGATCTGGTGATCATCGCCCACACTCAGAATCTGGAGAGCATCTTCGCCTTCTGGGGCGCGATGCTGCTCGGCGCGATCCCGTCGATGTTCCCGACGCTGACTGAAAAGCTCGATCCTGACATCTACATGCGCAATATGAGCGAGCTGGTCAGCCTGTCCGAAGTCCGCGCCATCCTGACGACTGACGCCTTCGCGCCGACACTGGCCGGTCGGGTGAGCTGTCCGGTATACGGGTCAGAGGCACTGTTAGGGGCGCTGTCGTCGGCCAGTGAAGCAGTCGAGATCGCGTCACCGGCCCCGGAGGCTATCGCCTTCCTTCAGCATTCCAGCGGCACCACCGGCCTGCAAAAAGGTGTCGCGCTGTCGCATAACGCGGTCCTCAATCAGCTTGCCAGTTACGGTAACGCGCTCGAACTTAACTCATCGGATGTGATCGTCAGCTGGCTCCCGCTGTATCACGATATGGGGCTGATCGCCGGATTTATCCAGCCGCTGGTGCAGGGCATTCCGCTGGTGCTGATGTCGCCGTTCGACTGGGTGCGTCATCCCGCCATGCTGCTCAAGGCCATCGACCAGTTTCGTGGGACGCTGTGCTGGCTGCCGAACTTCGCCTATAACCACATGGCGCAGCGCGTCCGTCAGCGCGACAGTGAAGGCATCGACATCAGCAGTATGCGTGCCTTTGTCAACTGTTCTGAACCCGTCCGTGAAGACAGCCATCGTCAGTTTTTCGAGCGCTTCGCCGAAAACGGTGCTACCCGCGCCATGCTCACCGTCAGCTATGCGATGGCCGAGAACACCTTCGCCGTCACCCAGACACCCATCGGCAAAGCTCCGACGGTCGAGTTCGTGGACCGCATGGCGCTTCAGGGCGAACTTCAGGCCAGACTGATTGACCCATCTGCCGACACCGCCGCGCCGCAGGTTTCCTGTGGGCCGACGATCACGCATACCCAGGTGAAGGTGGTAAATGCTGAAGGCAGCACACTGCCCGAACGCGGTGTCGGTGAGGTCATGGTCAGAAGCGACTGTATGCTCACCGAGTACTACCGCCGCCCCGACCTCGCACCCTTCGACGCTGACGGCTGGTATCGCACCGGGGACCGGGGCTACATCGCAGGCGGTGAGGTTTACATCGTCGGGCGCAGCAAGGACCTGATCATCAACGCCGGGAAGAACGTCTACCCGCAGGATCTGGAAGCGATCGTCAACGACATCGACGGCGTCTATACCGGACGTGCAGTGGTCTTCGGCGTGGCTGATCCGCGTGAAGGCACCGAACTGATCGCGGTACTGGCTGAAGTGGATGAGGCCGCCGGTCTTGAACACCGCCAGATCGTCCAGCAGATCCGCCAGCGCATCAGCCGCCAGACCGATGTCACCGTGAACTTCGTCGAACTGGTGGAGCGCGGCTGGCTGGTGAAGACCTCCAGCGGCAAGATCGCCCGCAGCCAGAACCGCGACAAGTGGCTGGCGCAGCGCGAAGCAGAAGGCAATCCGGTCTTTTAAGTGTCGGACGTTCACCTTCATCGCATGCGACGCAGCGCGGCTGGTGCTGCCCGGTTCATCCTGGGACTCGGGACACTGGCCGCACTGCTGGCACTGCTGGCACTGCTGACCGCCTGTAACCTGAGATCGCCGGAACGAGAGGCACTGGTGCTGACACAGGAAGCAGGCATCATCGCCGGGACGCCTGCCGCCGTCCTTCAGACCGAGCCAGAACCGCAGCCCTTCACCGATCCGGTCGCGTCCAAAGTCCGTGCCATTTATCAGCACGGGCAGCGCTTAGGCAACCGGCGCGATGTCTTTTCCAAAATCGGCGACAGCATCACCGTCTCGACCAATTTCCTCGCGCCGATTGGCGACAATCGCTACAACGTGGCGGATTTCAGCTATCTGCAAGGTGTGATCGACCACTTCGCAGCGGCGGAACTACGCACAGGGAACTCATTCAACAATGTCTCGCTGGCAGCCACGGTCGGCTGGTCCGCCAACGCTGCACTGGACCCGAATCAGGCTGATCGCACGTACTGCCTCGCCGGTGAAAGTCCACTGGCCTGCGAATACCGCGTCAATCGTCCAGCCGTCGCGCTGATCTTCTTCGGGACCAACGACGCCGGCTTCCGCAGCCCGGACGAATTCGGCGCAGATATGGAGCGCATCGTCACCCTGTCAGAAGAGATGGGCGTGATCCCGGTCATCAGCACCATCCCCCTGCGGCGCGGGATGGAAACCAACATCGATGCGCTGAACCGCGTGATCATGTCCACGGCGGAAGCGCACCAGATCCCGCTGTGGGATTACGCGGGGATGATGGTCGCCCTGCCAAACGGCGGCCTGTCGTCGGACAATGTTCACCCCTCAATCGGCCCCGGTGGCTACAACAGCGCGGTCGATTTCACGCCAGACAATCTGCGCTACGGGTATGTGATGCGCAACCTTACCGCCCTGCAAATGCTCGACCGCGTTCTGCAATATATCCGCTAGGGGTTAGCAGGCTGGCGCGGTACACGTAATTGAATGTTGTGAAAGCACCGGACACAGCAGTGCCGTGTCCCTGCAAGTTGCATCAATCCACAATATGTGGGGCCGGATTCTTCCGGCCCGATGACAGCCAGTTTTCAATATACTCCGGGGATTGGAACCCTAAAGCTGTTCCAGAATCTGCTTACGACGGCGGTCGTAATCCTCAATTGACATCCCACCGCGCCGATAGGCTTCCTTAAGCTGATCAAGCTGCTGTGTCGTGCGGTCGCGGCGCTGGACCTGCGCGGTCAGGGACGGCGAGTCGCGGCGGGATAGTGCCAGCGGGCCAGCATTGGTCCCCGTGCTGCGGGTGCGAGAGGCACTTGAACCGAGTGAATCCGGGACACCTGACGAGAGATCCGTAAACGTACCGGGACTTCCAGAACCTGCCAGTGACCCACTGCCTGCGAGAGAACCACTCCCCACCAGCGCACCACCGACCGCAACCACCGCCCCGAAAATGCGCAGAATGGTATTCAGCGCCACCAGCAGGGCATAACCGACGAACAGGATAATCCCGACGGAGGCCACATTACGTGCTTCTTCCGTCAGATCCTGTGAAACGCGACCGCTGGCCGTCATACACTTGACCGTGGTCACATCCACAAGTTCTGAAAACTCCGCACGCGGTTCTGTGTCAAACACCAGTGTGCTGCGGTTGGGGCAAACCGCTTCCGAGACAAAATCGGAAACCGAATTGGCGATGTCCTCATCTTCCAGCATCGTGATGACAAATCCAAAACCCAGCGGCAGCAGGATAAAAAGCGCAGTAAGAATACATCCGAGGTTGAACAGACAGCATCCCCCGCCCTGTCGGGTGACAGTGGGCTTCAGCGGCTGCGAAGACACGCGCAGATCCTGCCGGGGAGAGTAGGAATGCCCTGCCGCGCCCTGGAACTTCGGGCCACGCACACCAGCATCGGGTGAACCACTGAGCGATTCGTCTATATCATGACTGGAGGAAAGATCATCGTATTGGTTCCGCATGCCGTTTTCCGTTTCCTGTTCCTGTATGGTCGCTGCAAACATGTCCCTGCGGACTGGAAGAAATGTTCTGTCAAATGGTTACAGCGATCATAGCATAATTCGGGTATTCCGGCACACACATTACAGGGGGTTTGCTGACAGATGATCGTCGGTCTTTTCGCACTTCCCGCCTGAATGGTTAAAATGGCTGGCGATTACTTACACGCCCATTTCTGAAGGTTACATCCATGCGTATCATCAGCGCAGCCCCGCTTTATCTCGCCGGTCGGACCGATAATGGCCTGAACTTTACCGGCAAACAGAACCAGCAGCTTACGATCACGGTGCTGGAAAATGACCTCATCCGTGTCCGCTTTTTCCCGGATGGGACGCCGCGCCTCAATCGGACGTGGGCCGTCACCGGCACGGAGGGCGATGTCCCGCTGGAAGGCCGCGACCGTAACGACCTCAGCCGCTTTTCGCTGCCGCACTTCATCGCCCAGTTTGAGCGTGAAACCCAGGGCGAACAGTCGCATGCCGTCGTCAATCTGCTGACCAGCCAGCTCAGCCTGACGATCCATGAGGGGGAATTCCGGCTGGAATGGCGGGACGCCGCCGGTCAGTTATTTGCAGAAGAAACGCGCAATCGCGCTTACGCCTTTAATCCTTCTGGACGTGAGCTGTATCACTTCATGAAGCACGACTCCCGCGATCATTACTACGGCTTTGGCGAGAAATCCGGCGAACTGGATAAATCGGGGCGCAGGTTGGAGATGTTCAATCTGGATGCGCTCGGTTACAGCGCCCGCAGTGATGATCCGCTGTACAAGCACATGCCGTTTTACATCACACTCAATCACGAGACCGGCATCGCCTACGGCCTGCTTTACGACACGCTGTCTACCTGCGCCTTCAATCTGGGACAGGAGCGCCACGCCTACTACAAGCAGTACCGTTCCTTCAAAGCCGATGATGGTGATCTCGATTACTATCTGATCTACGGGCCGACGGTGGCCGATGTGGTGCAGAAGTTCAGCCAGCTTACCGGACGCATGCTGATGCCGCCCAAATGGTCGCTGGGCTATCTGGCGTCCACCATGACCTATACCGAAGCCCCGGACGCGCAGCAGCAGTTAGAGTCCTTCATCGACCGCTGCCGCGAACATCACATCCCGTGTGACCTGTTTCATCTGTCGTCTGGCTATTCCACCGACGAGAAGACGCGGCGGCATACCTTCAACTGGAATACGCGCAAATTCCCTGACGCGCACGCCATCGTCCAGAGGTTCCATGACGCGGGCATCCACCTCTCAGCCAACATCAAACCGTATTTTGTCGAATCGAACCCGCACTTTGACACAATCCGTCAGATGGGCGGCTTCATCCGCGAGGCTGAGGGTGAAGACTTCGCCGCCACTGTCTTCTGGATCGGCGAAGAGATCGAAACTGAGGTCGGCGGTCTGCTGGACTTCACCCATCCTGATGCCTATGCATGGTGGAAGCAGAAAGCACAGGAAACCCTGCTGGATTACGGCATCGACTCCACATGGAATGATAACAACGAGTTCGCGCTGTTCGACGATGAGGCACAGGTCCGCTTTTTTGGGGAAGGTCTGCGCCTCGGCCTGATTCGCCCACTGCTGACGATGCTGATGGTGCGTGCATCCTACGAAGCGCAGGTCGCCAACCGCCCGGATGAACGGCCATTCGTCCTGACGCGTTCGGCCATCATCGGGATGCAGCGCTACGCTCAAAGCTGGTCCGGCGACAACGCGACCTCATGGGAAACCCTGCGCTACAATATCCCGATGGGACTGGGCCTGAGCCTGACCGGTTTCCCCAACACCGGCCACGATGTCGGCGGCTTCTACGGCGAACCACCATCCCCCGAACTGCTGACACGCTGGGTTCAGAACGGCGTGATGCACCCGCGCTTTACCATTCACTCGTCGCATCTGGGCGGCGCACGCCGCGCCACCGAGCCGTGGATGTATCCCGAAGTGCTGCCGTATATCCGCGCCGCTATCGAACTGCGCTATCAGATGATCCCGTATCTGTACTCGGTATTCCGCGAGGCCTCGCAGACGGGTCATCCCATCATCCGGCCCATGGTCTATCACTTTCAGGATGATCCGCACTGCCGCACCGAGTCCTTTGATTTCATGCTCGGCGCACATCTGCTGGTGGCCTCCGTGCTGGAACCCGGTGCGACCACCCGCGATGTCTATCTGCCTGCACAAAGCGGCTGGTATGATTTCTACACCGGTGAATATTACGAGGGCGGCCAGACCATCACGCTGCATGCACCGCTGGAACGCCTGCCGCTGCTGGTTCGCGAAGGCGGGATGATCCCGATGGGCAAGGCCATGCAGCATATCGGAGCCGAGCCAGACGATCAGCGGCGGGTTTATCTGTATCCGCAGCAGATCGAGGGTTCGTCAGCGTTCATCCTGTACGAAGATGACGGCACCAGCAGCGCTTATCAGCATGGAGATTATAAGGAAATCGCCCTGACGCTGTCCGCCGGTGCGAAAGCGATCCGCCTGGAAGTCAATGTACACGGAGATTACAATCTGCCTTACGACCAGATCGCATTTGTGCTGCCGCTGACGGAAACGCGTCCGCTGTGGGTCAACGGGCAGCAGGTCGAAGTCGAACCGGGTGGCAGCACGGTATTCAGTCTGTCAGAATGACGGATACACCCGAAACGGGGTTTGTGCCATATTGCGCAATCCCCGTTTCTCGCTCATACTTGGATTAACGCTTCGCGCTGTATCCGCCAACCAACCGACACGGTGATTTCACCTCGCGCCATGCCCAGACCGCGTACCATTGCTTTAACTGTGATCACCTTGCTGCTCTTTGGGTTGCTGCTTGTCAATCAGGTGCAGCAGCCGGGGACATCGGTCGATATGATTGGCGCTGTCAGCAGAGTCACCTCAACCCCTCGCGCCCTGTATGAAGTCCACACACCGACGCCGCTTGCGACCGTCACCGATCTGCCGGACAGCGACCCCCTCAATCCACTGATCACGGTCCCGACGACCCAGCCGACCTCCATTGCCAGCCCTGCCGCGACTCCGACTCAGACACCCGTTGTGGTGAACGCCGTGCCGGTCGAGGTCTTCATCGTCATTCCGAAAGACGTGCAGGCGAATATCCGCGAGATCTTCACCATCGGCCAGCAGATGGGACGCAATCCGCATGCATTTTCCAAACTTGGGGACAGCACGATCGAGAACCCGCAGTTCATGACGCGCTTCGACGATATCGAATTCAGCTACGATCTGGCTGATTTCGCCTATCTTCAACCCGCCATCGACTTCTACGCCGGTTCCTTCGGGCGTCAGGGGGCAGCGGTGAGGCGCGGACTGCATACATGGTCGGTCTTCGACCCGATGTGGGCCAGTGATCCCGCCTGTCACTCTGGCGAGACCATGCTGGAATGCGAATTCCGGATATGGAATCCATCACTGCTGTTTGTGCGCATGGGATCGAATGATGCCGGTATCCCCGGCGAGGTGGAGCGCAATCTGCGGCGGATTGTGGAATTCAGCATCGAAAACGGCGTTATCCCGGTACTGGGGACCAAGGCCGACCGCTTCGAAGGCTCCAATATCAATAACCAGATCATCCGGAAGATCGCTGCGGAATATGCCGTGCCGCTGTGGGATTTTGACCTGATCGCCGGGACCATTCCAGGACGCGGCCTGGGCAGTGACCGCGTCCACATGACTTATTTCTTCGAGCATGATTACCGCGATCCCCGCGCCTACCGCACCGGCAACGGCATCCACACCCTGACCGGTCTGATCATGCTGGACACAATCATGCAGCAGGTCAGCGATCTTATGCCATCTGAGAGACCCGAAAGCACCGTGCAGCTTCGGTAGAGAGTGATTTTACTCCGGGTGGAACGCCGTCCCCAGTGCAGCCGGAGGTTCACTCCGCAGAAAGGCCCGTGCCCGACGCTGCACCGGCCCCGGCAGAAACCGCGTCAGACGGTCCACCACGCCGCCGCTGACAATCACCAGAGTCAGGATCATCAGCACCCACGGGATCGCGTTCAGCAGCACCGGCGAGATATTGGAATTCGAGCGCTGGATAGTCGAGGACAGGGCGCGCAGTCCGGCGAAAAGATACGCCCCCAGCACCACCCGGAACGGATGCCAGCCGCCGAAGATCACAATTGCCAGTGCGATCCAGCCGTCACCGCGCATCGCCGGGGGATTTGACCAGCCCGCCTTCAGGCTGAGTGAATAGGCCGCCCCGCCGATCCCGACCAGTGCGCCGCCGAGAATCGTGTAAAAATAGCGCAGCCGGTTAACATCCGTGCCGCGTGCAAACGCCGCCGCGGGGCGCTCTCCAACAGCGCGATGCGCCAATCCGCCGCGTGTGCGAAACAGCCAGAACCACACGCCAAATACCAGCCCATAGCTGAAATAAACCAGCAAATCATGCTGAAACAGCACCGGACCGACCACCGGGATATCCTTCAGAAAGGGAACCGCCAGCGGTGTGATCGTCGGACCGGGCTTGCGGGCATAGCTCTGGCCGAGAAACTGTGCCAGATCCGCCGCCAACAGTGTGAGCACAAAGCCCACCGCCACCTGATCCTGTCGCAGTGCAATCGACCCGATCGCAATCAGCAGCGCCACCAGCGCTCCGGTCGCCATCGCCGCCAGTACACCGATCCAGACATTACCGGTGACCAATGCCGCGACAAAACCAGCCAGCGCCGAAAGCACCAGCGACCCATCCAGCGAGAGGTTAATCACACCGGCGCGTTCGGTAATCGTCTCGCCAATCGCGGCGAAGACCAGCGGCGTGGCATTCGACACCACGCTGTTAAGCGTATTGATCAACGTGTCATTCATCGCGACGTTCCTTCGACCATCTGCGTCGTGGTGATCAGCGGGTGTTCCTCGGCGGTATCCGCCACCGGTTCCACCAGCAGCCCACGCTGACGGCTGACCCGTTCCCGCATCCCGTTTACAAACAGCGAGATCAGCACCAGCGCCCCTTGCAGCACCCCCGCCAGGGACTGGTCAAGCTGAAGCGTGATCTTCAGGCGGGTGCTGCCCACCAGAATCACCGAGAAGGCGAAGGCGATCAGCGGCACCCAGACGGCACGCATCCCCGCCAGCAGCACGGCCAGCAGCGCCAGAAAGCCAATCCCGCCGGAGAGCAGTGGTCGCAGATTGTTATAGACGAACATCACGCGGTACGCCCCGGCCAGACCCGCCAGCATCCCACATACAATCAGCGCACTCCACAGCGTGCGCTCCACCGGAACACCGAGCAGCAGCGCCGAACGTGCATTGTGACCGGTCGCCTTTAACTGAAGTCCCCAGCGTGTATACGCCAGCACGAGGATCACCAGCACGGTTGCAATCGCGACCAGCACCAGCATCAGCCCGCTGACCGGAAACTCGGCGGACAGCGAAGCCAGTCGGGAAACCGCCGGAATCGGTGCTGTCCCCTGAGCACTGCCGCCTTCTGCCGGAAGCCACGGCCCCGAAATCAGATAGATCGCCACCAGATTCGCCAGCGCGTTCAGCCCGGTGCCGCCGAAAATCTCATGGACGCCGAGCCGTGTCCGCAGCAAGCCGATCAGCAGTCCCCACGCCATCCCGCCGAGCATCCCGGCCAGAATCGACAGGCCGATCACCAGTTCTGATGGCAGCGGCGGCGGATACAGCGCAACACCAGTCGCGCAGACCGCGCCGATCATGATCTGCCCTTCGACGCCGATATTCCACAGGCCAGCCCGAAACGTCACGACCAGCCCCATGCAGGCCAGCAGCAGCGGCAGCCAGAAATTGACCACACCGGCCAGCGATTTTACATTTCCCAGCGCCCCATCAAGGATGAGCTGAAACACTTCCAGCGGATTTTCACCGACCAGCAGCACGACGCCGGATGTCAGCAGCAGGGACAGCAGCACAGGCAGCAGTCCCCAGAGGATATTTAACTGTTGCATTGAGTGATCATCTGACTGACCGTCTGATTGACCGTTTACCGATTTCATCTTGCGGTTGACCGAACCTGTTTCGGCTGCCGAAATTTCTGCCGGAACTTCTGAAGCTATAATTGCACCGCCTGTATATCAATCTTGCTGATGCTGGAAGGAAGCGGGCAGTTTGCCGCCAATCGCATAACCCAGCGCTTCGGACGAAAGCTGTACGACATTTGAAAATTCGGTAACCTGACCGGTGAAAAAGGCCAGCACGCGGTCACTGTACATCAGAATCTCTTCCAGTTCCGGTGAGCTGAAGAGGATCGCCGCCCCTTGCTCGCGTCGGGCAAGAAGCTGCTGCCAGATCCAGCGGGCAGAGTCCACATCGAGACCACGTGTCGGCTGTTCGAGGATCAGCACACGCGCATCTGATGGTAACAGCGAGAGCAGCAGGCGCTGCTGATTGCCGCCCGAAAGTGTCTCGATCCGGCTTTCCGGCTGGCCGCGCACCTGATACTGCGCGATGCTCTGTGTTGTTTTGTGGCGTGCATCCTGCCAACGCAGCCGAATCCCGCCATTATCGGTCAGCGCCAGATGTTCGGTCAGGGTCAATCCACTGACCAGCCCTTCCTCAAGCCGCCCGGACGGTGCAAATGCAACACCCTGTCGCAGAAATTCGCGGTAATGGCGGCGTGTCATCCGCTGGCCGCCGACGATCACTTCCCCCTGTTCCAGCCGCTGAAGGCCCGCCGCCGCCCGCAGCATCAGTTCCTGTCCGCTGCCTTCCAGACCGGCCAGCCCGACAATCTCACCCGGATACAGCGTGAAATCCAGATCATCGATCGTGACACGTTCGCTGGAAATCACCGCTGAATTCAGTGTCAGCACCGGCTCGGATGACGTGAACGTCACCGAAGGCGGGCGCTGAGGCGGTGTATAGCGTTCGAACATCAGCGCGACCAGTTCGTCGGCAGTCGCCGGCATCTGATGCGTGCCCACCACCCGACCGCTGCGCAGGACCGCCACCGAATCACACAACGCGATCACATCTTCCAGTTTATGTGAAACCAGCAGGATCGTCACACCTTCTTCCCGTGCCAGACGCCGCAGCGCATCGAACAGCATCTGCTTCTGCTCACTGGAAATGCCGGTCGTCGGCTCATCGAGGATCAGACAGCGGACACCTAATGCCAGCAGGCGGATAATCTCAAGCTGCTGACGCTGTGCAATCGACAGATCGCGTGCATCCGGGTCCAGTGGAAAACCGAACTGCTGCGCAAGCTGTTTAAACTGCTCCTTCGCTGCGCGGCGTGACATGCGCTTTCCGCCGTAAATGAAGTTTTCGAACGCGGAAAACGCCGCGACATCCAGCGGGTCCTGCTGAAGCATCCCGATGCCGTGTGCCAGCGCCTCGCGCACCGTCCTGTAGCGCACCGGCTGACCATCGAGATGGATTTCGCCGCTGTCGGGCAGTTGATAGCCCGCGAGGATTTTCATCAGCGTGCTTTTACCTGCGCCGTTTTCGCCGAGGATACCGATAATCTGTCCGGCGGGGAATGTCAGGCAGATGTCCCGGTTGGCATAAAGCGATCCGAAGCGTCTGGTGATCTGTTGAAGTTCAATCTGCATGTGGGATGGCCTGCATGTGGATACCAAAACCTGCGTTCTTGAAGGCTGAGGATGAAAAGGAAGAAAAGCAGACGAGGTGAACCCCATAAACACAGGTTCACCTCGTGCAAAATCAATCCTACTGACTCGCGCCGCTCATGCCTTCCAGAAGCTGCGGCAGGTACCAGATTTCGAGCAGATCGGCCTTTTCACCTTCTGCGACCAGTTCGGTCCCATCCTGAAGGTTCAGCGGGCCTTCCCACAGGAAAACGGTGCCTTCGTTGGCGCTGTCGGCGGCATAGGCTTCCATCTCAGCGATAAACGCATCCAGATCGGCCTTCGCTTCTTCGCTCAACCCCTCACCGGGCAGATAGCCGACGATCGACGTTTCATCAAAGGTCGGGTCGATGAATTCCCATGACGCTTCCCACGTCCCGGCCTTCACACTTTCGACCAGTTCGACGTAAGCAGGGCCCCAGTCATAGTACGGCACACCGAGGCAGGCAGCGGGTGCTTCATCGCAGCCGACGACCGAGTCATAGGCAACGGCGAAAACGCGCTCGTCAGCGGCAAAGCGCTGTCCGGCGACCACCACGGCCTGCGTGGTATCGATACCGGAGATCACCACGTCAGCGCCGCTGTCGAAGAAGTTGTTGACTTCTTCGGTCGGGTCCAGCGTCACACCGGGGATATTGAACCAGAAGCCGATCCATGTCACACCGAATTCAAGTTCAGCCGGGTCCGCTTCACGATAATTTTCATAGCAGTAGCGTGCGCCCAGATAGGCAGAAGCGGTAAAGCGGCGGGTTTCGGCATTGATCAGCGGCCCAAGATAACCGATCTGGCCGGTTTCGGTGGTCAGTGCGGCGGCGCATCCAGCCACCAGCTTGTACCACTCCATGCCTGCCATCAGATTGCCGACGTTTGCCGGGACTTCTTCAGCTTCCGCTTCGGGGGTTGCCACAAGGCCTTCGAACACATCATAGGCTTTTTCTTCCAGCGCATTGCTGCCGGAGACATTGACAAACGCGACATCCGGAAACAGAGCAGCAACAGTATCTGTGTCCTGTTCGAATGAGTCAGATGTGGTGACAATCAACTGCGCACCCGCGCCCACCATATCGGTCACGACGCTTTCCAGCGTGGCTTCCGGTGCATCTGCCGGGTTCAGCGATTCAAAGACCAGCATCTTCGCGCCGGGGATTGTCTCCTCGACATACTGGCCGCCTTCATAATGCGCCTGGCTCCAGCCGCCGTCATTGGCCGGACCGACGAGGATCATCCCAAAAACAAATTCCTCTTCCTGCGCCTGCGCCGGGATCGCCAGCAGCATCAGCAGCATCAGAACTAACCCGATCACATTCCGTTTCATGAACCGCTCCTTATATTCGCTTCAATATCCACTGGCACTCAGGGCCAGAAATGACGTGAGACAGTTTAACGTTTTATGAGTCAGGCTCAATAGCCAAGTTGGACGATTTCCGATGCATACGGATTAGGGGAAATTGCCCATGCGTAACTGGTGAAAATCATGCAGCTTCAACATCCTGCCGCATGTGATACCATCTGCCTGCACAAAAAACAGGCAGAGCCGATAGCCGACCCTGCCTATTTTAACAACTG
Organism: Chloroflexota bacterium; assembly: GCA_023430545.1. Taxonomy (GTDB): domain Bacteria; phylum Chloroflexota; class Anaerolineae; order Aggregatilineales; family Phototrophicaceae; genus JAEZAF01. The sequence goes on from JAEZAF010000303.1 coordinate 23,337, forward strand.
AATCCCGGTTCTCAAACCAATCGGGTTGATGATGGTGACGAGGCATCTGGTCTGAACGCCATACTGCCATAACCACTTGATAGTCAGAAAGGTTCACAGCGGCTCTCTATGTCCCCTCCCTGTCAACGGGGAGGGGATTAGGGGTGGGGTCTGCGCCGCGCCTTGTATGCGCTCGTGAAAACAGAGGGGCGCATTATGGGATTGAGGTCCGTACTACGACGCCACCGACTGATACCACTTGCTGAAAGCCTGCGCGTAATACTCCGGCTGATGCTGGCTGAAGAAATGATCCAGCGCCTGCTGATAATCGCGCCGGGCAAGCTCATAGGCGGCGCGGTCTTCCGCATCCAGCGGCGCAAACTGTGAGAAACTCGGCGGCACCGGACGCGCCAGCACCGCATACAGTTCCTGAAGTGTGCGTGCGCCCCATGCAGCGGCGAAGTCCCCGGCAATACCATCCGCCCGATACTGCCCATTCAGCGGCAGCGGCTGCGCGAAGGTCGTATTGAGATCTCCTTCTGACAGGAAGTACAGCGCGGAGAGATAGATCTCGCGCCCTTCCCCGAACAGCATGAAGTCCAGTAGATTCACAGCCCGGTCGATCAGCGGCGCAGCGGTAGACGCACTGATGCCGACACTGCGGACATCAAGCTGCTGTTCCTGATAACCGTTCGCCGCCCGTGGGATCGTCCGCAGGCCAACGATCTCTTCGAACAGTTTGCCCTGCGCACGGGCGACTGGCGCGTACTTCTCGAAGATCGCACGGATGTCGCTGCGTTCGACATCAGCCAGCGCTTTCACCCGCTGATAGTCGGCATAGTCCCAGTCCAGTGATGGTTCTTCACCTTCAGCGGCGATCAGTTGGTCACGGCGGAAGGCGATCACATCCAGCTCATATGCCACTGGAAACGCGAAGTAGCGCCCCTGCATCGAGGCGTGATTTTCCCACAGTGTGCGTGCCGGTTCCGGCAGACGATCCACCGTGCCATAACGCTCGACAAACGGCGTCAGTTCGGCGATGTCGCCATGATAGAAAAGCGACCGAACTTCCTGACTGGGGACAGCGACATAGGTCGCAGGATTAGCAGAGTCCGCGCTGACCACGCGAACATCCGGATTGGCTTCCAGCCACGCCTTCAGCGCGAGGGCGTAAGCAGCACGTTCAGTATTGGTCGCGACGTCATAGGTCGATGGCAGTGCGCTGATCGGCAGACCTTCCGGAATGGCGATCACCAGCGGTTCTGACGGGTTAAGCAGCGCCTGCTGATGTGAATCTTCGGTGTACTGGGTGATGGACTCCAGCACCGGCAGGACCGCCAGCGCACCCACACTGGTAGCGGATGCCTGTAAAAAGGTTCGTCTGGAAAGGGAAGATTGCTGAGTCATGCTTCACTCCATAGATTTAGCATTGGGATAAAACCCTATCTCAATGTTTTATAGCACATTGTAATGGACTGTGAAACAGACAAACCCTTGAAAAAGACACGCAGAAGTTAGGAATTATGTCCCTACTGAGGGGAAACGTGGATAGTACCAATGGCTGTGCAGATGTATATAATGACATGCAACGGCATATCCGCCATCACCCGACATCGCAGGGAAGTGCTTCTAGCTTTGGCCGGTGCAGATTACAAAGCCGTAGTTCGAGAACGAATCCACCTAGAAGATATTTCGTTTATTTAGAGGCTTAGAGGTAGTTAAAGCAATGTGTGTAATTTATCATTTGCATACCAGATTTTCACGTGTTTGGGGTGGGGATGAGGTGAGGAATGTCCTAAAGAGTCAGGATTATCCGTTTTGCCTTGAAAATAAACATGTAAATTTGCGGGGAATATTTCATATTGATATTTACCTTCGATTAATTGATTCGTCAGACTTTTAAACTGATAAGTGACTTCAACCCTGTGCACCGATAGTGCATTCCGATCGACGATATAGCCATCAAGGATAATGCCATGATTTAGCAGGGACCAGGCAGTATCAATGCGTTTTGTTCTGGGAAAACAAAGTCGGAAGGCAAGAAGTAAACAGGCATACAGCGCTGCCAACATTATGAAAAGCATAAACATTAACACAATCATATTAATCGTAATTTTTTCAATTAACTCGCTATAGAAACTGTAAATAGTCTTTAACACAAATCCTGCAATAATGAGTGACACTAAATTAATAGTGATAATTAATGAAACACGTTTTAAAAGCGGGATATCATAAATACCATATTTACCTTTGAGATTATCAAGAATTTCACTCTCATTGATCGGTTTTTGCAATTCTCGAGTTGCAAAAAGTTGATTGTCGGCGTACAACCAACCTTCTGCAAATATATTCTTATTTGTCATAGCTCTCATTTACCCACAAGACTATCAAGCATGGCCCAAAGGGTTGTGGCTTACTCGACCAGGTAGAACAGCACCCTTAAGGCTTACTAATCCCGAGTTTTTCTGCACATCCTCAAACCAGAGGACAACACAGCACGAAGGATCAACCTGTG
>JAEZAF010000012.1 GCA_023430545.1 Chloroflexota bacterium
ATCCGGCTTTAACACCACCGCCGCCGCGACGCGCTGGCCCCATTCGGCGTCCGGCAGTCCGATGACACAGACTTCCTCGACGGCTGGATGCTGACGCAGCACGCTTTCCACTTCCGCCGGGTAGACATTTTCGCCACCGCTGACGATCAGGTCACTGCGACGCTGGACAATCCACAGATCGCCGTCTGCGTCGAAGTAACCGAGATCGCCGGTGTGCAGCCAGCCGTTCTGAAGCGCTTTTTGTGTCGCCTGCTGGTTGCGATAATACTCGCGCATGACAGTCGGGCCGCTGACGACGATCTCACCGATCTGACCGGGTTCAAGTGGCTTGCTATGCTCATCCACGATACGGATTATCGAGAAGAGCAGGGCGCGGCCAACGCTTCCAGGTTTGTGTCGCGTCGCATCCGGTGTCTGGGTGGCGACCTGTGAGTCGGTTTCAGTCATGCCGAAGGTGGTGGCAATCGGGATACCGAGCACCTGACTGCGCGTGACCAGTTCCGGGGTCGCGGCGGCCCCACCGAGCAGAATCAGCCGCAGATGGTGAGACAAGGGGGCGGTGCTGCTTTCAATCTCACCCATCAGCCGGAAAAGCTGTGTCGGCACCAGTGATGCCAGCGTGACCTGATCCTGTTCAAGCGACTGTCGGACCTTTTCGACATCGAAGCCATTGTGCAGCACGACGGCGGTCCCATACAGACAGCAGCGCATCAGGATGTTGAGTCCGCCGACATGATAGAGCGGCAGGCAGCACAACCAGCGATCCTCTGGCAGTGTGCCGATACGAAAGGCTGAGGCGGTCGCGCCGTAGAAGTGATTGGCATACGTCAGCACGACGCCTTTGGGATGTCCGGTCGTACCCGATGTGAACAGGATCGCGTGAGTCACGTCGAGGTCGATCTCACGGGTTTCGACGGCCTGATCCCCCGATACAATCTCATCGAATGCCAGTTTGCGGATGTCGAGCGGCTGCACCTTTTCACTGTAGGCTGCGTCGTAAATCAGGCAGTTACAGTCAGCGGCGTTCACCTGATAAGACAGCTCGTCAGCAGTCAGACGGGTGTTGAGCGGGACCAGTACCGCACCGAGGCGGATCAGGGCGTGAATCAACAGCACGGTGTCGGCGCTGTTGGGCATCAGCACGGCGATATGCTGCCCCCGCTGGATGCCGTGTGCCAGCAGACCGCCGCACAGCGTGTTCACATCGCGGTCAAGCTCGTGATAGCGCCACGCCTTCCCCTCATAAAGTAAAGCCAGCGCGTTAGGGTTCGCGCTGGCCGAGATCGACAGCCAGTCTTTCATCAACTCTGCTTCAGACCTGCTTCAGCAAACGGCTCATGGCCGCCACGGGAACTTGTTGTATTCCGGCTTGCGCTTCTCAAGGAAGGCGTTCTTGCCTTCGCTGCCTTCTTCCGTCATGTAGAAGAGCATGGTGGCATCGCCAGCGAAGACCTGTCCGCCGGTCTGACCATCGAGGTCGGCATTCATGGCGGCCTTCAGGAAGCGGATGGCAATCGGGCTTTTCTCCAGAATCTCCGAGGCCCACTGGACGCCTTCCGCCTCAAGCTGTTCGACCGGGACAACAGTATTGACCAGCCCCATATTAAGCGCCTGCTGTGCGTCGTACTGGCGGCACAGGTACCAGATCTCGCGGGCTTTCTTCTGTCCGACAATCCGCGCCAGTGTGGAGGAGCCGTAACCGGCGTCAAAGCTGCCGACCTTTGGCCCAGTCTGGCCGAAGATGGCGTTATCGGCGGCAATCGTCAGGTCGCATACGACGTGGAGGACGTGTCCACCGCCAATGGCGTAACCGGCGACCAGCGCAATCACGACTTTGGGCATGGTGCGGATAATCCGCTGAAGTTCCAGTACATTCAGTCGCGGGACGCCATCATCACCGACGTAACCGGCATGGCCGCGCACGCGCTGATCTCCGCCGGAGCAGAAGGCGTACTTGCCATCTTCGGCGGGGCCGTTGCCCGTCAGCAGGATGACACCGACTTCCTGATCCATCCACACATGACGGAAGGCGTCGATCATCTCGTCGATGGTCTGCGGGCGAAAGGCGTTGCGGACTTCAGGGCGGTTGAAAGCAATGCGCGCCATCCCCCCGGATTTATGGTAGGTGATGTCTTCGTACTGCTTTACTTCTACCCAGTCAACCATTGTGTTTCTCCTGTCCTGTAATCGATAAAACGAATGATAACGAAACGTCAGCGTAACGCGGGTGAGGCGATGTGCTTTTGCAGCGCGGCACGGACAAGCTGATTCAGCTCGGTGCGGCGGTCAAAATCGTGCTGTGCATCGGTGCGGATCTCGATGACCGCTGATCGTTCAGCATTACGAACCTGTGACGCGATCTCGCGGATGGAGTCCAGTGTTTCGGCACGCTGATACTCCAGCCCGTACATCTGCACGGCGGGGGCGAAGTCCAGTCCATGAGGGGTGAGGAACAGCTCGGTAAAAGGCGGCTCGAATTCGGCAATCGGCAGGCGCTTGAAGATCCCGCCGCCGTCGTTGTTGATCAGGAAGATCGTCAGATTGCGCAAGTTATTGCGTTTGGCGGCCAGCAGTCCATTCATATCGTGATAGAACGCCAGATCACCGATGATCAGCACGACCGGGCAGGTGGGATCTGCTGCCGCGACTCCGAAGGCGCTGGAAATGGTGCCGTCGATGCCGGATGCGCCGCGATTGGAGTAAAAGCGGAGTGACCTGGCCTGCGGCCTCGCATACTGCTCGGCATGGCGAACAGGCAGACTGCTGGCGACAAACACATGCGCATTGTCCGGTAAGGCGTTAATGATCGTACCAATTGCTGCGCCGTCAAACAGTGCCTCGCTCAGATGCGTGTCAAGCTGCTGCCATATGATCTGCTCAGCCTCATAAATCTGCTGTGCCCACTGCTGCTGATGGTCTGAAGGCTCGACAGGAATTTGAACCGCATCAAGCAGTGCAGTCTCATCAGACTGGAGCAGATCCGTCAGACGGTGATAGGCATCGGTCCAGATACCGTTCGCGCTGATCAGGATGCGGCGCAGGGTGGGGATGCGGTTCAGCCATTGTTCCAGCGTGCCGGATGCAGGCATCGCGCCAAAGTGCAGGATTATGTCCGGTGGCTCGAATAACTCATCATTCAGGAAACTGTCATAACCGCCGATGATGCTTTCGGTGATATGCGGCGAAAAGCGTACATTGGACAACGGGTCGGCGAAGATCGGGAAGCCAGTGCGGTGTGCAAAGGCGGCCAGTGCCTGCGCAAACGCCGGGGTGTCAGGGGTGCGCGGTCCACAGATAATCAACCCGCGCTGACTGTGCTCGACGGCGTCGGTCAGAATGTCAATCTGAGCTTGGGTTGGGTGGATGCTGCCGCGCAGAATCTGCGTGAAGGGGCGCGGCGTGTCGAGTGATTCAAACGGGTGCGGCTCAACGTCTGTGTGGTCGCTGAGGACGGGCGTCGGCTCCAGCGGTTTGCGGAAGGGAAAATTCAGATGCACCGGCCCGGCGACAAAGCCAAGTGTTGTAGCATAGGCACGGGCGGCCAGTGTCCGAAGATTGCGCACCGCTACCGCGGGTGGATCTGATTCTGGTAGGGCGACATCGTAAAACCACAGCACATGATCGCCAAACAGTTTGACCTGATCGACGGTCTGATTCGCGCCGCTGTCGCGCAGTTCATGCGGTCGGTCGGCGGTCAGGACGATCAGCGGTACATGGGCATAACGCGCTTCAACCACCGCCGGGTGAAAGTTGACGGTCGCGGTGCCGGATGAGCACAGCACCGCCGCCGGTTTTCCGGTCGCAAGCCCGATACCAAGCGCGAAAAAGGCTGCGCTGCGCTCGTCGATGATCGAATGCACCGTCACATGCGGGTTTTCGGCAAAGGCGATCACCAGCGAAGTGGAACGCGAACCAGGGGCGATGCAGACATGCTCCAGCCCACAGCGCACCAGCTCATCGACAAAGGTCTTCGCCCAGAAGATGTTGCGATTCGGTGCGTGGGTCATGCTTCAATTCCAAAGGCATTCAGGATTGGGCGGAACTTGAGATTGGTCTCATCCCACTCGCGATCAGGGTCACTATCCGCCACGATGCCGACACCGGCATACAGGCGGGCCTGACTCTCATCCACGACGGCGGAACGGAGCGCGACTGCAAACATGCCATCGCCCTGTGCGTCGATCCATCCAACGGGTGAGGCGTACCAGCCGCGTGAGAACTGCTCGACCTCACAGATCAGGTCTACAGCCGTCTGACGCGGATAGCCACCGACTGCTGGTGTGGGGTGCAGCTTCTCGACCGCATCCAGCAGGGTGCAGGTCTCCTTCAGGGTGGCGCTGATGGGTGTGTACAGATGCTGGATATTGCTCAGCTTCAGGATTTCCGGCGAGTCGGGCACGTTGAGCTTGGTCGTCAGGGGCAGCAGGGCATCTTCAATCGCCATTGCGACCAACTGATGCTCATGGCGTTCCTTCGCGCTCTGGAAAAGCTGTGCTGCCATGCGGCCATCATCTTCGGGATTGTCCCCACGTCGGATAGAACCTGCAACCGCTGCGGTAGAGAGCAGGCTGCCGTGTGTTTCCGCCAGCAGTTCCGGCGTAGCCCCAAAGAAAAAGCGATTCGGCTGAAGCTCAAGCATGAAGCGATAGGTCTCCGCGTAGCGCTGTTTAAGCTGATACAGCGCAGCCAGCGGTTCAATTGGCTGGTCGAAGCCCAGATCACAGATGCGTGCCAGCACCACCTTATCCAGATCACCGTCCCTGATGCGGCCTGTCGCCTCGGAGATCTCGGCGTGCCAGCGGTCACGGGTCAGAGGGTAGTTGAAGGCGCTCAGGTCCGGTGCGGGCGAGGCGATCTCTGGCTGATCCTGTTCCAGACAGGCGGCCAGTTCACTGGCACTGCGCCGAAGCTGCTCGATTACGGTCGCATCTTCAGCATAGGCGCGGGTCGTGACGGTCAGCCATGCGTCCTGTCCACGTGCGGCCAGCATCACCTGTGGGAGGAAGAAGCTGGCATCGGGGAAATCCTTCCAGATGGAACGGGCGGCCATCTGCTGGCTGCCGGGCTGAAAGGCAAATCCACCAAAGACGCGAGGAAGGGCTTCGTTCGGTGTTTCCGGTGATGACGCGCAGTATGCATTGGTGAACAGCGCTTTGATCTGCGCCTTGATGTCGGCAAAGCGTCCAGCCCCGGTGGCAGTGACTTCAGCGGCCACACCGAAACCGGCATAACGCCATTCCAGTCGATCATTTTCCCAATAGATGCGTCGTGTCCCGACCGGGGCGTGACGCAGGAAGCTCAGGCCGTCAATAGAGGGGATGCGAATCGTCACACTGACGAGCTGTGTGTTTATGGCACCTGCCACCTGTGAAGTCCGGGTGTCCTTTTCACTGTGTGTATGATCGATCACTGAAGCTTCCAATACTGTTTGTGAAGAGACTGCATATGACAGCGCCATGATCTGCTACCTTTGCCAACTGACTCACTTATTCCTGTAAAACCGTAAGCTGTTTCCGATAAAAGCTGCGAAGGCTCACTGATTCAGTGTTATGTTCTGATGTGGTGCGGCGGGTTCTTCATAGCCGATGCTGCGTAATAACATTGGCAGCATGGTTTCCAGTATCCGGTCCGGGGTGGGGGTGCCGGTATACACCCAGTGGATGATCACCTCATTGATGGCCCCCATCCATGCCCGCGCCACGACTTCGGTATCGACCGGCGCAATATCGCCGACTGCGACAGCCTGATCGATGTACAACTGGATCAGGGCGACAAACCGGTTATGGACTTCGAGCCGCTTTTCCTCAAAAATGGTGCCAAGGCCGACCGCCTGTACCAGCATGACCTTGGCGAGACGGCGATATTTGCCGAAGGTCTCCAGACAGGCCTCAAGCGCGGCTCGTACACGTGCGATACCTTCGGCTTCGTGCTCAATCGACTCGGTAATGCGTCTTTCAAGCAGGTTGGCGAACTTATCAACCAGCGCGATAAACAGTGTTTGCTTGTTTGGAAAATGGAAGTAGACTGAACCTTTAGACGTTGACGACTGTTCGACGATTTCATCAACTGTGGCGGCGTGATAACCTTTTATCGAAAAGACATCGAGTGCGGCGTCCAGAATGCGCCCACGTGTGCCTTCAGGGTCTTTCGGGTTTACTTTTTTCTCTTCCATTGTGTCCGGACTTTCAAAACCGACTGGTCAGTCTATTCCATTATAGACGGTCTTCGTGAAAAAAGACACAACACTGAGCAATTTCTTACATTTCTCTTGAGTCACGCCTAACAATCTATGTATATCTGAACCATATCTGACCGTTGCACCAACGTAGAATTCGGATGAGGCCATGTATCAGACAATCAGGGGCTTGAAGTATCGCGTTGAGGTCTATGGGACGGGACAGCCGCTGCTGATGCTGCACGGCTTTACCGGTCGAATTGAAAACTGGGCGGAACAGATTTCGCTGCTGGAAGGGCGTTTTCAGGTGGTGGCGGTGGATCTGCTGGGCCACGGCCTGACGGCCAAGCCTTCGGATGTCAGCCGCTATCGTATGGAATCGGCTGCTGAAGACCTGATCGGGATTATGGATCGTATGCAGCTTGAGACGCCGATTCTGCTTGGATACTCGATGGGTGGACGGCTGGCCCTGTATACCGCGCTGAACTATCAGAACCGTTTTCGTGCCCTGATGCTGGAGAGTGCCTCGCCGGGTCTGCACACCGAGCATGAGCGTGCCGCACGGGTGATGAGCGATCATACACTGGCGTCACAGCTTCAGAAGGCAGGGATCGAGAAATTCGTCTCTGCATGGGAAGCGCAGCCGCTGTTTGCCTCTCAGGAACGTATCCCAGCCGATAAACGCGAACAGCTTCGGGCACTGCGCCTGCAAAACAGCGCTGACGGGCTGGCGAACAGTCTGCGCGGGATGGGGACCGGCGTGCAGCCGTCGCTCTGGTCCCGTCTGCCGGAACTGTATCTGCCGACGTGCATTATCGTGGGGGAAGAGGATCGTAAATTCTGGCGCATCGGCTGGGAAATGTTTTCAGCACTGCCCAACGCGCAGTTACACATCCTGACGCAGGCTGGTCACACTGCACATCTGGAACAGCCAGAAAGTTATTCGCAGGTGGTGCTGGGGTTTGTCACCTCATTGGCCCTGACGACGTAATCAGGTGCTCAGGGCCCGGTACAGAAGGCCGGTGGTGCCGTCAGGAATGGCACAATATCGATCAGGCCCAGAAGCTGTCCGGGGGCCGCGCCGAGTGAGCTGCCCCACCAGTTGTTTTCGAGATTCAGCGGTGTGATAGCCCCAATCGAGGTATAGTGCACGGCGGCCCCGGTGGGTGCGGTATTGGCTTCAAAACAGTTTCCGCTGCCGGTGGTGCTGGGGCTGTCGATTAACAGGCCACCGCCGCTGGTGACCGCCTGATTATTGCGTATACGCGAACCGGTGAGAGTCATGATGCCGCTGACCTGATTGCGTATCGCGCCACCCTGACGAGCATTGTTATTGATGATGGTGGTGCCGGAGATATTCACCACGGCGCTGAAATTGAAAATGCCGCCACCGAAGTTTGTCGCGCTGTTGCCGCCGATATAACTGCCGGTGATATTCAACTGTGTAGCTGTACCGACGCTGTAAATCGCACCACCCAGAATGGAGTCATTGAAACGGATCAGGGAACTGATCACGGTGGTCACGCCGTTATTCAGATAGAGTGCGCCGCCATCGCTGAGGGCGGTGTTATCGATTATCGTAACCTGATTCAGAATCAGCACACCGCTGGAGAAAATGGCCCCACCAAACGGCGCGAATCCATTGCTCAGTGTCAGGCTGATGATGGTCAGATTTCCAGTTGATGTCACCCGCAGCAGCCGGAACTGCGGTGCGGTTGACTGGCGCGTGAGCGTGGCGTTGAAGCCCCTGATCTCAATCGGGGTGGTGATTTGTGGCAGGCCGTTATCAACACCGATCAAAGTCGTCAGGACATAGGTGCCGTTTGGTGTCAGGCAGATCACGTCAAGTGATGGCGTCAGATTGGCCGTATTGATTGCCTCGACCAGTCCACCCGCGCCGTAGACCAGCCCGTTCGGGATGCTAAAGGTGCAGCCGGGTGCAATCGGCGTCGAGGTAGGGGTTGGTGTTACGGTTGATGTCGATGTCGCCGTTGCAGTGGCCGTTGATGTCGCGGTTGCGGTCGGCGTAGAAGTCGATGTAGGTGTGGCGGTTGGTGTGGACGACGGGGTCGGGGGCACATTCGATGCCGTCGCCGTTGCTGTCGCACTGGCCGTCGATGTTGGAGTCCCAGTAGGAGTCGATGTCGCTGTACTGGTCGGCGTGCTGGTCGGCGTATTGGTTGGCGTTGGCGTACTTGTATTGACGACGGTCCCCGTCGGCGTGTCTGACGGCGTCGATGTCGCCGCTGTCGTGGCAGTATCGGTTGCGGTAATGTCTACGGTGGTCGCCGTCGCTGTTGGTGTCGCGCTGGAGGTTTCCTCTGATGTTGGTGTAAATGTCGGAGCTTCCGACGTAGCGCTGCTGGACGGAGTCGGCGTTGGCTCTTCTGTAGCCGTCGGCGTCGGGGTGAGTTTTTGCGTTACATCCACCGTCGGAATGACCGTGGGTTCTTCGGTAGGCTCGGTGGTTGGTTCGGCAGTCGGGATCACCGTAGCCTCTGAGGTTGGCTCTGGCGTGACTGGTGGGATGGGGTCCTCAGTAATGACGACGGTCGGCTGCTGTGTAGGTTCGGGTGTGATATCCGGGGTTGATGGGGTGGTTGGCTCTGGCGTCGGCGCTTCAGGCGTTACCTGAACGGTTGGCGTGATCTCTGCCGTACCGTGATGAGTCTGCTGAGTGTGGATACCGGTATCGACTGGGGAACTCGCGGCGGAGTATCCAGAATACGCGATGAGGCTGACCTGACCGAGTAAAGTTCCGGCCAGCAGCATAACGCCCAACAACTGGCGTAGTGGACTCATGGAGTGCGAAATCCCCGGGACGATAGAAAATGGTCTGGATTACGTTTCTGTTGCGTTAAAAGGTGAGTATAACATATCGTATTTCATCAGGATGCGTTTTGGGAAAAATTTACTAATTTCAAAGTGTAAAGATTGTGTTGGGTTGTTTGAACGTGTCGTGCTCAAACATTTGTGCAGGTCATTAAAAACGATATAGTTATCAGCCGGAGTGTATGCGGGAGTGCAGCCGCATCTGTGTCTATTATTTGCGGTATGATGCATACCCGCATCCCAGACATTGGTACCACGGGATACTGAAAGCGTGAGGTAGGACAGCCTCGGTATGGATGAACTGATTGGAAAAACGCTGCGCAGTTACGAAATCCGCAGTGTGATCGGCGTCGGCGGATTTGGCACCGTTTATCGCGCTTATCAGACGAGTATCGCACGTGATGTGGCAATCAAGGTGATTTCGCCTCAGGCTGCCAATAGCGAGCGCTTCATACAGAATTTCGAACGTGAAGCGAAGCTCATCGGTCGGCTGGAGCATCCGCATATTGTGCCAGTGTTCGATTTCTGGCGTGACCCGCACGGCGCGTATATCGTCATGCGTTACATCGGGGGTGGAAGCGTAGAAGCCTCGCTGATTCAGAACGGGCCGTGGTCGCTGGAGCAAACTGCTGACCTGCTTGATCAGGTTGCGTCCGCGCTGTGGGAAGCTCACCGTAACAACGTCGTGCATCAGGATATCAAGGCGGCCAATATTCTGCTCGATCAGCAGGGTAATGCTTATCTAAGCGACTTCGGTATCGCCAAGGAACTCGATCAGCTCGACGAACCTGTCGATAAAGAGGAAATCCTGTCCGGCAGCGAAGCCGGAGCCAGCGGCGCACAGCCGACGATTCACGGGTCACCGGAGTACATGGCCCCGGAGCAGATTCTGCGTATGTCGGTCGATGCACGCACCGATATTTACAGCCTCGGTGTGGTGCTGTATGAGATTCTGGCGGCTGATAAGGCTTTTCATGCCGCCAACGATGATGCGCTGCTGCGTAAACAATTATACGAAAAGGTCCCTTTGGTGAGGACCACACGCCCTGACATCCCGCCGCAGATCGACCAGATTATCCAGCGTGCGACCAGCAAACACCCGAAGAATCGCTACAGTGATGTGCGGCAGATGGCGCGGGAATTCCGGCAGGTGGTCTCTGCACCAGAGCCGATTCTCATCACGGATATGCTGCCCGTCGAAGCCGTCGAAGAGACCGAGGCTGTCAACCCGTATAAAGGGCTGATGGCGTTTCAGGAAGCCGATGCAGAGAATTTCTTTGGCCGGGAAGCGCTGATTGAAAGACTGTATCTGCGGATGCTGGAACCGGTCGAGGGATCGCGATTTCTGGCGGTGGTCGGCGCAAGTGGCAGCGGAAAAAGCAGTGTCGTCCGCGCTGGGCTGATCCCAATGCTGCGTAAGAATGCGCCCCGCTGGTTTATCGTCGAGATGACGCCGTCTTCTGATCCGTTTGCGCAGCTCACCGATGCAATCCTGCGGGTGGCCGTCAAACCCGATTATCCTTATGACGAAGTGGTGAGGCGCGGTGTAGACGGCCTGCATACGACACTGCGCCATGCACTTGATGAGCCGAAGCGCCAGCTCGTGCTGTTGATTGATCAGTTCGAAGAGCTTTTTACGCTGACTCCGGATGAGTCTGTCCGTCGGTTATTTATCGACAGCCTGCTGTATGCACTCTCCGCCCCAGACAGCCAGCTTCGGGTGATTATCACGCTGCGTGCCGATTTTCTCGACCGTCCATTGTCCTACAGTGGACTAGGTGAGCTGCTGAACAAACGGCATGAGATGGTTATCCCCATGAACAGCGTGCAGCTTCAGCATGCCATTGAAAAGCCCGCTGAACGCGCTGGCTGTTCACTGGAAGATGGGCTTGCCACGCAGATTGTCCTTGACGCAGCGAATCAGGCCAATGTACTGCCGCTGATGCAGTTTGCCCTGATGCACCTGTTTGAAAACCGTAATCGGAAGACGCGACAGCTCACGTTTGCGCAGTATAAGGACATTGGCGGCATCGTCGGTGCGCTGACGAAGCGTGCCGATCAGGTCTTTAATGCGCTGTCACCCGATGAGCAGATGACCACCCAGCAGTTGTTTCTGCGTTTGGTGCGGATGGGTGAAGGTGAGGAAGACACGCGCCGCCGTGTGAATCTGGCCCAACTGCAAGCGGCTCAAATTAACCAGAAGCATCTGCAGAAGGTGCTGGATACATTTACCAAAGCCCGCCTGCTTGTGTTAGATCGTGACTCTGAGACCCGCGAACCGACGGTCGAAATCGCACATGAGGCGATGCTCAAACACTGGAAGCAGTTGAAGACGTGGATTGATGACAATCGCGAAAGTCTGCGGATCGAGCAGCAGCTCAATCAGCAGACGGCCCAGTGGCTGGAACATCAGCAGGACCGCAGTGATCTGGCGACGGGAGCGCGGTTGCAGCGGTTTGAGGAACTGCTGCAAAGCCCGCATATCGTACTGGAAGATGATGCCAGAGCATATCTGAATGCTAGCATCGAGCGTCGTCAGTTCTTTCAGCGCCTGCGCACGGCGGCCATTGCCGGTGTAATGGTTATCGCGCTGATCTTTGGTGTGCTGTTCCTGTTCGCACAGTCCGAAAGCCAGCGTGCCAACATCGCGCTGGATAATCTTGAACTTGCGCAAGCGACAACCGTCGCTGAACGCAACCGCGCTGACGAGGAAAATCTGATCTCACGGTCACGGGAGCTGGCGATCCGCGCACTGCTGGATACACCTGCCAAGGATCTGCGTCTGCTGCTGAGCCGTGCGGCGGTGGGCGTGTCGGATACCGACAGCGCACTCAATACGCTACTGATGAATCTACAGGATCTGCTGCTGCTGGATCATGTGCTGCATGGGCCGTCTACGGATCTGCACACGGTGGCTTACAGTCCGGATGGGCGGTGGATTGCCGGTGGAGGCAGTGATTCCCGTGTGTATCTCTGGGATGCAGAGAGTGGCGCACTGCTGGATGTCGCACTGGAACATGGAGGTGAGATCGCGAGTGTCGCGTTCGATCGTACTGGATCGCGCGTGGTGACGGGTGGCAAAGATGGCAATGTGAGGCTGTGGTCGGTCCCGGATGGCGAGCTGATCGAGCGTGTGCCGGTGAATTCGAGTATCCGAAGCACGGCGTTCAGCCCGGATGATGCACTGGTGGCAGTCGCCGATGACAGCGGCCTGATTCATCTGCTGGACGGCGAAACACTGGAAGAACAGCGGCGTATTGAGGCGCATGAAGGCTCGGTATATGCGCTGGCGTTCAGCCCGGATGGGGAAACCCTGGCTTCGGGGGGGATTGATGATGTGATCCGGCTGTGGTCACTTGCCGATCCTGAGGCAGACCCGCAGGTGCTGACGGGACACTCGAACTGGATCTGGACGCTGGCTTACAGTCCGGACGGACAGAGACTGGCATCGGGGGGATTTGATCACTCGGTTATCGTGTGGGATGTCGCTGATAATTACAGCATTGAACAGCGTCTGAACGGTCATGCCGATACGGTGCGCGGCGTTGTCTTCAGTCCGAATAGCCGTCTGCTGGCAACCGGCGGCGATGACGATCGAGTCATTCTGTGGAATGTACAGACAGGTGAAGCACTCTCAGCGATCCCATCCGAAAATCTGGTGGATGTGCGGACGCTGGCGTTCAACCCTGACAGCCGAGCTGCGGCATCTATTGTGATGGGAGGGCTGACGCCGAGGGTGGAGATCTGGAACCTGAGCGAAGAGTCACTGGTGGATGATGCCGAGCCCATTCCGCAGACGGTTCGCCAGATGTACTTTGATCCGCAAACCAACAGTCTTTGGGCTTTTGGAAATATCAATGCCGATCAGGAACCGGACGAGACAGTCGATATTGGCTGGCAGTGGTCGCCTGAAGATCAGGCGTATACCACGAAGGTCATCTATGAAGAGCTGATTATCCGTGAGACGACGGCGGCGGCCTTATCACCCGATGGCAGCCTGTGGGCGAATGCAGATGCGGATGGGGTCATTAAGCTGTTTGACGCGGCCAGCGGGAAAGCAGTTGGGGATGCGCTGCAAAGTGCGGAGCCAGGAATATATTCGCTGGCATTCAGCCCGGATGGACAGTTGCTCGCGGCAGGTCATGTCTCGGGCAGAATTGGTCTGTGGCGTCGAGGCGCTGATGCAAAGTGGCAGCCACAAGATCTGGTGCTTGATGCGCACCTGGATCGGGTGGTGACGCTGGCCTTCAGTGCGGATGGGCGCTATCTGGCATCCGGCAGCCTGGACTCGACTGCGATCCTGTGGGAAATAACAGGTGACAGCGCCGATTTGACCTCGCATACTGTCCTGAGTGCTCATTCGGAAGCGGTGATCAGTCTGGCGTTTAACCCCGATGGGTCGCTGCTGCTTTCAGGCGGGCGGGATGGGCTGGTGGCGGTCTGGGATGTCGGCACAGGAACGCTGAGGCAGCAGATCCGCCTGCATACCAGTTGGGTCGGTGCGCTGGCCTTCAGCCATAATGGCGCATATTTTGTCTCCGGAAGCCGTGACAATACCGCCCTGCTGTGGAGTATCCGCGAAGGGGTGGCAAATCCCATTGGGCGGCCTTTCAGGATGGGGCAGGCGGTCACTTCGGCGGTGTTCAGCCCGGATGACCGCTATCTGGCGCTGGGAGGTGAAAACGGTCGTATCCGTATCTGGCAGGCCAGTGTCGAGGACTGGATGGCGACGGCCTGCCGACAGGCAAATCGCAATCTGACCGACGCTGAGATCCAGACTTATCTGTACGGGTCTGATCCGCTGGAAAGCTGCCAGTGATTACGATTCAAAGAGAATACTCTGAAAAAACGACTGCCTATCGTAACAATATGATGCCTGATGAACTTTGCTCGCTGACTGGAGAATTCGCATGAGAACACTGCGCCTGCTGGGACTGCTGACCTTCAGCCTGATGCTGATGGTGACACTGAGCGTTCAGGCTCAAACCGAAGCGCCGGACACAACGCCGGAGACGGCTGTCACTGAAGAAATGATGACCGAAGAAGCTTTCGAAGGGACAATGACACCGACGACCGCACCGACGCTGTCACCACAGGAAATCGAGGACTGCCCGGTGCTTGTACAGGAAGCGCTCGATGTCACCAAGACCACCTGCGACTCGCTGGCGAACAACGAGGTCTGCTACGGACATTCGACGCTGGAGGCGGCATCTCGTCCTGGTTTTGCTGATTTCAAATTTGATGAGCCGGGGGACATCGAAGAGGTTATCGAGATGCAGAGCCTGAGCCTGAGTCCGATGGATCTCACCAATCAGGAGTGGGGTGTTATCCTGATGCGGGTGCGTACCACCCTGGCACAGCAGAGCAGCACGACTGAGACACAAGGTGCACCACAAACTGCGCCTGATGCTTCATCAGACAGTGACCTTACCCCTCAGGCTCCTGTCACATTTGTCGTGTTTGGCGATACCAAGCTGACCGCGCCGACCACGATTATCGAAGGACGGCTGAATGGAAACGCCAGAATGCGTGCGCTTCCCTCCACATCGAGCGAGATTGTGACCGTACTGGAAGCCGGGGCTGATCTGGTCCTCAATGGACGCACACCGGCATCAGACTGGATACGGGTGCGCATTATCAATGAGGCGGGTGGGGTGAATTACGGCTGGATTGCCGCCGATCTGGTCGAGGTGGAACCGGAGATTGACCTTGATACGCTCGATGAAATCGTCGATGCACAGGTAACGAGTGAGTCTCCGCTGAACTATGGCCCAATGCAGGCGTTTTACTTCCAGAGTGGTGCGACGGATGCCCCGTGCGAAGCAGCCCCGAACAGCGGCATGCTGATTCAGACTCCGGAAGGTCAGGCGACCGTCACGCTCTGGATCGACGAAGTGGTGATCGAGCTGAATGGTACGACTTATGTCCAGACCGGTGACAACGGCGACCTGACGCTGAGTTCCCTCGATGGCATTGTCAGTGTAACAGCGAATGGCAGCACACGCACCGCCGTTCCGGGTGTACAGGTGACCGTCCCGCTGACGGCTGACCTGACCGCTGCGGGTGTTCCGAATGACCCGCAGCCGATTGATCCTGATAACCTTCAGGCACTGCCAGTCGATCTGCTGGATACACCGGTGACAATCCCAGACGCGCTGACTGTGCCCGCGGGGGCACCTGCGCCGGGGCGTTGGTCCTTCCGCTGGGATGTTACAGAGGCGACCTGTCCCGGTGGACGAGTCGTAGGATTTGAGGCATCCGGTGTGCCTTCAGCATTGAACCTGAGTGGTGACGGGACGATGGTCGAATACGGGAATAATGCGTATCAGCGGGTTGCCGAGGGGGTCTATCAGAACGAGTATACCGATCCTGAAGG
Source organism: Chloroflexota bacterium (assembly GCA_023430545.1). Classification (GTDB taxonomy): domain Bacteria; phylum Chloroflexota; class Anaerolineae; order Aggregatilineales; family Phototrophicaceae; genus JAEZAF01. The sequence continues at coordinate 15,384 of JAEZAF010000012.1, forward strand.
TAACACCCATCGCGATACGCTCAACGTGCTGGCACTGGACCGCATTCAGGGCGAGTCGGTGATCGAAGTCTTTGCACAGACACCTGAATGTACGCTGACGATTCCGTTTACTCTGACACTGGTCGCGGGATCGTAATCAGAATACACACTGTTGGCGGGATGTGGTGGGTGAGCGAGGGGCGGACACAAGGGCCCGCCCCTACGCAAAAACTGGTTTGTTGAAACTCTTGATGGTCGAAATGTCAACGGAATCCCAAATACGTACTCTGGTAAGGCTGGGAACCGGTATTGAGATTATCGCACCTGATGTCTGAATGCGCCGCGAAGGATGAAGCCGGTTGTCACGATCAGGGCGGCGGCAATCCCGATGACGGTCCACTGAAGTGGTGAGCCTTCCCCGGTGGCGGGCAGGGCATTGGCGCGGATAAAACCAGCCACCGCACAACGTGGACGCGTAATGGTCGAGGTGGTCAGGCAGGCGCGGTTGGCAATCTGCGAGCCGAGGGCATCGGCGCGAAGCTGGCCGGTGATGGTGAGCGTCACCCGTCCACCTGCCGCCAGCGATGCCTGCTGATAGCGGATATTCTGCCCGTCAACTGAGATCTGCCCGGTTCCCTGTGTGACCACGGCATTATCAATTGTCACTGATTCGGGCATGGTATCGAAGACCGTCAGACCGGTGACCGTGCGCGAGGTCGGGTTAATCACGCCGATAGTGTAGGTGATCGATTCGCCGGGGGCAGCAAACGGCGGCTGGCTGGCCTTGACGATGTAAACATCATCGACACGGGTACTGAACTGATCGCTGCGCAGGGTGGTCTGGCCTGAGACGATATCCACGCCTTCCGAATCAACCTGGATATCCACCCGGAAGGTTTCATTTCCGCCCAGTGTGCCGATATTGCAAGAGATCACGCCAGCTTCCTCCCGGCAGAGAGGTGAACCTGGCGACGATGAGATATAGATCACACCTGGCTTCAGTGCTTCTTCAAGCACAACGTTAGTCAGCGTCTGGCCGCCATTTTCGACCTCGATGGTAAAGACATCCTCATCCACCGGATCTTTGATGATGATGACATCCTGAGTGGGTGTGATGGACGGTTCCAGGATCGGCGTGAGCGTCGGCGGTGGTGTCGGGCTGGCCGTCAGCGACGGTGTGAAACTGGGGGTCAGCGTCGCCGTTGCCGTAAATGTTGGGGTAAAGCTGGGTGTCAGCGTGAACGTCGCTGTTGGTGTGAAGGTTGCCGACGGTGTGAACGTCGCAGTGTGCGATGGCGTAAACGTTGGTGTAAAGCTGGCCGTGAAGGTCGGTGTGGAGGTTAGTGTGCTGGTCGCGGTACGGGTCGCCGTGTTTGTTGCTGTCTGAGTGGCCGATGCTGTCAGTGACGCAGTCGCTGAAGGCACGACAGTTGTGGGGGGGATCTCTGTTGGTGGAACCGCCGTATTTGTTTCGACGGGTGGGACGGGCGTATTGGTGCTGGCCTGATTGACGATAATCTCAAGCTCGGCGGTATCGGACAGTGAAATCACACCGTTTGAAACGGTTACGGTCAGGGTGACGGTGTAAGTGCCGGGTTGGGAAAAGGTGTGGTTAGGATTGACGGCGGTGCTCACGGGTGAGCCGTCGCCGAAATCCCACTGGTAGCTGGCAACGGTCGAGGCCGGTTCAAGCGTCGTCTGATTGGTGAAGCTGACATTCAGTGGTGCATTGCCAATGGTCGGTGTGGCGGTAAATGCCGCCTGCACGGTAATAATCGGTACCGGGGGCGAAAACTCGGAGGTGTTACCGGTGCTGTCGGTCGCGGTGAAGGACAGTACACGCGGGGTGATGCCCTGCGGGAGTGTCAACTGGAACTGTCCGTTGGGCGTGTCTGCCGCGCCGATAAACAGATCGCCTTCAATGCCAAGTGGATCAGGTGAAGGGTTTGAGAAGGCCTCGATGTGAAACGGGCCGCTGGCTCCGCCGTCCATCACACCGCCGACTAATGTGCTCTCCCCGGTATCAATGGCAAGCAGATTCGCAGGGTAATTCTGAAGATTATTCGGCCCGGTATCGGTGTCCCCGGCATCGTTAGGAGTCGCGCCGTCCGCCTGAAGATCGATTCCCTCGCCAACATTGCCGGTAATGCTGTTTTCGGTGATGGTATTCTGCAAGGCGTTATTCATAATCGTCACGCCTGCGCTCTGATTACCGGTGATAGTATTCTGCTCGATCAGGTTGTTATTCGAACCATTGCTGACAATCGCGATGCCAAAGATGGTGTTATCTTCCACCGTATTGGCGCTGATGGTATTGGCATTTGACCCCTGACGGATCACGATGCCATTCTGGATATTGTCACTGATGGTATTGCTGGTAATGGTGTTGGCGGTGGTCGTCGCGCCGGAGAGTTCGATGCCGTTCCCGCCATTGGCCGTGATGGTATTCTGATTGGTGATGAGATTGCTGGCCGCGCCGTTGGCGACGAAGATGCCGCTGCCGCCGTTAGCCTGAATCAAGTTGCCATTGGTGATGCTGTTACCCTGAACGCCATCCAGCAGCACGCCGACACTGGTATTGGAAGCGATGAAGTTGCCATTGCCGATGATATTGGTATTTGCGCCGCCGGTGACCTGTACGCCGATGTTATTGGGGAAGGGTGATGCCACGGTCAGATCGGTTCCGATGCGTGCTTCGATGATCTGATTGCGCTGCGTCTGTGCGCCAGTGATCAGCACGCCGGAGCCGGTGTTGCCGCTGATGACGTTGGCCGTCAGAATATCCGCACCAGCGACGCCAATGATATTGTTATTGGCACCAGCGGTGATCAGCACGCCGTGCTGTCCATTTGGGAGTGCGGAGCCAAAGTCCGCCCGGATGCCGATATTCGAAGCGACGATGCGATTATTGCGGGTATCATTGGCTGGTACAGCGGCATTCGTCCCGCGAATTTCGACCCCGTTCAGCCCATTGCTGCCGATGGTCAGACGCTCCGCTGCGGAAGTGGTCACAACGCCGATGAGGTTGCTGTGTGCACCGTTGGCGATGAGGATGCCGTTGGCCGCATTTCCGAGGCCGGGTGTCAGGGTGATATCGGTGCCGATGTACAGACCGCTGAGGGTGTTGGCCTGCGCAGTTGGCCCTGTGATGACGATGCCATTCTGCGGGAAGCTGACAATCGCCAGATTCTGTATGGTGTTGTTGGCTGACTGAATGGTGAGGCCGCTGCCTGCGCCCGCTGTGCCTTCTAAGGTGACGACCTGTGATCCGTTGATAAAGCCATCAATCAGGACGCCGTTGGCGGTCAGCGCGGGAAGGGGCGTCGTCACGGTGATGGTATTGACTCCCACCGCGAAGGTAATGTTGATCCCGGCGGCACAGTCAGGATTGGCGGGTGTGCCGTTGGCGGTGAGAATCGCTTCACGAAGCGTGCAGAGACCGTCCAGGGTGGTGTTATCCGCCGGACTGTTAACGAGAGGGGGCGCTGCCTGAAGTGTGTGCCTCGACAGCAGCAGCACGGTCAGCAGGAGGCCGATCCATACCGACCATCTGAGGTGCAGCCGCTTTATGGGATGTTGAGTTTCATGGCTCTGACGCACGTTTCCCCTCACTTAGGGCGTCTGCGGATCTCCAATGGCCTAAGTATAGACGAAAGTCGTCATTTTCCCTATGAAGTTTTCAGTTCGGACGGGTAAGTGCGCTCGATGATTTGCAGTTTCAACTTACTGGCGGTTGTTCCAGCGGGGGATGCGGCTGCGATGGCGGCTGTGTATGCATTATGGATGGTCAGCGGCTGCACGGCCCAGGGGATCGCATCGCCCTGAGCATCATGTGCGGTCATCTGGCCGGATGACTGATCCCATCGAAGCTGATAGCGCAGCATCGCCTGAAAGCCTTCACCGGTGGCCTTGACCAGTGCTTCCTTGCATGTCCACAGTCGCAGGAGCAGCGCGTCTCGCTCGTCGCCGATGTAGTGATCAAGCCGCTGCTGTTCCTC
>JAEZAF010000041.1 GCA_023430545.1 Chloroflexota bacterium
CCTGCCCTGTCCGTTGCAAATAGCTAAACCGAAAATCAAATACCTACTTTTGAAAACCCTATCCTCTTCCCCTACGGTGCATCTGACTGGAAAAGCGCTCGTCGGATGCTGTGAGGGAAGGGAAAGCATGCGCAGCATGCCGGGGTGAGGGGAAGACGTGTTAAGATAGCGACGTGTTGTCTTCTTCATCTTAAGGATCAGTGGATGTCCAGCCCAGGCCTGCCCTCAGTTGAACGGTTCGAGACCAGCACCGGCGTGCGCATTTATCGCCTGCCGCTGGATGTCTTTCGCAGCGGCTTTATCGGTTACAGCTATGTCGTCCTCAATGCGGGTGAACCGACACTGATTGATACCGGCTCCGGTTATCCGCCGAGCAATGAGGATTTACTGGACGGTTTCGCGCACATCCGCGATCACTACGGGGAACCGCTGCATCTGCGTGATATCCGGCGCATTATGGTCACACACGGTCACATTGACCATTTTGGCGGCGTGGCCTTTGCGCTCGATCAGTCCGGCGCGAAAGTCGGCATTCACGCGCTGGATCGCCGCGTGCTGACTGCCTACGAAGAACGTGTCACCATCGCCAGCAAGGACCTGCGCGTGTATCTCGAACGGGCAGGCATCACGCCGGACAAGATCCAGACCCTGATGGGCCTCTACGCCTTCGCCAAGATGCATGTGCGCTCGGTGCCAGTCGATTTTCTGCTGGAAGAAGACACCGAGATCGACGGCATGCGCTTTATCCACACCCCCGGCCACTGCTCCGGTCAGGTCTGCATCCAGATCCGGGATGTGCTGATCAGCGCCGATCATGTCCTCAGCCGGACCACACCCCATCAGGCACCGGAGAGCATCACCCATTACACCGGTCTCGGCCACTACCGCGACTCCCTGCACAAAATCGCTCAGGTCGAGGGCATTCGCCTTGCACTCGGCGGACACGAAGACCCGATTACGGATTTTTATGGCCGTGTCGCCGCCCTGCATCAGAGCCACGAGCGCAAGCTGGAGCGCGTCCGCGACATCATCCGTCAGGCAGCAGAACCAGCGTCCATCGGTGCGATTACAAAGGCAATGTATCCCGACAGCCAGCACTACGAAGAACTGCTCGCCATCGAAGAGGCCGGGGCGCACGTCGAGTATCTTTATCAGCACGGCGAACTGTCCGTCGCCAATCTGGATGAAGTCGAACGTGAGGACAATCCAGTGCTGCGCTATGTCATCGCACGATAACACAGAGGTCAGTCCACAGGATAAGAAAATCATGATCGTTAATGAGCCGTACCAGGGCCTGTGATAACGAATGCACACGTGCAGTGCCCTCAACCAAAGTCTTATCTGAAGCCCTGTCGAAAATTCTGTGAGAAATAGTGATACGCTTCACATAAGAGCGTGTACAATGACGTATACAATAAAAGAAAGCATTGAGCCGGTGCCATCATACCGGGTGCTAAACCATAATCAGTTATTGATTTAGCTAAGCGAGAAGTCGTGTGGAACCAATACAGGCGCTAATCATCGAAGATGAAAACAATCTGCGGGTTATCTATCGTCGTGTGCTGGAAGACCTCGGCATTACCGTTATCGAAGCGGTCAATGGACAGGAAGCGCTCGATCTGCTGGAAGATCTCACGCCGCAGCTGATCTTTCTGGATATGCTGCTGCCATACGTCAGCGGTGCTGACCTTCTGCCCAGAATCACCGGCGATCCTCGTTTCAAAGGGACACAGGTCGTGGTCGTCAGTTCCAACAAGCAGGCGGGCAGCCTGATCCGCGACTATCCTGATGTGTACTTCGTCCTGAAACCGATCCGGCTGGCACAGATCCGCACTCTGGCCGAGGAAATCCTGCAAAAGATTTCATCGTAGGACGACATCCCCAATCCTTTCATAAGGTAGGGTAGAGAACAGCACCGTCGTATCTCTACCCTGCGACTTCCCCAAAGATAACGGAACAGTTGTTTCGTCTCCTCTCCGCTGTGCTATACTCATGCTTCGATTCGTCAGCAGCCGCATCCGCATATCCGCCAGCCCTGGCAGGTATGCAGCACGCAAGCCGGGAATAGAGTCGCAATGCCGTTTGAATATGAAGCCCTGGTTGGGCAGCTTTACGTCGTGGGCGGGCGTTCGATCAGCACAGCGCCGCCCGGTGCGCTGGTTGAAGTTGCACCGCTGAAGGCCGCACGCGGTCGCGAAGCCGATACGCTCTTTACGCTCGTCCTGCCCTCAGGGGATGCACTGGCCCCTGCGGCTTTTTACGAGCGCATGGCCCTCACCGCCGCCGAACAGTATTTCGAAAGCACCGGCAGCGTCACCGCCGGACTGCGCGAAACTATCGAGTACCTTAACGGTAATCTGCTGGAATTCAATCAGAGCCATCCTGACAAAACCTACGAAGCCAATATGCTGTGCGCCGTGCTGCGTGGGGATGACCTGATCGTGGCGCGGGTGGGTTCAGGCGTGGTGGTCTATCTGCATCAGGGCAAATGCGAGACCCTGCCCGCCGACCTCGCCAACGACGAAGCGCTGTTCGGGCCGCCGCTTGGAGTCCAGCCGACCACCGAGATCAAACTCAGCCGCCACCGTGTGACCACCGGCACACGCCTCGTAATGGCCGATGCCAATCTGGCGGATTTCTCGTCCGGCCAGCTCGAGGAAGCCATCACCGCCGCGGATATCAGCCTGACGATTGTCGCCTTCAAGGAACTGGCACGCCTTCAGCTTTCACTGCTGGCGGTCGAGTTCGTCCC
>JAEZAF010000119.1 GCA_023430545.1 Chloroflexota bacterium
TTGGGTAAAGTAGCATGGTGCTGTAAGCACTGTGATGTAACCACGACTGGAGTTGATTTTATGCACCCATTAGGGCAGACGCGCACCTCCATGCGCCTTAACCATGCCTTTATCGCGCCGGACGGACACGTTCAGGCGGCGCTGCCAGACTGGACACTGACGCAGAGCATCGTGCTGATCTCGCCGCGTCTGTCGCGTGCGCCCCAGTTTACGCAGTACATCGCCGTGATGCAGGGCGGCGCGACCTCTGGTAATCCGATGCCGGGGGTCCAGCGCTACGTGTATGTGATGGAAGGCTCGCTCGGTGTGACGATTGACGGCAGCGATATGACGCTGGAAAGCGGCGAGTTCGTCTACATCCCGGCTGATACCGACCATCAGCTTACGGCGCTGGAAGACACGCGCATTATGGTGTTCGAAAAAGTCTATCTGCCATCCCCGTATACCACCAGCAGACCGTGGGTCGTCACCGGGAACGCGTGGGCGGGGGCGGGTGATCCGTTCATGGGGGACGAGGCGGCGCGTCTGCGGGTGCTGCTGCCGACCGATCTGGCGTTCGATATGGCGATCAACCTGTTCAGCTTTCAGCCGGGGGCGGCGCTGCCATACGTCGAGACGCATATCATGGAACACGGCCTCTATCTGCTGGAAGGGCAGGGCGTCTATCGGCTCGATGACTGCTGGTATCCGATACAGGCCGGGGACGCGATCTGGATGGGGCCTTACTGTCCGCAGTGGTTCTGCGCGATTGGCAAAACCCAGAGCACGTACCTGTACTATAAAGATGTCAACCGTGATCCGCTTTCCTGAACTGAAGTGGCTGTGATGATCCCGAACCTGACGATTGACTCCCAACGCCTGCAAAGCGAAATCGACACGCTGGCGGGTTTCTCCGATGTGCCTGCGCCTGCTGTCACCCGTGTGCTGTTCACACCGGTCGAGCTTCAGGCGCGGCAGTTTATCCGCGAGCTGATGGCCGACGCTGGCCTGACCGTGCGCGAAGATGCGGTTGGTAACGTGTTCGCGCGCTGGCCGGGGACTGATGATGCGCTTCCGGCAGTCGCCACCGGCTCCCATATCGACGCAATTCCGTATTCTGGCCGTTATGATGGTACAGTCGGTGTGCTGGGGGCGATTGAGGCGGTCCGTGCGCTGCGCGGTGCCGGATTCCAGCCGAAGCGTGCGATCGAACTGATTATGTTCACGTCGGAAGAGCCGACGCGCTTCGGTGTGGGCTGTCTCGGAAGCCGCGCCCTTGCCGGAAAGCTGACACCAGATAAGCTGCGCGGTCTGCGCGATGAACAGGGGCAGGAGTTCGAAACGGTCCGCCAGCAGGCCGGTTATGATGCACCGCTGGACACTGTTCAGCTTGCGAAGGGATACTATGACGCCTTTGTCGAACTGCATATCGAGCAGGGGCCGCGTCTGGAGCAGGCTGGACTTCAGCTTGGTATTGTCACGGCGATTGCAGCCCCGGCCACGCTGCGCGTGGTCATTCACGGGGACGGCGGTCATGCCGGAACCGTACTGATGCCAGACCGTCGCGACGCTTTCCCGGCGGCGGCGGAGATTGTGCTGGCAGTCGAGCAGGCTGGACGTGAAAGCCAGAGTCCGGACGCGGTTGCAACCGTCGGGCTGTGTCAGGTGTATCCGGGGGCGGTCAACAGTATCCCCAGCCGTGTGCTGATGGAGATCGACCTCCGTGATATTGACCTTGCCTCACGTGATGGCATGGTCGAGACTGTGAAGCAGGCAGTGGCTGAGGTCTGCGAGAGGCGAGGTCTGCACTATGAGCTGAGCGTGCTGAATGCTGACGCGCCGTGTCATTCCGGCCCGGCGATTGTCGAGACGCTGACCACGACCGCCGAATCACTGAGGTACACTTATCAGAAACTGGTCAGCCGTGCCTATCATGATACGCTGTTCATGGCGGACATCTGCCCGACGAGTATGATCTTTGTTCCGTCGGCGAATGGCTACAGTCACCGGCCAGAGGAATACACCTCATCGGAAGAAATCGAGCGCGGGGTTGAGGTACTGGCACAGGTGCTGGCTCAACTGGCGGAAACGGATATGTGATGGCTGTTTCTAAACAGTGGATGTGGCGGACACGGCAGGCAGTGTCCCTACAAATGATATAAATGCATACCACGCAAAACGTAGGCGCCGGATTCTTCCGGCCCAGCCTATAGCGAATTTTCAGATAGGCTTTAGTGGCTGATACATCTGACGATTGATACTGATTTTTGAACTAAAGGATAACCTGATGGAAGCGCCTGAAATTAATGTTTCGCCCCGTATTCTGATGGGGCCGGGACCGAGTATGGCCGATCCGCGTGTGCTGAAGGCGATGGCAACTGGCCTGATTGGTCACCTCGACCCGGAATTCCTGCAGCTGATGGATCGCACGCAGGATCTTTTACGCTACGTGTTCGAGACCGAAAATCAGTTGACCATCCCGGTCTCCGGTACGGGCTCGGCGGCGATGGAAGCGGCGATCTGCAATCTGGTGGAGCCGGGGGATACATTTCTGGTATGTTCCAACGGCTACTTCGGCCTGCGCATGCAGGATATGGCTGAACGCTACGGCGCAGATGTCACCCGCATTGACCGTCCATGGGGACAGGTGTTCGATCCGTCGGAGATCGAAGCTGCACTGAAGGAAAAGACTTACACCCTTGTCGGCATCGTCCATGCCGAGACCTCAACCGGCGCACGTCAGCCGCTGGAAGACATTGCCCGGATGGTACATGAACACGGCGCACTGCTGATCGTCGACGCCGTGACCTCGCTTGGCGGCCTGTCGGTGGGCGTGGACCGGATCGGGATTGACGCCTGTTACAGCGGCGGCCAGAAGTGCCTGAGCGTCCCGCCGGGGGCCAGTCCGCTGACCTTCAATCAGCGGGCGGTGGATAAGCTGGTCAACCGTAAAACCCGCGTGCCAAACTGGTATCTGGACCTGACGACCATCCAGAAATACTGGGGCGGAGAGCGCACCTATCATCACACCGCGCCGATCTCGTCGATTTATGCCCTGTATGAAGGCCTGCGCCTGATCGCGGAAGAAGGGCTGGAAGCACGCTGGCAGCGGCATCAGGAGAATATTGAATATCTGTGGAGCGAGATGGAAAGCCTCGGCTTCCGCATGCTGGTCGAGAAACCGTATCGTCTGGCGTCGCTGGCGACGGTGGTCGTGCCGGAACATCTGGACGAGGCATCGGTCCGCAAACAGCTTCTGAACGACTATAACATCGAAGTCGGCGGCGGCCTGGGAGAACTCAAGGGCAAGGTGTGGCGCGTCGGCCTGATGGGATACACCTCGCGCAAGGAAAATGTCAACGCGCTGACCTCGGCGCTGCGCAGTATCATGCTGAAGGAGTGAGGCATTCTCTGTTTTCAACTTTTCACTTCGAAGGAAGTGCAATTCTTCGCATCATCGAATAACGCGCTGTAGGGGTGGGGCTGTGTCCCCACCCGTCAGGCCTCAACACTCCAACAGTGTCAGACTCCTTGCTCTCATACCACACGCTATAGACACAGATAACGATTGAGTCCGCTGAAAGATAACAAAATATGGGCAATTTTTGGAAACACAGAATGTAATGTTTATACTCCAGCTTCCATAAAATTATTTTTTCAGGAGCTGGATGATGGAAATTACACCCGATAAACTGCCGCATGCTTCCGATCATTCAAACCGATGGCAATGGCTGACCGCTGGCCTGATGATTGTGGGCGCGTTTGCGATCTTCACCTTCTGGGGCGGGATACCGACCGATGACCGTGTCGGCCTGTTCTGGCTGCTGATGGCAATCCTGATGATTGTCTCGGCGGGCTTCGCGCTGGTGACGTGGCATCTGCTGTTCCGTCCGCTGCCCGCAGGCCATAAAGCCCCGGCAAGCAGGTCACTCTCGATTGGCACCCGGCAGGGGCTGGCAGTACTGCTGGCTGTGGGTGGGCTGTGTCTGGTGATTGGGCCGTTCTGGGATGAGATCTGGCATCGTCAGTATGGTATTCCGTTCGGTGAGGATTTCTTCTGGCGTCCGCATCTGATGCTGTACTTTGGCTTCGGAGCGGGGGTATTCGTCGGCTTCTGGGGGCTGTGGTATGTGATGCGCCATTACAAGGGGACGTTTCAGCAGAGGCTGCGGACGAACCCGGTGCTCGGCCTGCTGATCCTGAGCAGCGCCTTCCTGATGTACGTCGTGCCTGCCGACCCGATCTGGCACATGGTTTATGGACGCGACCTCACAGCATGGAGCATCCCGCATATTCTGCTGCTCGTCAGCCTTGCATTTATCATGCTGATGTCCGCCAAGCTGTATCTTTCCACCCAGCCGCGCCGCGAGTGGCGTGGCATCCAGCATTTCAGCTTCAGTGATGCGCTGCCGATTCTGATGTTTGCCAGCATCATCATGCCGTGGCTGCAAATCCTCACGCTGGACTGGGACAATGCCTTGCGCAATCCGGGGGTGCTGGTCGAGCGCTATCGTCCGGAGTGGATGCTCGGTGCGATGATCGTGTTCACCGCGGCGTTTGCCGGTGTGATCGCGAACCGCAGCCTGCGCTATGTCGGCGCGGCGACGCTCAGTGGGGTGGTCGCACTGGTGATTCGGATCGTGCTGATTCAGGTCTTCGGCGTGCAGGACATGATGCGCTTTTCGACATGGATTCTCGTGCTGGCTCCGCTGGTCGCGATTGACCTGTGGACGCTGTACCAGTTCCGGTCCGGCAAACGTGAGGTGTCATGGATCAGCACCGGCATCGCGGCGACCGTCGGCGTGGTGATTGTGGCCCCGCTGATCCCCGTCTTCTATCCGATGCTGAGCTTGGACCTGCCGACGATGGCGCTGTATGTGGTGGTATCGCTGATTGCCGGCCTGAGCGCGAGCTGGATGGGGATGCACATCGGTGAGTACATCGCCAACCACAACCGCGAGGCGGCGGTTGAAGAAACACGTGGTCGCATCCCGCAGCCATTGATGTCCATGGGAACGCTGGCGGCCTTCCTCGTGCTGGTAGTGATCTTCATCGTCACGGCCACGCCGCCGGTTTAAGTATCAGACTGCTTCGGTATCAATGAGGAAAGCGAGAGTGTCTGAGTGCCTCTCGCTTTTTCTTCCTTCATATCGTGGTTCGTTGATCACTATTCAGTGTATATCGACGTATAATGACGCATTCGTGTGATAGCTATTCCAATACCTTTCGATTTCAACTGATTGATCTCATCATTATAAAACAGATACAAACTGCTGACAGAGTCGTATATAAATGCATTCAACGTTGTCTAATAACCTATTATTCTTGTTTCTCCTATTAGAATTAACAGCTTGGACGGGGATGTTTCTCTTGCTGAACAATATAATCAGGAAACAGACCGCAATGAACGCGTTAGATGGTTTTTGGGAACAGTCAAATCTTTTACATTTGTTTCTTTTGTTAACTACAACGTTTAGTCAAAATTATCAAAGTGTTTTTATCGAAAAGGTGAGGCTTCGGCGTACCATTTATGGAGTCGGTTCGATCACGTTACTTGTAATTGCAATCTTAGGTTTGGTGAGTATGCTGAGCAATTATACCGAAACCGGCGACCAAGCAGCCTTGTTTAATGGTGTCGTGCTTTTATGTCTGATTTTTCTTTCACTCTTTACTGCATGGAAGTTTAGCCAACGCATTTAAGGCATCAGACGATTTCATCATCAATCAATAAGAAAAGCGAGAGGCATCAGGCACTCTCGCTTTTTGTTTTGTGATGCTGAAGCCGTCGCGGCCTACCTACCGATGAACTCGTCAGCGGCGTTATAGGAGGAAGAGGTGTCCAGCAGCGTTTCGGTGGCTCGCCATGTCATCCCGCTGCGTGAGTAGCGCGTATACTGCGGGTGATACGTCCATTAAAAGCACCGCCGAAACCACTTTTCCCTGACAAATTCCGTTACAATTTAGCTTGTTGGTCATCCATTATCAAAGGCATCCATCATGTTTATCTGGTTTTCTTCGGGGAATGGCCGACCGGGCATCGGCTGCTGCGGTGGGACGCTGCTTCTGCTTCCCCTGAGCCTGTTCTTCATGTCAACCTCGGACGGTGGACTGTTCTTTCTGGTGATATTTCTGGCGGCAATGGCGGTGATGTTCATCCTGCCGCAGATGAACCGGACGGTTGTCCCGGATACTGAGGTGAAGCGTAAGAACGATGACCTGTTCGAAAAGCCCAAGCGTGAAGAATATGTCCTGACAGACGATGGCGAAATCATCCCCTCGGATGAAGACATCGCCCGTTATGGGAATTTCGACAACGGCGCCTGAATCAGCAATGAGGGGCAATCAGCCTGCCCCTCATATCCATCACCATCCCGTGAGTCGGGCTGTAACGGCTAATTCGTATCTGGCGTGTAGATGCGGAATTCCCCGCCGAGATTCATCAGCGCCATCAGGTACAGCAGCCCGTTGTAATAGCGCCACTGCCCGGACGGGATGCGCATCTCCCACAATTCCTCGACAAAGTCCCATGTTTTGGGTGTAGTGGATGCAAGGGCGGCGGTGGCATTCATCGCGACCAGCCCTTCGGAATGATACGGCGTCAGCGCCTCGCTGCCATCAATCGTGTATTTGTCCACATAGGTCCGCACACCCTGATTATGGAAGAACTCCAGCAGACGGTCGCTCTGCTCGATCTGCCACGGATCTGCGGCGAACCACGCATAATCCACCGCGACGTTCATGGCGTTGCGCCAGGAGTCCGCGCCGAAAAACTCACCATAGTCACCTGAGGGCTGAGGCTCGCCGGTAAACTTCGCATAGTTCGGCATCAGACCGGTTTCAGGATGGGCGGTGGTCGGCCAGAACTCGCGGCTGATCGCGGCGGCTTCGGTCCAGAAGTCGTTGTCCTTTTCCGCCCAGCGTGCCCACAGTTCGTAGAAGTGCGGCAGGTGATAGGACGGGTCGGTAAAGTTGCTGTTGCGTCCGACGGTAGGGACGAAGACGATCATTTTGGTTTCCGGGTGGAACATGTTGGTCGCGATCCCACCACCGCCGCCATCGTCTTCGGTATGGAGCATCGTGTGCAGGATGGCGTTGGCTTCAGCTTCGTAGTCGAAGATGCCTTCACCGTTGCCCCACCGTGCAGACGCGAAAAACAGCGCCGTCACGAACCACTCTTCGCCGTCAGATGCCGGATTGGCATCAATGACTTCGCCTTCCGGCGTGGTGTGCCAAGCGAAGTAACCGGCATAAGGCGCTTCACTGTTGTACATGTGGGTTTTTGTCCACTTCCACAGGCGGTCGAATTCCTCTTTTTTATCGAGCTGGACGGCGATCATCATGCCGTAAGACATGCCTTCGCTGCGCACGTCATTGTTGCCGGTATCAAGCATGTAGGCCATATCATCCCCGACCGGATAGTAGACGCGCTCGGTATCGTCATCCCCGTAGAAAAGCTGTTCCCATGCTGCGTCGATCTTTTCGCGGATCTCGTCTTCAGAGCGTCCCCATTCCACAAAGATGTTGCGATAAGTGCCGCTCTCAAATGCGCCGACATCGGGCGGTTCCAGCGGGGGAAGCTCGTCATCCTGCGCTGCGGAGACGCTGATCATCAGGGTAAATAAGCCTGTCAGAAATAAAACTCGTAATAAAATCCGTGACATCATGCAAACTCCTTTGATCTATGGTGCGATAGGTGCTGTCTTTGCGGTCGAATGGCATAAACTATAGTTGTTATAAGGTTGATTGTAATATATCAGGTGGTGGGGATGCTACAAAACCTGTGATAAGGTCTTCCCTCCCGCTGGTCTGCTGGCCTGATTGCCAAGACCCGCCGCACGGACTAACATCTGCATACTTGAATCAGGAAAGGGTATGCGATGTTTGTGGTGGGACTGATGTCCGGCACGTCGGTCGATGGGATTGATGCGGCACTGTGTGAGATCAGCGGTGCGCCACCGAATTTACAGGCGAGGATCATTCACGGCATCACTGCCGATTATCCCGAAGGCTTTCAGTCGCGCGTCCTGACGGCCAGCCAGCCAGATACCGGTCGGGTCGATGAACTGTGTAAGCTGAACTTTCTTCAGGCCGAGCTGTTCGCAGACGCGACGCTGCGCGTGATCGCGGAAAGCGGTCTGAGGCTGGCGGATGTCGATCTGATCGGCTCGCACGGGCAGACCTTCTGGCATGCTGTCGAGCCGGATGGCCGTGTCTCGGCGACGCTTCAGCTTACCGAAGGCGCGATACTGGCCGAACGCACCGGCCTGACCACCATCAGCAACTTTCGCCCACGAGACATCGCGGTCGGTGGGCAGGGCGCACCACTGACGGCCTACGTGGACTGGCTGCTGCTGCGGCATCCGACCCAATGGCGGGCGGTGCAGAATATCGGCGGCATCGGCAATGTAACCTTCCTGCCGCCGCTGTCGGATACGGTCAGTGAGCCGCTGGCATTCGATACCGGCCCCGGTAATGCACTGATCGACTCGATGATCGTCCAGCTTACGGACGGCGCACAGTCCTTTGACCGGGATGCGGAAATGGCCCGCGGCGGACGCATCGACGAAGAATGGCTGCACGAACTGCTGGAGCATCCGTACTATGACCTCCAGCCGCCGAAGACCACCGGACGCGAGTTATTCAGCAAGGCGATGGCCGCCGAACTGATCGCCGAGGGACAGCGGCGTGGAAATGATGCCGCGACCATGCTGGCGACGGTCACGACGCTGACCGCGCAGAGTATCGCGGATGCCTATACACGCTTTGCCCCTGCACCAATTGCGGAAGTGATCCTCGGCGGCGGCGGACGTCACAACCCGGTGATGCTCGACCTGCTGCGTGGGCTGCTGAATCCGGCAAAGGTGCTGACGCATGAAGACATCGGCATGGACAGCGACAATAAAGAGGCGCTGGTATTTGCGGTGCTGGCCTATGAGACATGGCATGGCCGTCCGGGGACACTGCCTGCACTGACAGGTGGCACTCATCCGGTGGTGCTGGGGCAGATCACACCCGGTGCGAATTATCTCAACCTGAGCCACCAGACGTGGCGATGATCCGCGAGATGACCGCTGATGACATCCCGCAGATCGCCGCGTGGATGGTCGCGGTCCCGCTGTGGCAGCGCTACGGTCTGACGGTTGCGAGGGCGGTGGCGAACTTTTCCGCCGGTTTGCAGCGTGGTGAGTGGCTGCTGGTGGTCGATGATACGCTTCCCGCCTGCGGCTTCGCATGGGTGGTGCCGCAGGGCGCGTTTGGTCGCAGCCCCTACCTGAAGCAGATCGGCATCCAGCCTGATGTGGCGAATACCGGGCTTGGGGGCCTGCTGCTGGCGGAAGCCGAACGGCGGGCCGCGCAGGTTGCCGATGATCTGTTTCTGCTGACATCAGATTTCAACCATGCCGCGCAGCGTTTTTACATCCGTCACGGATATACACAGGTTGGGGAAATTGCCGACTATGTAATACCAACTGTGACCGAATTGATTTTCCGCAAGCGGCTGAGGTGATATACTGTGGCCTCTCCGATACAGTCGTACTGTATTTTTTTGCAGCTTAAGGAGCTGGTAATGCGCAAAATAGTGGTCTTCTTTTTAATCTGTTTATGTTGTTTCGGTCTGGTTTCCGCACAGGATGATGGCGGCAATGTGCTGATCATGGCGCGTTCAGCGGATACCACCGGCCTTGACCCGCACACGCAGACGGCGTTCGCATCCTTCCGCCTGCTGGAACTGATCTACGAGCCGCTGGTGAATCTGGATGAGAACCTCGAACTGGTCCCCGCACTGGCGGAAAGCTGGGAATTCTCCGACGATGCGCAGACGCTGACTCTCAACCTGCGTCAGGGTGTGACCTTCCACAATGGCGCGGAATTCACGTCTGAAGATGTCGTCGCGACCTTCAATCGCATTCTGGATGAAGCGACAGCGGCGGCGGCCCGTGCCAATTATCTGAGCATCGAGTCGATTGACGCGCCGGATGATTTCACGGTCGTGTTTAATCTGTCTGAGCCGGATGTGCCGCTGCTGGCTGCACTTGCGACGACCAATGCCGCGATTGTCGACTCGGCGGATATTGAAAGCGGCGATGTCGCGACTGTCGCCAATGGTACCGGCCCGTTTATCCTCGAAAACTGGACACCCGAAGAGACCACTGCGCTGAGTGCCAATGTCAACTGGTGGGGTGAAGGCCCGAACATCGACGGCATCGATATTCGCATCATCCCGGATGAGACCTCGATTCTGGCGGCGCTGCGTGCCGGGACGATTGACTTCGCCCTGCTGAATGATCCGCTGGTGGCGACCCTGCTGATCGGGGATGAGTCGATTGTGCTCAATCGCGCCCCGTCGATCAGCTATCACGTCTTCCAGCTCAATGCAGCAGTCGAACCGCTGGACAAGCTCGAAGTGCGTCAGGCGATTTCCTGCGCCGTTGACCGTCAGGAAGTGCTGGATGTGGCGGCACTCGGCGAAGGCAGTGTCACCGGCCCGCTGACGATGGCCGCCTTTGCCCTGCCGACAGAAGAGCTGTTCTGCTATCAGAAAGACCTCGCCCGCGCCCGTGAACTGATGGCCGCCGCTGGTATGGAAGATGGCTTTACCCTCAAGGTGATCGCAGCCAATGCCGAGCCGCCGACCTCGCTGTCTGAAGCACAGAGCATTCAGGCGCAGTTGGCTGAGATCAATATCAACGTCGAAATCGAGTCGATGGAACTGAGCGTGTATGTCGATCGCTGGCTGGCCGGGGACTTCGAATCGGCGGTTGCCCTCAACGGCGGACGCCCCGACCCGTATACGATGTATGCCCGCTACTGGCAGTCCACTGGTAACCTGAATGCGGTCGCCGGTTACAGTGATGATACGCTTGATGAACTGATGGCACAGGGCCGCGTCGAGACGGACGAAGAAGCCCGTTATGAGATCTTCGCCCAGTTCCAGCGCCATCTGGCGGAGCAGGCCCCGTGGGTGTGGCTGTACGTCGGTTATGAGTACACCGCGCAGCAGCCGTATGTCAGCGGCTTCGTGCCGTCACCGACCGACTCCCTGCTGTCACTGGCGCAGGTCACCCTTGAGCGCTAACCGCGTTCCCTGTCAATATCAGAGTTATGGTTGTGGTGGGTGGCTGAAAAGGCCATCCACCCTGATTTGCTGATGCTTCGCTACCTTACACAACGTGCTTTTGCCTTTCTGCCGACTCTGCTCGGCGTTTCGATTCTGATCTTCGGCGCGATCCGTCTGGTGCCGGGGGATGCGATTGTTGCCATGCTCGGTACCGAAGCCGGGATGCTGACCGAAACCCAGCGGGCGTCGCTGGAAGCCTATTTCGGTTTGGATAAGCCCGTCGTGGAGCAGTATTTCCACTGGCTGGGTGGCGCAGTCCGGGGCGATCTGGGGCTGTCGGTGCGGCATGGAGAACCGGTGATGAATGTGATCCTCGCACGCTTCCCGGTGACACTCCAGTTAGCCCTGATGTCGCTGATGATCGCGCTGGTGGTGGGGCTTCCGATGGGGATTTTATCGGCGGTGCGCCATAATTCGCTGATCGACCTCGTCGGACGGCTGATTGCGCTGCTGGGGCTGGCGATGCCGGGATTTCTGCTCGGCACGCTGGTGATCTATGTGCTGTCGGTTTACTTCAAAATCCTGCCGAATTCCGGCGATTATGTCCCGCTGTGGGAGGACCCGCCGCGCAATTTCAGTCAGATGATCTTCCCGGCGCTGACACTGGGCTTCTCGTTTTCGGCCTCACTGATGCGCACAACACGCTCCGCCATGCTGGAAGTGCTCGGGCAGGATTACATGCGCACTGCCCGCAGCAAGGGTCTGTACGAAGGGACGATTGTGCGGCGTCATGCCCTGCGCAACGCTCTGATCCCGATTGTGACGATTATCGGCGTCGAGCTGGGTTATCTGCTCGGTGGGACAGTGATAATCGAAGAGATCTTCGCACTGCCCGGCATCGGTCGGCTGGTGTTTAACGCCATTTCGCAGCGGGATTACGCGCTGGTACAGGGGATTGCGCTGTTTGTGGCCTTCAATTTCGTGGTGATCAATCTCATTACCGATGTGATTTACGCTGCCCTTGACCCGCGTATTTCATTTGCGAATGCGTCGTAATCATGTCCGTTTCAGGTACACCTACTTATCCTTTACCGGCGGCTCCGCCTGATCCGGCAGCGGTACGTGCCAAGAGTGCACAGCCGTCGCTGCTGGTGCGTCTGCTGCGCAACCGAAGCGGCGCGGTCGGCCTGCTGATCGTGCTGGCCTATGTCTTCATTGCGCTGCTTGGGGCGCTGGAGATCACGCCATACCCCACACTGGAGCAGCACCGGATGGACCGCCTCCAGAAGCCGAGCGAGCAGTACATCATGGGGACGGATCTGTTCGGGCGTGATGTCGCCAGCCGTCTGATGGAAGGTGCGGCCAATTCGCTTCAGGTGGCGCTGCTGTCGGTGGGGGTAGCGACCTTACTCGGCACTTTGCTCGGCACTCTGGCCGGCTACATCGGCGGCCTGTTTGATAATGTCGTCATGCGTACGATGGATGTGTTCTTTGCGCTGCCTGCGCTGCTGCTGGCACTGGTGGTGGTGACGGTCTTCGGGCCGGGCATCAATACCACCGTGCTGGCGATTGCCATCGTCTATACGCCGATCTTCGCACGGGTGGCGCGTGCACCGGTGCTGGCCGTCAAGGAAATGGAATTCGTCACGGCGGCCCGCTGTCTGGGGATGCGTGACGGCGGCATTATCCTGCGGCATATCCTGCCGAATACGCTTGCGCCGCTGATCGTACAGGTCAGCCTTGCGCTGTCGTGGTCCCTGCTGACGGAAGCGGCGCTGAGCTTCCTCGGACTCGGTATCCAGCTTCCAACGCCGTCATGGGGGAAGATGCTGGATGAGAGCCGTGGTCTGGCAGAGATGGCCCCGTGGCTGATGATCTATCCCGGACTGGCGATTATGCTCGGTGTGCTGGGCTTTAATCTGCTGGGGGATGGCCTGCGCGATGTGCTGGACCCGCGTCTGCGCGGTGCGAAAAAGTAGGAAATAACGGCAGATATGACGCAGCGTCCAGAATCCCTGAAATCCCGCCCCCTGTCACCGGATCAGGCGCAGATCTGGGCGGTAGAGCATCTCGATCAGCTTCAGATGCTGCGGGCGACGATTGTCCGCTATGCCTTCAAACGTCATACGCATGACTATTACGTGATCGGACTGGTCGAACAGGGTGTGCAGCGCTTCTGTCTTGAGCGCAATACGCTGTACACGCCGCCAGCCGGCCTGATCGTGATCCATCCCGGCGAACCACATACCGGAGAAGCGGCCACCGACGGCGGCTTTCATTATCGCGCCCTGTATCCCTCTGTTGAGATGATGACCGACATTGCCAGCGAGGTGCTGGATCGTCCAGTCGGGATGCCGTATTTCGGTCACAGCGTCATCCATGATCAGGCGCTGTTTGATGCTTTCCATCACCTGCATGCGGCATGTGAGCGTGCCGCCTATGAACGTGCGCCCCTTTCGATTCTGGAACAGGAAACCCGCTACCGCTGGACACTGGCACAGCTCATCCTGCGCCATGCTATCCGCACATCGGAACCGCGTCGGCTGCATCGTGCATCCGGGGATGTCCGGCGTGTTAAGGACTATCTTGAGACCTGTTACGCCGATCCGATCCGGTTGGATGATCTGGCAGGGCTGGTCTATCGCTCAAAGTATCATCTGCTGCGCCTGTTCAGGGATCAGGTCGGCGTGCCGCCGCACGTCTACCTCGAAAATGTACGTATCCGCCATGCACAGCGGCTGCTGCGCCAGCGGGCATCCATCGCAGAGGTAGCCTTACTTACCGGCTTCTCCAGCCAGAGCCATTTGACGACCACCTTCAAGCACGTCATCGGCGTCACACCGAAGCAGTATGCGGAAATGGCAATTTTCTGAAAGACTCTCGGCCTGCATCTGCGTTACGATCCTTTCGACCGTAGTCTGAAAGGGACCTGCAACGATGATGACGACACCCATGACCTTCGATACCAAAATCGCGGTGGTGCTGCGCAGTGATCTGGAGACGTGGCGCAAGCTCAATGTGACAGCCTTCACGGTTGGTGGGATTGTCGGCGCTGTGGAAGGGCTGACCGGTGAGCCGTATGAAGACGCGTCTGGCAACCGCTATCTGCCGATGATTCGCCAGCCGGTGATGATTTATGCGGCGGACGAAACGAAGCTCCGCCGGGCCTATGATCGTGCCATGCGTGAGGGCATCCCGATTTCGATCTTCACCGATGATCTGTTTATGACCGGCAACGATATTGATAACCGCGCCGCTGTACGGGCTGTCCCACAGGAAGCGCTGAGTTTGGCCGGGATCGCGCTGCGTGCAGAGAAGAAGCGCGTCGATAAGGTGCTGAAGGGCTGTTCCCTGCATCCTTAGTTGTTACAGCACTACTGGAGTGGGAGGAAGGTCACTCGGTTTTCAAAATCATCTGGGTTACCGGCACCAATGAGAAGTTCCAGAGCATTGAGTGCCTCACCAATCCCGAGACTCTCAGGGATCAGGATAACACCCGGCGTCGGCAATCCCTGTTCGAGGCGCGTATACGCGTCCCCAACAAGTGTCTGTACATCATGCGTGAAGATGATGCGGCCTTGTTTTGCTGCCCATTCGAGCACGGCTGGATCAGGAGCCTGATACATTTCTGTATCCTGTATTCGGATAACATCCAGGTCAGGAAAGAGTCTGCGGAGCTGCTTCAGGATCTTGCCATCGAAGTTTTCATCGGCTGCAAAGCGCATCATGAATTCTGATCAGGTTTTCTGGATTCCAGCCGCCCAAGGAGTTCCTTTTTTGTAACCTTTGGTGGATACCTGCTTTCGATTTCCTGTCGAATACGTTCTGCTTCTTCGCTGCGGCGCTGCAAATAGGCATCAAGTTCTTCGCGGTGGGCCAGATAGTAGGAAATCACGGCATAAATGTCATTCAGAGGCAGGACATCAAAGCCTTCGTGGATGGTTTCGGGGCTGTCCCCCTGTTTGTAACGCGCAATGACAGTGTCGAGTGTAACACGTGTGCCGCTGATTCGGATCGAACCGTGCTCGTCCGTTCGCATGGGGACAATCATTGTCGGGGAATCCGGGATCATGGGAAATGCTTTCTCTTGTGTCCTGTCTTACCTCAAAATTGTATCACAAATGAACTCGGTAATCAGTTTTCCTGTTGAATTGGAAACCACTCAAGGCCCATGCTGCGCAGGCGGACCACCTCACCGATCACCGTGATCGTCGGCGGGGCGAGGGACGCGCTGGCCGCTGCCTCTGCGATTGTCGCCAGTGTGCCTTCGACCACGCGCTGATGCGGCGTCGTCCCCCATTCGATGCACGCCGCCGGTGTTGTGCCGTCCGCGCCGCTGGCGATCAACCGGGCGCTGATGTCCGCCAGATGCGAGACTCCCATCAGCAGCACCAGCGTCCCCAGACGGGCGGCTGCCGCCAGCGCCGGATAGTCGATGCTGCTTTCTGGCTTGGACGGGTCCTCATGCCCGGTGAAGACCGTGAACGCGCTGGCAACCTGTCGGTGCGTGACCGGCACTCCGGCATAGGCTGGCACGGATACCGCGCTGGTGACTCCGGGCACAATCTCGAACGGGATGCCAGCCGCATAACAGGCCAGTGCTTCTTCGCCGCCGCGCCCAAACACGAACGGATCGCCGCCTTTCAGCCGCACGACCATCAGCCCTTTGCTGGCGCGATCCAGCAGCGTGGCGTTGATGTCATCCTGCGAGAGGCGGTGCTTCTGCGGCTGCTTGCCTGCGTCGATCTTCTCCGCATCGGCCCGTGCTTCATCCAGCAGGGCATGGGGGATCAGCCGGTCGTAGACAATCACGTCGGCCTGCTGGATCAGTCTCAGCCCTTTGACGGTGATCAGGCCGGGATCTCCGGGGCCAGCGCCTACCAGATAAACTTTTCCTGTCACAGATTTTCGTCCTCTCGGTGGATAGGTTGAGTCTCAAGTGCCGCGCCTGACAGCGCCGCACTCAGCCAGTGATTGCAGGCTTCAGGGCAGAGGATTTTATCAGGTGGTTTCTCGTGTGAGAACCAGTGCGGATGCAGAATACATCGGCTGCACACATGATCGACAATCGTCTGCTGCTGGTCGCGAGTGATGCCTTCGAGATCGCGATACTGGCCGGTCTGCCGTTCGATCAGCGTGTCGAAGTCTGTCATCGCTTTCGGGTTGGTCAGAATGGCATCATGCACACTGACGACTGCCGGGTATAGGGTTTCGGCAATCATGTGCAGCCGTGCGGCACTCTTAATATCGACACGCCAGCCGCGCGGCAGATCAGTGGAGGTCGCCAGCGAGCGAAACTGTCCCGGCGCAGGCTGGCGGACGAGATCGCGAAGCTGTGCAGGCGATTCGATCGTGATCAGATGATCGCCCAGATCATCATCGACGTGCAGCAGATAACCCTCCTGGATTTTTGCCTGACCGATGCCACCGCTGAGAACCCCTCTGTCTGGAAAACCACTCCAGACCGAAGTCGTTCGCGCTTCCCTGAGTGGCATCCCTGCCTCTTCGATCAGTGCCAGAATCGCGCCGCGTAAATCATCTTCAATGCCGACCGGCGGCGTGTAGTACACCGTCCGACCATTGACCTGCTGCTCGACGGCGCTGTCAAATGGCTGTGCTGGATCGACGGACAGCCCAAGCGCCTGCGGGACATCGATGGTCGTGTGCGATCCGTACGCGAGAAAGTAGGGCACCGCGACGATCAGAGGGGCGGCGGTCAGGGTGTAGATGTCAGCGATTTCCGGCAGATCGTCCAGATAGACCGCGTGGACGTCGCTGGCAGGCCCGGTCGTGCGGAGTGCCTCGGCCTGCGCTTCCGTCGCCTTGCGGCTGTCAGGATTGCGGCGAGTGCTGTGACCGATCAGCGCGACCGCGACCGGATACTGATTCGGGTCGCGTCCGGTCTGACTGAAGTGCGCCAGCGCAGCTTCCACCCGCTGGCGGACGATCTGGCCGAGGTAGGGATGTTCGTTCAGGGTGCGCGTGTAGCGGATCGTGCGTCCGCCGCGCTGCGTGACGGGGCCATCGAGTCCCATTTCGGTCGGGATCACCGTCTGCGTGAAGTAACCCTGCGCGGTGAACAGCGGCACAACCGTGATGTCATCGGCGGCCAGTGTGTACAGCACGTTGTGAAAAGATGGCATCTCCTTCCAGAAGGCGGCGGTGACTTCATCGGCGATGCCCAGCGCACGCAGCGCATCCACCTGCCGCCAGACAAGCCCTGCGGTCTGCGGGCTGATGTGTGATCCATGACCGGCGAGGACAACAGCGGTTCTAGTGCTCATCAGGGTTCACGCTTTCGCCAAGAAGCTGCTCATAAAGGTGGCGTGCGCGCTCGGCATCACCGTCCCGCAGATGTTGCAAAATATCCGAGTCGATGAGGGCCTGCCAGCGGTCGCGCCGTTCCGGTTGGGTGCTGATTGTCTGGCGGATAGCCGCGCGGCTTTCCCGCATCCATGCGCTCAGGGTGGCGTATTCGTCACCGATGGCCTGTTCCAGCACCGTGCTTAGCACCGTGCGCAGATGAGCGCTCAGGGCAGGGGATGCGCCGCCGGTTGAAATCGCAGCGGTAATGTCACCGCGCCGGACCTGCGCCATGCTGAAGAAGTCGCTGGTGGCAGAGTCAGCGCTGATGTTGACCAGTGCGCCGATGCGGTGCGCATCTGCTGCAACCTGTGCATTGACCGTCGGATCATCGGTGGCGGCGAAAACCAGCAGCGGTGACAGGTGCATGAGTTGGTCGCTGTTGTAAGGCTCACAGATGACCGTCAGCGCAGCATGCTGTGTCAGGGCTTCCAGTGATGCGTGCAGCACCGGGCTGATGACGGTGACCCGTGCCCCGGCTGCGAGCAGATCAGCCGCTTTACGGGCCGCGACCGCGCCGCCGCCGACGATCACGCAGATGCGGTTTTCGAGTCTCAGCATGACGGGATACACAGGCTCATCTCCACAGATACCGTAGTCGGGTTATCTGGCAATTTGTTGACAAAGTTTTGCAAAGCGATATACTGACGCCAGTCACAAACTGGTAACAGCCTGCGCAGCCTGAGATGCTGCCATGCGCTGACCAGCCCGCAGGTCCGCAAGTTATAAACTCAAACCGACGATAAAAGCAAGAGAACCGAGCAGCAGCTATGTCCCGTCAGATGTGCACCATGTGTATGTGTTGTATGCCTAACAGACCACACGGTGACTGTGATCCGGACGTGCTTGCCTAGCGACAAATCGTAACATAACGCTGCGTAAAGTGTACTCAAACGCCCTGGTGAAACAGCCAGGGCGTTTTTTTGTCGAAAAATTCGGGGGGACAATGGCGAAAAAGAGCGGTGAACTGATCAAGGCGGAAAGTCTGGGGCTGCGCGGTACACTGGGCGCAGAGTCGCACAACAGTGAGCGCTTCTTCACATCAGAGGCGCAGAGTCTGCTCAAGTTTCATGGGGTGTATCAGCAGGAAGACCGTGATGGCCGCAAGCGTGACCGCACCGCCGACCATCATCAGTTTATGGTGCGTTCCAAGATCCCCGGCGGACAGCTCAGCGCGGCGCAGTATCTGGCGCATGACGATCTGGCCGGGTCCATCGGTAACGGCACGCTGCGCATCACCACGCGCCAGTGCTTCCAGCTTCACGGTGTACTGAAAGACGATCTGCCGACCACCATGCGCACCCTGAATCATACGCTGGTGACGACGCTCGGTGCGTGCGGGGATATTGTCCGTAACGTGATGGCCTGCCCCGCTCCGACCGATGATCCGCAGCGTCAGGCCGTGCAGGATTTTGCCCTCACGCTGACGCAGGCCTTCTTCCCGCAGACCAAAGCCTATCACCAGATCTGGCTGGACGGTCAGGAGCTGATTGACGATAGTCCAGTCGCCCCGCAGGAGATCGACGATCCGCTGTATGGGCGCACATTTCTTCCCCGTAAATTCAAAATCGCGATTGCCTATGCCGGCGATAACTGCGTCGATGTCTACACCAACGATGTCGGACTGGTGGCGCTGTTCGATGACGATCAGCGGCTGACCGGATTCAATCTGCTGGTGGGCGGCGGCATGGGCATGACGCACAACAACGATGCGACTTATGCAAGGCTGGCGGACGAGATCGGCTTTATCACGCCGGATCAGGTGATTGAGGCCGTGCGTGGTGTGATCACCATTCACCGTGACTTCGGCGACCGTGAGAATCGCAAACACGCCCGTCTGAAATACATCCTCGCTGAAAACGGCGTCGAATGGTTCCGGCAGGAACTGGAACGCCGCGTCGGATTCGCGCTTCAGCCGGTGCAGCCGATGGTCCCGTTTGAAGTCGATGATCATCTCGGCTGGCATCATCAGTCTGAGGGTCTGCTGTACATCGGCATTCCGGTCGAAAATGGCCGGGTTGTGGATCGCGGCGACGCCCGCCTGCGCACCGGCCTGCGTGCCGTCATCGAACAGTTCAACCTCTCCGTCCGGCTGACCGGCCAGCAGAATATCCTGCTGACAGGCATTCCGTTGGAACAGCGCGACGCGGTCGATGCACGGCTGGCTGAATACGGGATCCAGACGGTCGAGCGTATCAGCGCGGTGCGGCGTCGGGCGCTGGCCTGCCCCGCGCTGCCGACCTGCGGGCTGGCGATCACGGAAGCCGAGCGCATCTTCCCGCAGATCATCGACCAGTTCGAGGACACGCTGGATGAACTCGGTCTGGGCGATGCCGCGATTGTGTCCCGCATGACCGGCTGCCCGAACGGGTGCGCTCGCCCTTATGTCGCCGAAGTGGCCTTCGTCGGGCGGTCACTGGAGAAGTACAGCATCTTCCTCGGTGGAGATCCTGCCGGGACGCGGCTGGCGAAACCCTTCCTCGACCTGGTGCATGTCACCGAGCTGGTGTCCGTGTTGAGGCCGGTGCTGGCGCACTACCGTGATGGCCGCGAATCCGGCGAGTCCTTCGGTGATTACGTCAACCGCATCGGCCCGGATACGCTGCGCGGCCTTGTGACGCTCGACTCCGAAACGTCATCGCCGATCCTGTCGGCTGCCGGGGACTAGGAAACGACCGATGACGGATCGCCCTGTTTCACCGCTTCGCCTCGGTACACGCGGTTCGGCGCTGGCACAGCGTCAGACCGTGCTGGTGGCAGAGGCCCTGCGCCGCGTGCATCCCACGTTGGAGATCGAGGTGCGGATCATCACCACCCTCGGCGACCGTGTGACGCATGTCCCGCTGCCGGAGATGGTGGAAGCAGGTGGCGGGCAGGGCGTGTTTACCTCGGCGCTGGAAGAGGCGCTGCTGGCAGGTGAGATCGATGCGGCGGTCCACAGCCTGAAGGATATGCCGACGATCCTGATCTCAGGGACAGTCATCGGGGCGGTGCTGGAGCGTGAAAACCCGGCGGATGCCCTCATCAGCCGTCACGGACTGGCACTGGCCGCACTGCCGGAAGGTGCAGCCGTCGGGACCAGCAGCCGACGCCGCGCCGCGCAGCTTCTGCGGGTGCGCCCTGATCTGCGTCTGCGGGATGTGCGCGGCAATGTCGATACGCGCATCCAGAAGGCACTGGATGCGGACGGCGGCTATGACGCGATCATCCTTGCGATGGCTGGTCTGTCACGGCTCGGCAGGCTGGAAGCGGTGACCGAGATCCTGCCGTTAGAGGTGATGCTGCCCGCACCCGGTCAGGCGGCGGTGGCGGTCCAGTGCCACTCTGACTCCGCATGGGGTGATCTGCTGGCAGGCGTCAGCCATGCCGGGACGGAAATCTCCGTGACCGCTGAACGGGCATTTCTGCGGGGACTAGGGGGCGGCTGTGCGCTTCCAATCGCGGCCTATGGACACTACGACGGCGGACAGCTTGCGCTGCATGGGCGGGTGCTGTCCCCGGATGGACGCCAGCAGATCGAGGCGCAGCAGGTCTTCCCGATTTCACCGGATACCTCCGACCGGACACAGCAGGCGGAGGCAGCTGGTTTGATGCTGGCCGACCGTGTGCTGGAATCCGGCGCTGCGGAACTTCTGGAGACGACATCATGACCGCACTCCGTAGACAGACAACTGCCGCACCGCTGCCCCCTGTTTACCGTCCGCTGTGGGGTAAGCGCGTCGTCATCACCCGTGCCGCGCATCAGGCCGGGGACTTCGACCGGCTGCTGCGTCGGCGTGGGGCGATACCGCTGCATTATCCATGCCTGTCGATCCAGCCATTGGAGGATAACACCCTGCTCGACACAGCACTGCGTCAGGCGGCGGCAGGGCAGTTCGACTGGCTGGTCGTCACCAGCGCCAATACGGTCACGATCCTCGCCGGACGGTTGGCTGTGCTGCGCCTGACTGCGAACGCACTGATGCTTCAGATCGCGGCAGTCGGGGCGAAAACCGCGCAGGCGGTCGAAACTCAGCTTGGCCGGAAGGCGTACATCCTCTCGGAAGAATATCAGGCCGCTGGACTGGCGGCAGGTCTGCGACCGTACAGCGGCCTGCGGGTGCTGCTGCCACAGGCGGAGATCGCGTCGGCGGGGCTGACCGAAACACTCCAGCGGCAGGGCGCGGTCGTGGAACGCATCACCGTTTATCAGACGGTGACGGGTGGACACGGCGGTGTGCATCTGCCCCAACTGCTGCAGCGTCGTGCGGTCGATGTGCTGACGTTTGCCAGCCCATCAGCGGTGCACGGCTTTGTGCAGCGGCTGCGAATTGAGATGCAGACCGAAGCCGTTGATTTGCCCGATCTGACCGGCCTTACGGTCGCCGTGACCGGCCTGACCGTCGCCGTCGTCGGCCCGACGACCCGACAGGCCGCGCTGAATGCTGGCCTCTCAGTCGATGTCATGCCCGATGTCTATACGCTTGAAAATCTCATCAGTGCATTGGAGCGAACCTTTGACACTCACTAAACGGAACCTGATACGCCAGGTAGAACTGACAGACCAGGCGTTGTCCGCACCTCCGCTTCCCTCCCTGACTGCACGCCCACGCAGGCTGCGTCAGTCGGCGGCCCTGCGGCGCATGGTGCGGGAAACCACACTCTCGCCAGACGACTTTATCTATCCGCTGTTCGTGCAGGATGGGCGTGATATCCGGCAGCCGATCGGCGCGATGCCGGGGCAGTTTCGTTATTCGGTGGATCGGCTGGTAGCGGAAGCGCGTCAGATCGTCGATCTGGGCATCCCGGCGGTGATCCTGTTCGGCATCCCGGATCATAAGGACGCACATGGCAGCCAGAATTATCACCCGGATGGTGTCGTGCCGCGTGCGATCCGGGCGCTGAAAGATGCGGAACCCGATCTGCTCGTGATCTCCGACCTGTGTTTCTGCGAGTACACCGATCACGGTCACTGCGGGATCATCAACCAGCCCGGTGACGCGCACTTTACGCCGCATCTGCCGGTCGGGTATCTGCTGAATGACCCGACGCGGGAACTGCTTCAGCGGGCGGCAGTGACTCATGCCGAGGCCGGGGCAGACATCATCGCCCCATCCGGCATGATTGATGGCATGGTCGGGGCTATCCGCACCGGCCTGGATGCCGCCGGGCATTCGCATGTCGTCATCATGAGCTACGCGGTCAAGACGGCCAGCGGATTTTACGGCCCCTTCCGCGAAGCGGCGGACAGTGCGCCGTCCTTCGGGGATCGGCGTCACTATCAGATGGATGCGGCTAACGGTCGCGAGGCGCTGCGCGAAGTGGCGCTTGATGTGGCCGAAGGGGCCGACATCCTGATGGTGAAGCCCGCGCTGCCCAACCTCGATATCCTGAGCGCGGTCCGTCAGCAGTATCAACTGCCGACAGCCGCCTATCAGGTCAGTGGAGAGTATGCCATGCTGCACGCCGCAGCAGACAACGGCTGGATCGACCTTCAGCGCTGTGTCCTTGAGTCACTGGTGAGCATCAAACGCGCCGGGGCCGATATGATCGTCAGCTACTTCGCACGCGATGCCGTCCGCTGGCTGGAGTAACAGGCTCACACCGACCCGATTACAGCGGCACGGCTTTATATCGAAATTTCAGGCAGAGATCTAAATCCAAGCTTTACGAAATAAAACTCGTACCCGTTCTATGCTCAATATCAGGCCATGAAGGGATGGTGTTATGCTGGATTACCAGGCGCTGAATACCCACTTTGAAACCGCCGCTCCGCAGGAGATTCTGCGATGGGCTGCTGCACAGTTTGGCAGTCAACTGGCGGTGGTGACGAGTTTTCAGCCAACCGGGATTGTAACGCTGCACATGCTTCAGGACATCGCACCGGATGTAACCGTGATGACTCTCGACACCGGCCTGCTGTTCCCCGAAACGTATGCACTGATGGATGAAATCGAAGCACGGCTGAAGCTGAACCTGATCCGCGTGCGTCCGGCGCAGACCGTCGAACAGCAGGCCGCAGCCTATGGTGACCAGCTCTGGCGGTCTGATGCCGACCGCTGCTGCAATCTTCGCAAAACTGTCCCCCTGAAAGATGCACTCGCCGGTTACGGCGCATGGATCACCGGCCTGCGCCGCGATCAGTCCGAGGGGCGCAAATCCACACCGATCGTCTCATGGGACAAGCGCAACAATCTGCTGAAATTATCCCCGCTTGCCAACTGGACCGAGCGCATGGTCTGGACGTATCTCGATGCTTACGAACTGCCGTATAACCCGCTGCATGATCAGAATTACTTCAGCATTGGCTGCGCACCCTGCACGCAGCCGGTCGCACCCGGGGACGATGTCCGTGCCGGTCGCTGGGCGGGCCTAAGCAAGATCGAATGCGGTATCCATCTGGAAACGCAGACACACCCGGTCGTTGCGGCGGACGCCTGACTGCTGACATAAGGTGAGTTATTGTAGGGACGCCCGACGGGGCGTCCGTCGTAGATCCTACAGCCGTGTCCGCTGTCATACGTTTTCATGGCTTTAACATCGCCTCAATCCGCTTGAATTCGGCGCGTATCTGCTGAAGTTCATCGGCAGCACGGTCTGAATCAAACAGCGACCATGCGAGATTGTCCGCCATCATCATCACCCGCAGCAGCGGCACTAGTTCGGGGGATATGAAGCGGCGGATCTCGTCATCGGTCAGCGGGGCGGCGGCAGGCCATCGCTCGACAACGGTCAGTGACATGTGCAGCAGCACCCCCTTGATAATCAGGGCGGCATCACGCGCAAAGAGGCGATCAATCCCCGTGAGGATGTCCGGCAGTTGACGATTGTCCTGAATGCTGTCATTTAATGCGGGGCTGTAGGTGACGGCGCTGTGCGTCTGCTGATACCATGCATCAAAATCAATAGGGTAGGCGGACTGCACCGTAAAACCCAGTGATGGCAGCCCTTTTCCGGTAACCGCCGCCGAGCGAAAGCCGTGGGTGTGATCGCGTTTGTCAGGGTGTGCTTCCTTAGCGATATCGTGCCAGAGGACAATCCACTCGATCTGCATCTGCTGGTGCGCATCACATGCCTGATATTCCGGGAGACTATACAGGCCAGCCAGCACCGCCGTGACGTGGATCAGCGTCTGCTGACGGTCGTAGGATGCCATCTTCTGCCAGCCGGGGATGACACTGTTGATGTCAGCGAGCTGCTGTAGGGAATAAAAAACCTCACAGGCGGCGCGGAACTGCGGCCATCCGGTGAGGTTTCCGTTTTGGTATTCATCTGACAGGTGCCGGACAAACGCCGAGAGCGCTGGCAGGCATTGGGACAGGCTGATCGATGTGGTCATGGATGATCCCGCTTTCTGCAAATTCGCGTTTCTGAGATCATGCCACATCCGCTTTCGGATGTCACGTTTCAGGCCGTCAGGCGGGTTCCGCCACCCGTTCGCTTTCCTTTTTGTCAGCGGATTTATCCGCCGCCTTTGCGGCGGCCTGCTGACGATAATACTCGCGGGTTTCGATTTCCCGGCCCCGGACGACGCGCCGGTTTTTCAGCCCACCGCGTGTCTCGGTGACGACCGTGTTCTGACGTTCGCGGCCATCGCGCTCGTAGTAGATCACCACCCAGTCGTCGGTCTTCTCAAGCTGATGCGCCTGTGCGGTGTTCGAGAACATCGCCGTGAACTGCCAGTCGTCGCGATCCGTCCGCAGGATCGGCAGCCACGCCTTATTATCAGGGTTGAAGCGGCGCGGCGCGATTTTCTGCAGATCGTCCTTCGCAGCCCGTTCACGGTATTCCGCGTCGATTTCCAGCACCAGTTCGACCGGCGGACGGGTGTCGGCACGCTGAGGAGTGCCATCTGCATTCTGAATCTGGACGTTACGCGCAGCATTCAGGCGGGCACGCTGGCTTCGCTGGGCGGACCGGCTCAGCATCCCCGCAAGTGCAGCGCGGATTCCTTCCAGACGGCGTTCGCCAAAGCCACCAAGCGACGCCAGACGGCCATCATGCGCGGCCTGTTCCAGATCTTCCAGCGTGCGGATATTCAACTGCTCCACAGCACGCTTCGCCAGTTCCTTCCCGATACCAGGGACTTTCTCCAGCGTTTCTTCCGGTGAGGTCTGCGACTCCAGATCGTCCAGCAGGGCGGAACGGCCTGTTGTCACCAGTTCACCGATCAGGCCGGCGATACGGTCACCGATATGCGGTAGTTCGGTCAGATCATCGATGCGATCCTGCCGGACGTATTCAGCCAGCTTCTCATTTGTGCGGCGGATGGTCTGCGCGGCTTCTCGATAGGCGCGCACACGAAACGGATTCGCATCCTGCGCTTCCAGCAGATCCGCAAGGCGTTCGAGAACCGCAGCGATCTTCCGGTTACTGAGTTCTTCGGCCATTTTTCTTGTCTCCCAGGAGTCGTTTAATCTACCCTCTATTATAGAACAAAAGTGTTAGAAATGGATCAGTTTAAGATGTGAGATCTGCTGATTTTGAGCGTAATTTACGCAATTTTGACAACATGCGACCAAGCAACTACACTATGCCTGAGAGGGTTATGAAATCGAATGCATAAATAGAAAATCACAGGATTTTAAAAATGAAGAAAAAAGTCAGCCGTCGTCAGTTTTTAAATACCGGACTCACGCTCGGTACCGGATTAAGTGCCGGTTTACTGGGGCTTCAGAGTGTCTCCGCCCAGCAGACCGAGGAGCCGACTGAAGAAGCCGCAGCCACAGCAGAATCTACACCCGATACCAGCGGCCTCGTGATCCCGCCGCATCTGGAGCTGACCGGCAACCGCAGACCGGTGCATGACCCTGCCATCATCAAGGAAGGCGATTACTACTATCTGTACTGCACCGGGCCGGGTGTCCCCATGCGGCGGTCAGCAGATCTGCTGGATTGGGAAGTGCTGTTCCCCAACAAGGTGTTGACCTCAACCCCGGAGTGGGTGCGCGAGGCGATCCCCAATCAGAATGACTTCTGGGCACCGGACATCATCCATTTCAATGACAAAT
>JAEZAF010000208.1 GCA_023430545.1 Chloroflexota bacterium
CGGCGGCGCTTGTGGTCAGTCTCAATATCCTCAATCTCGCGCAGCAGGCGGTTCTGTTCGGGTTCGATGAAATCTTGCCCAATCTTATCTAATTCGGGGTTCAGCCGCTCTTGCATTGCGTAGACCAACGCCAACCGTTCCTGCGGCCACAGCAGATAGTCGGGGCGGCCTTTTTCATCCCATTCCGCTGCTGCATTGCGTACCTGTCGCAGCAGGATCAGGTCTTCCTGTGCTTCAATAATCCAGTTCTTCAGCCACACCCAACTGCGGAAGATAGCTTCATGTGCCACTTCTACCGAGTCATCCCCTGTCACCAGCAGGCGTGCGGTGACAAAGGCGCGTATCACCGCTAATTCACCCTCACTGAATTTCCCTAAAGATGCCCGTTGGCGCGTCGCCGTGCCGCGATCATCAACCGTTATCAGTTCACGGAAGACACACCGCAGCAGATGTTCCTTGTCAGGCAGGTGATCAGGCAGGTGTAATTCAGAGAATGCTTTTTCCGCCCGTTTGCCAATCGCACCTTCCACGCCGCCAAGTGTTTTGTAGGTGGTGAAGGTCAGCCGCTTATCACCGTGCGATGCATTATACAGTTCATCCAGCGCGTAAGCCATCAGTGCCAACGAACCAGCATCGCTCCCTGTATCCGCCTGAATGCGTTCCGGAAGTCCATCATCCCATGTCAGTCCGGCACGCTCCGCCGGGCGTTTAATCATCTCTACCAGCGCGCCCGCTGTCGGGGCTGCGAGTGGATAAGTCCCCGCTTTCAGCAGCTCAGCTAATGCCAGATATTCCAGACAGGGAGCGTAAAAGTCGGAGCGCATGGTCACAACGCAGCGCATCCGCCGCGAGCGGTTAACTGCTTCCAGCACTGCGATAAAGGTGGCGCGGTCACTATCCGATTTCACCAGCGTAAACAGTTCCTCAAACTGATCGACAAACAGCAAAATCTCCGCCCATGCCGGTGCTTTCGCTTCGGCTAACAGGGCGTCGCAGATGTCGATGATTGCAGACGGGTTCATACTGACGCTGGTGATGAACGCCGCTTTTTCCTGCACCACCATGAATGGTGATACGGCGTGTTCGGGGAAAGCTGCGCACAGTGCTCGGAACATGGCCGCCAGTGGGTTTTCATCCCCGCCTGGCGTAAAGCGGACGAAGCGCCAGTCCTTGCTGCCGGTTTCTCCGCTGACAATCGCATTTGCTTTCAGGCGCGGGATCAGACCGGCTGCCACAAGTGACGATTTCCCGCTGCCCGACGCTGCAACCACCGCGACAAAGCGGCTTGCATCCACACGTCGAACCAGTTCGCTAACCTCTACACCACGCCCGAAGAAGATCGGCGCGTCGGCTTCGGTAAAGGCACGCAGACCGGGGAACGGTGATCCTTCCCATAGCGGTGGCGCTTCGACCAGTGGTCGGCTCACTGTGGATGCACGCTCATCTGAAAAACTTTCCCGATCAAGAATGGAAATAATTTCGTTACGCAGGTAGCGTTCCAGCTTCGATTTGAATTCTTCTGGTGTCGCGTATTCGTTGACGCCAGCAAGCAGTGCTCCGGTCACCGGGTCGCGAAACTGCTCGAAGAAATCCAGCACCGCGTGATACTGCGCGATCTGCTTGCGGTCCTTCATATCGATGTGTGGTTCTTCTGTTCGCCGGAACAGCAGTGTCACCGGCTTTCCATGCGTCCGTTCCGCGTTTACCGCATCCCAGAATTCCCATTCTGTCCCGGACAGGTAAGCAGAGCCGTCTTCCTTCTGATATTCGGGATGAGGAAGCGGCGTGCCCATTCGTCCCCAGAATAACACCAGCACAACGTCGCATTCAGATGGGCCAGGCAGCCCCTCTTTGATCGCGGTCTGCGGTGTTTTGGTCGCACGCATCGCCGTATCCCCGCCGGGTTTGTCCCACGCAACCGCATGGATCGACACCCCACCTGCGCCGCTGCGTTTAAAGAGCGGATCGTATTCAAGCATATCAAGGACTTGGAGCGCGACGGCACGTTCTTCATTCACGTCGCCGGGAGAGGCGAGAAAGACGCGGATTTGTGGGACGGTTTTCATCGAGGTGTACCCGTGTTTATGCAGAAAAGGATGAATTAATAATAGCCGACTTCTCTGATCTGATCGAATTAAGTTTCGGTTGTGTTACCGGATGACCACCTCTCGCACTACCGCCCGCGGGGAGTATACGACGCGAGGGACACCCACCGTCCAGCACAGCAGGCGGATACGCTGCCCCCACTCTGACATGCGTCAGACCGTGACCACCGAACCACCTGCTTTCCTTTTAGGATACTGGACGGTCCCCCCTTCAGCGTCGTGGGCGCGGGTTGAGCGGTAGCGCTCGCCTGCGCTGGCAGATTCCAGCAGTTCATGGGGGTATTCACCATGTCCGACCAGAGCTTCAGCCAGTTGATCCGTTCCAGCATCGTCCCGATCTCCGCTGTCCAGCAGAAGCCAGCGCAATATGAAACATCCTGGGCAGGGTCACAGACGTTCGAGCAGATTTACGAGAATCTGGCGCATTATGTGTCCAATGTGATGAAGGGATACGGCCTTCGTCCGCACGAGATCCCGGACTGCTTGCAGATCGGTTTCATGGTCCTGTGGCAAACGCTCACAGAGCAGCCCGACTTTCTCGCACAAAAGACGCGCCGACAGGCCGTCTTTTTCGTTCTGGCACGCTGCAAAATCTCCAGTATGCGCTACGGTGAAGGACGTTACGACAGCTACGAAGCACTGACCACCGACGACTGGCACAGCACCGGCGACGAACATGCAATCAGCGGACTGGAGGCGGATCGGGACGAGCGCTGGGCAGCATGGGCGACGGACATCGACATCCGCATTGACGTTAAGCAGATCATGCGGAAGCTGGCGGAGAAATATGCTGACTCGTTCAAGCATCTGGTCGCGCTGTATGCCGTGACGACACAGGTGACACGCAAGGATGCGGCAGCGCTGGCAGGTGTGACACCCTGGAACTGGCACAAGACCTACGAAGCGCCGATGCTGCAAGAGGTTCAGTATGAGTTCGCGCAGGTGTTTCTGGAACGTCACAGCTACACACTGCCCGAACGCAAGGAAGTCGCACATGGTGGGCAGTACAAATCACCGTATCCCAAGTGGCGTGAGCAGTACAATGCTGGCGACACGGCTCCGGCTGAAGCGCTGCTGGAGCAGTACAATCACACCGTCTGTGTTGCTGGAGCGATCCGGGCGCAGATCGCAGGCAAGACCTACCAACAGGCCGCCATGGATCTGGGCAAGAATCCCAAGACGTTCCCGAAGTACATGAAGCGTGCTGCCCGGATGCTGTCCGCAGCATATGCCTGAATATATCCGTCCTGGCTGGGGACGTTAACTCCAGCCGGTTTTTATTTTTGCAAGTAATCTCTCAAGGCAGATGGTCGGCGTTTTTTGATACACTTATTACTAAGGCAAGATTTCAACCTGTTTACCAACTCCCACGGAAAAAGGCATGTCGGATAAATCCAGAAAAGCTGGCGGCGATATTTTTATTGTTGATAACAGTGATGAATACTGGAAGGTCACCCAATATTTGCAAGAGTGGACGCAGATCGCCCGCAGCTTTGATGTTGCAACAGGCTACTTTGAGATCGGAGCGCTTCTTGCACTTGATGGAATGTGGCAAGGGTTAGAGAAAATACGCATCCTGATGGGCGATGAAGTCTCCAAGCGGACAAAACAGGCCTTTGAGGATGCCTTACAATTTATAGCAACCAAACTAGACGCCAGCATCGAGCATGCGAAAGAAGCCGACGACTTCCTGAGCGGAGTTCCGGCGATTGTGGATGCGATCCGCACGGGGCAAATTGAAACACGTGTTTACCGGAAAAAGAAATTTCATGCGAAAGCCTATATCACCCACTCGAAGCTGAACGTTGTTGGATCAGCTGCGCTGGTTGGGTCCAGTAACTTCACCGTTCCCGGTTTAAACCAGAATATTGAACTCAATATCCAGATCCAGCGTGAGGTTGAACAGCTTCAGGCATGGTATGAACTGCACTGGGAAGAAGCGGAAGACGTAACCCCCGATATTCTGAAGGTCATCGAGCGGCATACCCACCAGTACACACCGTTTGAAGTTTACATTCGCTCGATGGCAGCGTACTTCCGTAGCCATGAGCTTTCTGTAGGTGAATGGGAGCGCACGCACTCACGGATCTACCAGATCCTCAGTCAGTACCAGCGTGAAGGCTATCACGCCTTAATGCGGATTGCTCATCGATACAACGGGGCACTGCTGTGTGATGGAGTGGGGTTAGGCAAGACCTTCATCGGCCTGATGGTCATTGAACGGCTGCTGTTTGAACGTAAGCGCATCGCCTTATTTGTGCCGAAAGCGGCCCGCGCCGACGTGTGGGAAGCGAAATTACGCCGATTCTTGCCAGAGGCTCAGGGTGAGTACAGCAACCTGCGCATTTACAATCACACCGATCTGCTGCGAGGCGGAGACTACCCGCGTAAGATGGAAGATATCGCAGCTCAGGCTGATGCGATTATCATCGATGAGGCACACCACTTCCGCAACATCGCCTCTGACCGTTCACGCAAGCTCTTTGAGATCACGAACGATAAACAGGTCTTTCTGCTGACAGCAACGCCCGTTAATAACAGTCTGTATGACTTGATGCACCTGATTGAATACTTCTCGCGGCGTATACCGGGTTATTTCAGTGAAGCACCGCTAGGTATCCATACGCTGCGAGGGCACTTCCGCGTGATGGAAGACGCTCTGCAGTCATTGGTGGATGGCAAAAAAGGCGATGTTGAAATTGATCCCGTCAAAGCGGAAGAGTTACTTTCCAATGATGCCCTGTTTCAGTCACTGGTTGTGCAGCGCAGCCGTGCTTATGTCCGCCAGAGTCTGACAAACGAGAGCGGACATGATGTGACATTCCCCCAGCGCAAAGACCCACAGGTTGCCCACTATTCACTTGAGAAGACGTATGGCAGCCTGCTGAATCGCCTTGAAGCTGCCTTTAATGCCGATAAACCGCTGCTCAGTCTTGCCATTTACTATCCGCTCAATTATCGCCAAAAGCCTGTCGAACTGGATGCCTTGGATCAGGATATACGACAGGAGGTATTGTTTGCACAAGGACGGCAGGCACAGATCGTCGGCCTGATTCGCACACTGCTGCTAAAGCGCTTCGAAAGTTCGGCAGTGGCTTTCCGTTCCAGTTGTGAAGACCTGCTGTTGAAGCTGTTGTACTTTCTGGAACTCCATAACCCTAAAACAGCGCAGCGCTGGAAAGATCAGCATGAGGCTCTGTTAGACGGCATTTTTGGGCACCTGCGTGAGCGCAGCGTAAACGGTACTGAAGATGATCTCGATGAAGACGTAATCCCTGAAGAATTCAAGAAGAAAATCGAGAAGCTGAATGACCGTGAGTTCAACACAAACGATATGGTTCTGGCTACCATACTTGACCTCAATGAGTTGGCTGGCTTTCTAAATGAACTCGCAAATTTTAAGCCGGAAAATGACGACAAATTGCAGGCGCTGCTGCACCTCATGAAGACCGATCCGGTGCTTAGCAGGCACAAAGTCCTCATTTTTACCGAATACCGTGACACAGCACGTTATCTGGAAAGACAGCTCATCGCTGCCGGAATCGGCCCTGTTGCGGAAGTTGACAGCCAGAGCAAAGAAGGTATCAGCAGCACGGTTCGCGCCTTTGCCCCCTACTATAATGAAAGCAGCAGTGCAGAACTTGCAGCAGAAAATATTCAGGAAATACGGGTGCTGGTGGCGACTGACATCCTCGCAGAGGGTTTGAACCTTCAGGATGCAACCTGTATCATCAACTATGACCTGCACTGGAACCCTGTGCGCCTGATGCAGCGCATTGGTCGTGTGGACCGCCGCCTTGACCCGGTGACAGAAGCCCGCATCACTGCCGACCACCCGGAACGGGCAGAGACGCGTGGCACCGTGCACTTATGGAACTTCCTGCCGCCGGACGAGCTGAACCGCATCCTGAGCCTGTATGAGCGTGTGACGCATAAGACGCTGCGGATTTCCAAGACCTTCGGCATTGAAGGCCAGAAGCTGCTCACACCCGATGATGAATACGAAGCTCTGCACGAATTCAACAAGGCATATGAGGGGACAACGACCAGCACGGAGGAGATGTTCCTTGCCTATCAGAAGCTGCTGCGTGATTATCCTGACCTGCCCCAGTGGGTGGAATATATGCCGCTGCGGGTGTTCAGTGGGAAGGAACACCCTATTCAGAATGCACGTGGGGTATTCTTCTGCTACCGTCTGCCGGTGAAGGACGCCGCAACCGACGAATGGACCGATGAGGCCAGCTTCACGAAGTGGTATCTTTATAACCTGCACGATGGCAGTATCGAAGAAGAGGCCACTCGCATCTTCGGACTGATTGAAAGCACGCCGGAGACACCCCGGACCCAGCGCGAAGAAAAATCGCTGTTATCGGACATCCGGCGTAAAATGGACAAGCACGTTACCGATACCTATATGAAACGGATACAGGCACCTGCCGGAGTGGGCTTTACGCTGCTGGCATGGATGGAGTTGACATGACCTTTAATGACCCGAGAAGATTACAGGCCCTGACAAAGCTTGAGAACCTGCTCGATTACCTGAGCGACGAACTGGGCTGGCCGATTGAGGTTGAAGACCTCAATGATGCGACCTTTGAATACTCACCTGAAGAGCTGAACATCGATTCGAAGTACGCGGCGCGTATCACCGATATCAAACAACTTCGTCCATTAGTGGGTCATCAGGTCTGGGGCATTTTCTTTGTCGAATTCGACACCCGCCACCTGCCGGTGATGGCCCTGCGGCGCATTCTGCGAGCACTGGCAGAGTCGCGCCGCCAGCGGGATGCCAGCCGACCGGCATGGAAGCTCGAAGACCTGCTGTTCATCTGCGTATATACCAGCGCGGTTGAGGGCAAAGCCGGACAGCGCGGCATTACCTTCGCGCACTTCCGGGATGTGCGGGGTGGACAGCCAGAACTGCATACCTTCTCGTGGGACAGCCGCGAAACACACTTCTACTACATCCGCAACATGAACCTGAACGGGCTGCGCTGGCCTGCCGATGATCGCAATGCCGACGCATGGCGCGACCAGTGGCGCGGGGCCTTCACCGTGCGTCACCGCTACACCATTCGCACATCGGAAAAACTCGCTAGCCAGATGGCAAAGCAGGCGGTGGTGATCCGCGAACTGGTAGACGATCTCTACAAAGCTGAGGGAGAAAAAGGCGCGCTGCACAGCCTGTTCGAGCGCCTGCGGATTGACCTGCTGCACGACCTGCAAGCCGACGATTTCGCCGACATGATCGCCCAGACGATCACCTATGGTGCGTTCAGTGCGGCGGTGCAGAGCCAGCGTGAGCAGCCTCCGAGAGAATTCTCGCTGGAGAAGCTGCCGGACTTCATCCCGGATACCAACACCTTTCTCAAACGGATGCTGGAGACCCTGACTACACAGGGCAATCTCGACCTGGATGAACTGGGTGTAGGCGCACTGGTGGATTTACTGCGTCAGGTGGACCTTCAGGCCATTACCCGTGACTTCGGCAGGCAGACCGGCAGCGGCAGCGAAGACCCGGTGGTGCATTTTTACGAGCAGTTTCTGAACGAATATGACCGCGCCCAAAGGGTGCAGCGCGGCGTCTTCTACACACCGGACCCGGTGGTGGAGTACATCGTCAGTGCGGTGGACCAGATCCTTCAGCGCCCGGTGGAAGAAGGTGGCTTCGGCATTCAGGATGGACTGTCCAGCGATGCCACGGCTGATAACGGTGAGCCGCTGGTGCAGATCCTTGACCCGGCCACCGGCACCGGCACCTTTCTGGCGCACATCATCGACCATATTGCCCGCCGCAAGAACCCACGCGGACAGGCAACTGAGGCATGGAACCGCTACGTCGCCAGCAGCCTGTTGAAGCGGCTGAACGGCTTTGAGCTGATGATGGCCCCCTATACCATCGCGCACCTGAAAC
This sequence comes from Chloroflexota bacterium, assembly GCA_023430545.1. GTDB lineage: Bacteria > Chloroflexota > Anaerolineae > Aggregatilineales > Phototrophicaceae > JAEZAF01. The sequence goes on from JAEZAF010000208.1 coordinate 8,020, forward strand.
TGGGGCTGAAACTGGCGCAGACCGGCTATACCTTCGGCACAGGCGAACGCCTGCAGGTCTACCTGACGAATGCGCTGGAGAAGCCGGTAGAGAAACAGGAAACACTACTAACAACAGATTATCTGAGCCACGAGGCGAATGAAGCCGCCATCGTCAAACGCAAAAGGCCGATTATGGTGGTGATCGGCAACCCGCCCTACAGCGGACACAGCGCCAACCAGATCTCTGAAGACTGGTTTAAGCTCAATGATTACTACTTTGTGGATGGCAAACCACTAGGGGAACGCAACCCGAAATGGCTTCAGGATGATTACGTCAAATTCATTCGCTTTGGGCAGTGGCGCATTGAGCATACTGGTGAAGGCGTGCTGGCCTTCATCACCAATCATGGCTATCTGGACAATCCCACTTTTCGCGGGATGCGCCAACAGTTGATGCGTACCTTCGATGAAATTTATATTCTTGACTTGCATGGTAACACCCGCAAACGCGAAAAAACACCCGACGGAGGAAAAGACGAAAATGTCTTCGATATTATGCAAGGTGTCGCAATTATATTCTTGGTTAAGCGCTCAAACTATCACCAAGCACAAAAGGTATTCCATCGCCACATTTGGGGTTTGCGTGCAAGTAAATATGAGCATTTGCTGAACTTAGCAAAAAATCAGGAAGTTATAAGTGGTAAAGAGTGGACGGAATTGTCCCCTCAACCACCATTTTACCTGTTTTCACCTCAGGATGCAGAAATCACCTCGGAATACATTAATGGATGGCGTCTACCTGATCTGTTGAAAGAATACTCGTTAGGAACCCTGACAAAACGCGATAATCTTGTGGCTGATTTTACTTCGCAGGAACTGGAGAAAAAACTCCTTCGCTTCCTTGACCCAAGTAAGAGTGATAAAGAGGCGGTAGATGAATTTGGCCTCGAACTGCAAGACAAAGATATGTGGAATGCACGTGTTGCTCGAAAATCTGTCACCACCGAAGAAGTTAAGAGATACATTGTAACAGAATCATTTCGCCCTTTTGATAAGCGAGTGATTTTTTACCATGAACGATTTGTTGCTCGTCTTAATAGGCGAGTTATGCGACATTTGGAGCAACCCAATCTAGCATTGGTTACTGTAAGGCAACTAGCGTCCTTGCCATTTTTTCACTGTTGGCTAACCAATACAATTTCAGATCAACATTTAATTTCTGTCCGCACAAAAGAAGGCGGATCAGTTTTCCCGCTTTATGAATATCCTGATGTTGATCAGGGATTTGATACCCCAGACCAATGGCCGCGCACAAATGGTCGCCGTCCGAACCTGAGCAAGGCGTTTGTCCAGCAGTTCGGGGGTAAGATGGGGCTGGAATTCGTCACCGATGGACGCGGGGATCTGCATCACACCTTTGGCCCTGAGGATGTGTTCCATTACGCCTATGCCATTTTCCACAGCCCCACCTATCGGGCCCGCTACGCCGAGCAGTTGAAGATCGACTTCCCGCGCCTGCCGCTCACCACCGATGTGGAGCTGTTCCGGCAGTTGGTCATGCGCGGGGTGGAGCTGGTGGCACTGCATCTGCTGGAAGACGATTATGAAGGTACAAGCTGGAGTCACCATAATAAGCCATCGCCTTTGACGCAGCCCATCACCCGCTTTGTCCCCGGCAAGAACGGCAGCACCATCGGCGCGATGAGCAAGAGCCGCGCCTACGACTCCGAGCAGAAGCGCATCTATCTGGATACATCGAATATAAAAGACGGCTCATACTTCCAGTTCAATGACGACATCAGCGCAGAAGAGGCCAGTGCGACATGGGAATTTCAGGTCGGTGGGTATCAGGTGCTGCACAAGTGGCTGTACGACCGACGCGCTCAGGGTGGAGAGTCAGGCCGCACTCTCACGGACGAGGAGCTGAACCACTATCAGCGCGTGGTGGTGGCACTGCACCTCACCCGTCAGTTGATGGACGACATCGACACGGTAATCGAGGAACACGGCGGCTTCCCACTGGTCGGCAGCGGCCCGGAAGAGAATCTGTCAGAAAAGGGTAAAATGATAACCTGATTAAGTGAATGCAGAGGTGTAATTACCAAGAGAGGCTCACAGATCTGATGTAAAATAGAGCCGATCAGAGAGCAGAATTTACGATAATGAGCGCACTCGTGCTTTTGGCTGGACGAGCGCGTCTCGAGTGGGATTACTGGCTTCAGACGAACACCTTACACAAGTTCAGTCGTATTCACTGACTTAGCAATTTCGAACCCGATCTCCCCTCAAAACTGAAATCCTTCAGACAACCTGCAAAAAATACCAATCTAAAAGTGTATTATTTGCAGGTTTCCCCAACCCCACTTTGATATGCTGGTTGCATCTGTTTAACGTGGAGACCCACAGGATGCAGCCGCTTTTTGTTTTCCGTTCACCCACTATTCAGTACCAAGACTCTAGAACCGCAATTTTGACCTGCCCTGCTTTCGCTTCACTGAAGAAAAACGGAGGCGTGTGACCTATGCAGAAACCGACTGTATCCACCCTACCCGTCCGGCAGCCGAAGCGGAAGCGCATTTTCGCCATGCGGTTGACGGATGAGGAACGTGCCAGAGTCGAGTCACTGGCAAAGCAGCTTAATCTACCTGCCTCCTACATGGCGCGGCATTTCATACTGGAAGCGGTGGCATACCACGCCACAAAGCGGGTTGAGGGAAGCAAAGTTGAAGGCTGAAACACACGGAAACGGAAGTCAATCGAATAGCTCGTCAGGCGTGGACCTGAAGGCCGTCTACCGTTCACTGCTGAAAATTGTTGCGCGGCTGGAAGAAAACCAGTACACTGAGGATACATTGTGCCAGACCGAAGTGTACCACCACTCCGATCTGGCTGACCCGGCGAGTGCGGCAAACACATCGCAGGGCTGAGGAAGATTGTACCTATCACGCCTCACTCCTGTCGAGATTCTACATTCGCAGGGGTGAGGCGTTTTTCGTAAAAGCGCTTCGAGAGGACAGAGCCAAGCCATGCCAAGGTATCGTAAAGCCGAACAGAATACGATCGACCCATACAAGGCGCAGCCGCTTCCTTTAGGTCGTCCAGTCGCGGTTTACTATCGCCAGTCGTCAGAAGGCCAGATCGGTAACATCTCCACCACCCTGCAAACCGTCGATATGGTTGAACATCTGATGCGTCAGGGGTGGGAACGCGAACAGATCATCATGATTGACCGCGATGCAGGTATCAGCGGTACAAAGAAAATCAAAGAGCGTCCGGGTATGTCCTACCTGTACGATCTGATTGAGGATCGGGCGATTGGCCTGGTGGCTTCGCAGGATGTGGACCGCTTTTTCCGTGATATGGCGCAGATCGAAACCAACATCTTTATTGATGCCTGCCGACGCAGTAATGTACAGGTTCTTACGCCGACCTTTGTGTATGACTTCGCACATCCAACACATGGCCGCTACCACATGCAGATGTTCCGTGATCAGGCGCAGCGGGCAGCAGACTATCTCGAATTCCATGTTAAAGGGAAGCTCTGGAAAAGCCGCGAGTACATGAACCATCAGGGACAGTGGACAGGTACACCGATCGCGCTGGGGTTCATGGTGGATAACCGCCTTAGATTGCCCACGGGTGAGAAAAATCCAAACTGGCGCAAGTACGTCCGATTTGATCGCTACGCCGATGTAGTGGTGGCTTATTTTGAATTGTTCAAACACTACAAAGGAAATATGCAAAGGACGTGGCAGCATATCGAGCAGTATGGCCCGTTCATCTCGGAGTTTGCCGAGGACAGCGTTCCGGAAGGCTTTTTCTTCCACACCAACATCAGTAAGCGTTCCCGACATACCGGCAAGCTAATGCTCTCTCGTTATGCGTTGGGACAGATGCTGTCCAATGTTGTCTATATCGGGCATTGGGTTCATCGTGGTGTCATCGTCGAACGGTACAACCATGAGGCGATTGTGCCGCTTGACCTGTTCATGTATGCCTACAATCGGCTCTCACCGGTCGATTTCAACGGTGAGCCAAATCTCGAATACACACCGCAGCGCCCCTGGACACGGCATGATAAAGCCAACCGTCCCGTCCCACCTCCAATCTACACCGGCGCGGTCTTTTCGTCGGATATACCTGATATGCCGCTTCGCCGGATGCTGTGTCATTGGGATTTAGGTCGGCAGGTGTACGCCTATGCGCTCTATAACGGAGAGATGAAAAAGCAGTGGGAAATCACTGCTTCGCTGGTTGATGATGTAATTGACCGAATTCTGTTGGAGCGACTGCAGGCAACGACGATTGACGAGGCTGTCTGGGCGAAAGCAGTAGCGGACGCAAAAGGCAGCCGTCACGTGAATGTACGGCGGATTGAACATGCCATTCGCGCGGCAGAGAATGCACAACACTCCATTGTGGAGAATCTTAAGTCACTCGCCTATCCCGAACTGGTCAAACAGCTTGAGGAGCAGTACATCACCAGCCAGCAGGAGATTGCGCAGCTTCGGGCTGAACTCAAGCGACTGCAATCCGATCCGGGACATCAGCGGCTGCTGGTTGAGGCGCTGCCAGTGCTGGAAACGGTGATCACCCGCTGGAGCGAGGTATCGGGTGAGCATCGCCGCGAGTTGTTTGATGCCTTTGCCGTGCGCGTGCTGGTGTCGAAAGTGGATATGTTAGTACGTCGGATCACCGTTTGCTGGCGCGATGGGACACAGACAACCGAATGTATCAAGACTCGTCGTCTGCATTTCGCGTGGTCACAGGATGAGTTAGAGCGACTACGCCATATGGTCGAGAATCATGCCAGTCAGGTCGAACTACTGCGTGCCTTTCCCGGTGTCAGCTGGCGTGGCATCCGCGAACGTTACACCTATCACTTCGGTCGCGGTAAATGGCGCGGTGTCTATAAAGGTAACGTGCGCTACGACGGTAAAACCCGCTGGGAGGATACCAAAGAATATCAGTTTGCCTCCACCACAACGCACCCAGGTGTGAGTGCAATCGGCTCGTGAGCTTTGGTGTCAGTGTCGTGGGGACGCGCCTCTATCTCGAAGCAGCAGGCTATCCCCAGATCGGTAACAGCACCCTGCACATTGCCCATGTCCTGTGGGGCGGACTGCTGCTGTTTGTCGCGGTAGGAATTTTCCTGACCTTCGGCAATCGCTGGAGCTATTCACTGGGGGCCATCACCGGCGGGGCAGGTGTTGGCCTCTTCATCGACGAAGTCGGCAAGTTCATCACCCAGAGCAACGACTACTTCTTCCCCTTTGCCGCGCCGATTATCTATGGCTTCTTCCTGCTGACCGTGCTGATCTACCTTCAGCTTCGACGCCTTCGCCCACATGATGCCCGGGCCGATCTCTATTGGGTGCTCGATCAGCTCAAGGACGTGGTGGATCGTGATTTTGACGTCAACGAGCGGGTGCAGGTCGAGACCGTCCTCGTCCGGGTGATTGAGCAGCCAGAGCAGCCAGAGCAGAAACAGATGGCGGAGAGTCTGCTGGCAATGGTGCAGACCATCCCGACGGTGAAACCGCCAGAGCCGAATCTCATTCAACGCATTGAAGCGCAGGTGCGTCAGTTCGAAAAGCGCTATCTATCACGGGGGCTGACGCGTAATCTGCTGGTCGCTGCCTTTGCCGCCATCAGCTTTACCAGTCTGGCCGTGATCTGGCTGCTGATTTCGGTCGGGACCAACGCACAGGTTCGTGAGCAGTTTCTGGTCAGCGTTCTGAACGAGTCCTTCTTCCAGAATCGGGCCAGCATCCAGTGGCTGCTGATTCATCTGGTGATGACCGGCATGATGGATATCTTCTATGTGATGGCGGCACTGCTGCTGGTAGCGCGGCGTGATGTCATCGGGATTCGCATCGGGCGGCTGGCGCTGATGGTCGAGCTGACGGTGGTCAATGTACTGGCCTATTACTTCAACCAGTTCGCCATGATCTTCTCGACACTGATCGCGCTGACGGTGCTGCTGGCCGTCGAGCGCTATCGGTCGCGCTTCCTGACCGACAGCGATGCCTGATATCTCTCAATGGACCTTCTGCCCGGTAGCCAATCATCCGACAAGTGTGCCATACTCAAAGGTGAATAGAGTTCACAACAGTTCATTGACGATTAACAGAGGGGTGAAAAATGGCTTCACAGACCGAACACGCACAGACCTTTACAGCACTGCATGTCAAAGGCAATCCGCTGATTATTTTCAATGTATGGGATGCGGGTACGGCGAAGATCATGGCCGAGGCTGGTGCGAAGGCCATCGCGACCGGAAGCTGGGCCGTCGCCGTTGCAAACGGCTATGAGGACGGCGAAAAGATCCCGCTTGATCTGGTGATTGCCAACCTTCAGCGTGTGATCGCGAGTGTCGATCTGCCAGTATCGCTGGACTTCGAAGGCGGGTATGGGCGCTCTCCGGCAGATGTACGGGCGGCGGTCTCGAAGGTGATCGAAGCGGGTGCGATTGGCATCAACTTCGAGGATCAGATCATCGGTGGCGACTCGCTGTATCCGGTAGACGAGCAGGTCGCCCGGATCGAGGCGATCCGCGAGGCCGCCAATAAAGCTGGTGTCCCATTCTTCATCAATGCCCGGACGGACATCTTCCTCAATCATAGTCCGGATACCCACAGCGATGCCCATCTGGAAGAGGCCATCATCCGTGCGGCGGCCTATGCCGGGGCCGGTGCCAGCGGGTTCTTTGCGCCAGGTCTGGTGGATGCCGAGAAGATCCGCATCCTGTGCGATCAGGTCTCACTGCCGGTCAATATCCTGGTGCGGCCCAACGCGCCGTCACTGAAAGAGATGGCAGCCCTCGGTGTCGCCCGCATCAGCTTCGGTTCGGGGTCATACCGCATCGCCATGAACGCCTTCCGTCAGGCGGCGCAGTCCGCGCTGGCACTGGAATAGCCATCCCCGACCAGCAATACAGGGCGGGAAGAATCCCGCCCCATAAAACCCCACCCCGATCTGATTCCCGCTGCCCCTACACGACGTTTTCCCTGCGTATTCAATTCGCACCTTTTCGTGAAGCCGACAAACGCGCCATAATAGACGCAGCTCTGGCAACTCTGAAGGGAAACAATCAATGGCGGCATCACCTCAGCGCGAACCACGCCCGACGCGCTCCACCGGTCTGGGACTGACCCTGTTCCTGCTGCGGATCACCCGCAACTGGATGCGAATTGTGCTGGTCATCCTCGCGGTTTATATCTCGCTGCCGTGGATCGCCCCCACGCTGATGAAACTCGGCCTGCAGGGACCGGCACAGGTGATTTACACCGTTTACCGACCGTTCTGCCATCAGTTTGGGTTCCGTACCTTTCACCTGTACGGAGAGCAGGCCGTGTATCCGCTGGCCCCGGTCGCCGATCTGATTGGTGTGAAACCCTATGAAGCCTATGTCGGCCAGTCGCTGATCCCGAGGCAGATGCGACAGGGAGACCTTCCGACACCGCCGTTTAACGTCAACGCACTGCCTGCGTTCTACGGCATCAGCGTGCCGGACAATGTCACGCCGGATACACCCGCAGAAGACCAGAACTTCGTCCGTTTTCAGCTTGCCACCAGCGCCTATGTCGGCAACGAGCAGATGGGCTACAAGATGACACTCTGCGAACGTGACATGGCGATCTACACCTCGATGTTCGTCTTTCTGCTGATTTACAGCCAGCCGCCTGTCCGCCGTCGCCTGCGTCCGCTTCCGCTGTGGCTGTTCGTCTTCCTCGGCGTGCTGCCGATTGGCATCGACGGTGTGAGCCAGTTGGTCAGCTATCCCCCGTTTAACTGGTGGGAACCGCGTGAGACGCTGCCGTTCTTCCGCGTGCTGACCGGCATCACCTTCGGCCTCATGACGGCATGGCTCGGCTTCCCGTACATCGACCTCAGTATGCGCGATGTGGAATACGATCTTGAGAGCAAGCTGTACAATGCAGGCGTCGATCCGTCCCTGTGGCACCGCGATCGTCACCGTGAGCCTGCGGAGCAGCCGTAAACGTAAGACAGGTCAATTCAACAGGTTAAAGCGTAATGGGTATTAAACTGGACTGGGAAATTGAATCGGAGCAGGCCGGGGCACATACCGCCACGGAAGATCCGAATGTCGTTCGCTCTCGCCGACGGGTACAGGTCCGCTTCCTGATCACCTTTCTGCTGGTGCTGGGGATTGTCCTCGGCGTCGGTGCGCTGCTGGTCTGGCGGTTGAATGAAGGCGAACGGCGCATCGAGCAGTTCCTGCGTGATACCGTCGAGTCGGAAGTCACAGCGCTGCGCATTGGAGACTGGAACGCCTTTTCGCAGGTGCAGCGCAGCGCCGACCCGAACTGGACCGACGTTCAGCAGCGGGCTTTCTTCGATGAGATTCAGACCGCCAAGATCGAAACCGATATTGACCTCACAGGCACGGTCCGCGATGTCGAGATCGACGGTTCGCGTGGGCGCGTGCTGGTCGAAGAGATCGACGGCGGTGTGCCCTATGTTCGTACGTGGTTTTACTGGCGTTATGAAGATGGCTGGCGTCATGTTCCGCCGGACTACACCTTCTGGGGACAGGCCCAGCAGTACAACGGCAGCACCGTGACCGTGCGCTATCGTGGGCTGGACGAACCGTTTGCCCGCGAACTCGGTGTCGATGTCGAAGGCTGGATCAGCGGTGTCTGCGGCCCGATTCTGCAATGCGGAGACTTCCCCCATGTCACGGTGGAAATCCTGCCGGATGAGAGCCTCGGTGAACCGCACTGGCACCCGGAAAATCCGTGGGTGATCCGCGTGGTATCGCCGTTTGTCGAACGTGCCCGCCATGACCTGCCCTTCAGCGGAGAGGTGAAGAACGTCCTCGCCAGCCTGATCGCGGAACGTCTGGTCGAACGTTCCAGTTCGGTCAGCACGCCGTCCCTGCCGCCCGCTGACACCGCATGGATGCGTCAGTCCGTGCTCACATGGCTGTTAGGGCGCTTTATCGGGATGAGCACCGACGACTATCTGATCGACAGCCTCGCACGCGAATACGGCAGCAGCGCGGTTGGCGATCTGTTAAGGGTCGCGCAGCCGGATGGCACGATGGCGGCGCTGGCACAGGTCCCGGCCCTGACCGCCGATGGGCGGACATTAGGTGAAGCGCGTCTGGACTGGCGCGATTTCCTCACCTGGCGGCTGCGGCTGGAGAATACCTCGCTGAGCGAAGCCGAGTTCCTGTCACTCTATGCGCCGGTCGCCGAAGGTATCGCACGGGATCGCTATCTGCGCTTTGATCCCAATGCCCAGCAGCCCGAACCCACGGTGGTCGAGGTCATCTCCGGCACTGGCAGTGAAGGCACACCTCAGCTCGAAGCGGTGGTACGCTACACTGGTGTGGACGGCACCCAGACTGAGGGCCGAGTCCTGTTCCGCCTGATCGATAACGTCTGGAAACGGGCCTCGTAGTGGCTGCCGCTGCCTGTAGCAGCTTGTTGCTGCTGCTGCTGCTGCCGCACAAAAATTTTGTGCGGCAACAAGGATTTTCCCCTCAAATCTGAAAATTTGCTGCACGATCTGGCTGCAATTTGCTGCAACTACCGGACAAACGGGCGGCATCGAGTGCCGCCCCTACATTTCCGGGATTTCGCAGGGTCATGGCAGGTGATGTTAAGGTACAGGAAACTTATAGTGTAGCACGAATGTTCGCATTGTGCGGTTCGAATTTTCAAACGAAGTGGACCGCGTTTTGTGGGAATGATCCAATGGGTGGGAGGAATATGGCCCCATATACTGCAACTTTAGAGATTTGAGGCGAAAAAAGCCCCCCCATCCCTGCGGAATAAATTCCGCTTTCCCTTCCCCCAGTCGGCAAATCTTCGATTTGCTTTCCGAGGGAAGGACTTTTTTGTGTATGAGTAGGTTGTTTCCCCTTCCCTCGGAGCGATGGGCGGACAGGGCGCCATTGCAAGCAATATGGCCCTGTCCCTACATG
>JAEZAF010000280.1 GCA_023430545.1 Chloroflexota bacterium
GTTTTCAGTTCCCCATCCATCACCCGGCAGACGAAGGTAATGGCGATGATGGCGACCTGATCCTGATTGGGATAGGTGACGAGGCCGTTTTCCCCGCCGTAAACACCGCTGATGCGCAGGGGAAGCACGCGCAGGCCGGTCTCTTCCCACACTTCGCGGACAAGGGCGTCGGCCGGTTCTTCGCCGGGTTCGATGGCTCCACCGGGAAGCGCCCAGAGCTGATTATCGGTGCGAAGCTGAAGCAGGACTTCATTCGCCTCATTGAAGATGATCGCGGCGACGGCAGGCATCATCAGCAGGTCGTGGCCGACCTTCTGACGGAGCTGACGGATATGTTCGGGTACTGGCATAGGCTGCGGGACTCCAGAGTGCAGATTGATCGATGTTGATTTTACTCGAATTCCGGGAAAACGATGGGACTCCTCATCTGCTTCATAACCGCGTGTGATTTGCAGGTGATTCTCTGGTCGGCGGTTGCAGCAGCAGCAGCGGCGGCAGCAGCACATTTTTTTTGTGCTGCTGCAACAAGTGTGATCGGTCAGGGTTACGTGTCGGACGGCAGTAGATGGACATGGGGCGGAAGAATCCGGCCCCTGATGAACATTGACGTTCATATTTGGTAATGCAAGCCAGGCCCTCCCGTACAACCGGTGGCCGATTTTGATTATCAAAACCCGGCAGTAACCAGTCGGAGGTTGATTACCTGGCCGTTTGTTGCTGCTACTGCTTGTAGCAACAAGTTGCTGCCGCACAAAATAAAATGGCTGCAGCAGTAGCGTGCTGCAATTACTGCATTGGGATCAGGTGCGGGTGCTGGCACCGGAAATCGTTGTTAAGGTGCAAGTGGATGACATTATAGTGTAGCACAGATGTTCGTGATCTGTTGGTTCGAATGTGGTTAGAGGTGTGTTGAAAACGGGGTTCAAGCGGATGCTAAAAGCACGAAGGCCATGCGTGTATCACATGGCCTTCGGGTTGATGCGTGGGGATTGATGTTTATTTTGTCTCGCCAACTGTCGGGACAGAGAGCTTACCCTGATCGGTGTAGGGCTGGTGAAGCTGAACGGGGGCTTCCTTGACTTTTTTGGAAGAGCGCAGGTTCAGGTATTCGACGAAGATCGAGAAGGCGATGGCGAAGTAAATGTAACCCTTCGGCACGTGCTGGTGCAGCCCTTCGACCACCAGCGTGAAGCCGATCAGCAGCAGGAAGCTGAGGGCCAGCATCTTGACGGTGGGGTGCTGGTTCACGAAGTCGCTGATGCGTCCGGCGGAGAGCAGCATGATACCGACCGCTACGATGACGGCAGCGATCATCACGCCGATTTCGTCCACCATACCGATGGCGGTGATAACGGAGTCCAGCGAGAAGACCATGTCGAGCAGCAGGATCTGAAAGATCACTGATGAGAACGACGGTGCAACGGTGGCGACGGCATGGCCGGATTCGCCTTCCAGCCGGTGATGGATTTCACGGGTGGCCTTGTAGATCAGGAAGACACCACCGCCCAGCAGAATGAGGTCGCGGCCAGAGAGTGAGAAACCAGCGATGGTGAAAAGCGGTTCGGTGAGCTGCGCGATGGCCGAGACAGTGAACAGCAGACCGATGCGCATGACCAGCGCAAGGCCGAGGCCGATCTGACGGGCGCGAGCCTGCTGGTCTACGGGGAGTTTGCCCGCGATGATCGAAATGAAGACGATATTGTCGATACCGAGCACGATTTCCATCACAGTCAGGGTGATGAAACCGAGCCATAAATCAGGGTTGGTGATCCAGTCCAAGGCAGAGTCCTCCGGGTGAGTAGAAAGAGCAGATGATTTGGAAAATGTGTACTGCATCCTAGCATAATTGCGGCTTCTGAGAAAATCCGACAGCGCGGCGTGTGGTGAATCTCCTTTGGGCAATGTGGCTAGAAACAGGATGCTATTGTAAACGCTGGAAAAGTGTATTGCAGAAGGGCGCGGACTCAACCCTGCATCTGTGGGGGTTTTTACCTCGCAGGCTGGCTATGTATTTTTTAAAACCCCACCCCTCTCCGTTGACGAGGAGGGGACTTAAAGATCGCTGAAAGACCATTTGGATATTGGTGATTGTCGGGTGGTCGGAAGAATCCGGCGCGTGCATTTGTGTGTTTGCAGAGAGAATGACATGCAAGTAAGTCAGGCATTATCCGGTGAAGATTCAGAACCGTTTTCTGAATCTTCAAATGGCTTGTGAGGAAACCTTTATCGGAGTACATGGAACCCCTGCTGTCTGCTGCACGTCATGATTGGAAAACCTGATCGTATCAGCCGGGTAGGGAGAAGGAATGTATCGCGTCGTTATTATCCTGATGGTCCTGTTTTGCGCTGGATGTAGTGTGCTGTCGAATGCTGCGGTGCGACTCCATCCGGTGCTGGCTTCAGAGGATGCAGACTTTCGCACCTGGGTTGATGAGCAGCTTCATCGCACCCGTGTGCTGCTGGGTCCGGAACGGGTGGGCGTGCGTCTGTGGGAAGTCCCGCCGATGGTGGCACCTGAAGCGATTGATGCGTGGGCCGGTGTTGGCTTTTATGCAGATGGCGCGTTTGCCAGTGTCTATGTCTTTGGTCATCAACGGGATCATGAAGCGGCGTTCGAGAAGCTGCGGGATGTGACGCCGGATGGTGTCATTGTCTGGCACACATCGAACGGGGCCAAGCTGTTTTATGGCTATACAACCCGTCATGAGGATCTGCTGATTACGATGGTCTCCGCATTTGCTGGGGATGAGTGATACGGCTGCTCGTCGTCGCAGCGGTTTAAAGCGCGGAAAAACGGCGGTATGATGGGAATCCTCGCTTACGCTGCAATGATTGAGAGGAACTGTGATGGCATCCAAGAATGAACTGTCAGCAGAACAGCGTGAAAAATTTCTCGACACCCTGAAGACTCGTTTCGAGGAGCACATGAGCCGCCATAAGGGGCTTAAGTGGGCAGACGTCCAGGCCAGGCTGGAAGCGAATGCCGACAAGCTGTGGTCACTGCATGAGATGGAACGCACCGGCGGCGAACCGGATGTGGTTAGGAAAGATAAAAAGACGGGCGAGTACCTGTTTTATGATTGCTCGCCGGAAACGCCTGAAGGCCGCAAGAATATCTGCTACGACGCTAAAGGGCAGGCGATACGGGAAAAGAAGAATGTCCATCCGTCCGGGAACGCGGTGGAAATCGCGGAAGACATGGGCATCGAGCTTCTGACAGAAGCAGAGTATCGGGAACTTCAGAAACTCGGTGAGTTCGATCTGAAAACGTCGAGCTGGATCAAGACGCCGGATGAGATTCGCAAACTGGGCGGGGCGCTGTTTGTGGACCGCCGCTATAACACAGTTTTCGTGTATCACAACAGTGCCGAGTCTTTCTACAGTTCACGGGCGTTTCGAGGTGTGCTGCGGGTGTGAGGGTAATCCCACCCGTCACGGGGGTGACACACGCCGCGTGCCACCCTCCCCACCGCCTTCAGCAGTAGAGAGGGGATGTCGGCGTGCGGGTTCAAGGTGCGCGGTAGGGACAGGCATGCCGTGTCCCTACATGGATAATCTATGACAGATCCTGTGTGAAAGCTGACAGTTCTCCTCTATCAATCTCCTGTTGAGCAGCGATTTTTACAGGCTTTAACGCCGTATCCCCGAAAACTGTGGAATAATCACAGTGGTGACAACAAGCGGTTCTCCGAGAGATTACGATTCCCATGATTCAAGCTGAACAGCTTTGCAAGGTCTTCGATGGCTTTCGGGCGGTCGATGGCATCTCGCTGGATGTGCCCGCCGGAAGTGTGCTGGCCGTGCTGGGTCCGAACGGCGCAGGCAAGACGACAACCGTCCGGATGCTGACATCGATTCTGGCCCCGACCTCTGGCACGGCGCGGGTGGCGGGATATGATGTCATCCAGCAGCCTGCGCAGGTACGGGCGCATGTCGGGGTGCTGACGGAACAGCACGGCCTGTACGAACGCATGAAAGCCGAAGAGTATCTCGACTTCTTCGGGCAGGTCTATCACCTGGACAAAGCGACACGCCGTCAGCGGTCTCTGCAACTGATGGAGCGCTTTGGGCTGACCTTCGCGCTCGACAAACGGTTGGGCGATTACTCCAAGGGGATGAAGCAGAAGCTCGCGCTGGTACGGGCGATGCTGCACAATCCGCCGGTGCTGCTGCTGGACGAGCCGACCTCCGCAATGGACCCGCTGAGTGCCAAACAGGTGCGCGATGCGATTGTCGAACTTCAGCGGGACGAGCGCACCTTCCTGATTACGACGCACAATCTGATGGAAGCGCAGATGCTGGCCGATAAAATCGCGATCATCCGGCGCGGCCAGATCATCGCGCAGGGGACATTTGCGGAACTGGCCGAGCAGTTCGTCGGTGAGCCGCTGCTGGAACTGCGCGTGAATGGCGAAATCAACGGGCTGGCGAAGGAACTGAGCGGCATCGTCACGGTAATGGACAGCGGCATGAACTGGCTGCGGTATTCGACACCGGACCCGAACCGCACCAATCCAATGCTGCTGCGCAAACTGCTCGGTCAGGGGATTGAGGTAGTGACGGTCGCGCCAGTCACACGGACGCTGGAAGAGATTTATCTGCAGGTCGTCAAGGACGATGAGGCGGTGGGTGATGGCGCAAACGGTTCGTCTGCACAGGGTGAGGGTTAAGGGTTAAGCCGATGGATGCGATACGATCACTCGAAAGTAACAGCGGCAGATCCGACAGGCCGCAGCGGGAACACAGTCTGGGCATGACGCTGTCGAACGCGCTGATGATCACACGACGGGAAGTGCGGGACAGCTTTCGCGACTGGCGGATTCTCGCGCCGATTTTCATCCTGACGTTTATGTTCCCGGCGCTGGCACAGTTTCTGGCGGGGCAGTTCGCCGATTTTGTCACGGGCTATGGGGCAGAGATCATCGGTGAACGGACGATCCCGTTTCTGCTGATGGTGGTGGGCTTCTTCCCGATCTCGATCTCGCTGGTGATCGCGCTGGAGACGTTTGTCGGCGAGAAGGAACGGCGCAGTCTGGAGCCGCTGCTCTCGACGCCGCTGACGAATACCGAACTGTATATCGGCAAGACGCTGGCCGCGATGATCCCGCCGCTGGTGTCGAGCTATGGCGGGATGGCGGTCTATCTGCTGAGTTTATTAGGCGGTGAACTCCAGTGGCGGCCACAGCCGATGCTGATCTTCCAGATTATCGTGCTGACGACGGTACAGGCGCTGGTGATGGTCACCGGGGCGGTGGTGGTCAGCAGTCAGACGACCAGCACACGGGCCGCGAATCTGCTGGCGAGCTTCATTATCATCCCGATGGCGCTGCTGATTCAGGGCGAGAGCGTGATCATGTTCCTCGCGCCGGATGCGGACTCTCCGGGTGGGATCGGAGCGCTGTGGGCGATCATCGCCGGGATGGTGCTGGTCGTGCTGCTGCTGCTGCGACTGGGGAACAGTATCTTCAACCGTGAAGAACTGCTTGGCCGGTCACTGGACAAGCTGAACCTGCGCGGGTTTTTCAATACGCTGTGGCGGCATGTCCGCGCTGTGGATGAGGCTGGGAATCCGGCGCGGAATCTCGGCGAGTGGTATCGTCGCGGGCTGGCGCTGAGCCTGCGGCGGATGCGGCTGGCGCTGTGGATCACGGTCGGGGTATTCGTGGCGGCGTTCATCGGCGGGGTGGTCGTCGGGCAGATGCCGGAATTCCGGCTGCCGCTGACCGAAGGACTGCAAACCTCCGGGCAGACGGCGGAGACGCTGCGCGGCTTTGTCACACCATCGGCGCGGGGATGGGCGTTTATGTTCATCGTCTGGCAGAACGGGCGTGTGCTGCTGGCGGCGCTGATTCTGGCGATGTTCAGCTTCGGTGTCGGGGCGCTGGTGCTGACCCCGGCGGTGTATGTGATCCTCGGCTACATCGTCAGTCAGGTGATCATTGCCGGACAGGGGCTGGATCTGGTGGCGGCGTCACTGCTGCCGCACGGGATCGTCGAGATCCCGGTGATCGCACTGGCAGCGGCTGCGGCGTTCAAACTGGGTGCGGTGGTGACGCGTCCGCCGGATGGACTCACCGTGGGGCAGGCGTGGACGCGCACGCTCGGTGATACGATCAAGGTCGCAGTCGGGCTGGTGATCCCGGGGCTGATTCTGGCGGCGGTGCTGGAGGCGTTTGTCACGCCGCAGGTGGTGCTGTGGGTATTGGGTGGGTGACGTGTCAGGACCGCATATCACCCACCGCTGATGATGTCATCAGGCAGGGTCAAACCAGTCAGGTAACGGTGGCAGTGAGGATTCGGTCCGGCGGTCTGCGGGCATAATCGACACCAGAATCAGGTTTTTGTCGCAGCCCTGCGGTGCTGGCATCACCATGTCTTCTGAGCCTGCGATCAGGTTTGAGGGGTTGCTGACCCATAAGTCATATTTCTGATGCGGTTCGGCGCTGATATACCACCAGCCTTTACCCATTGGTCCGTCCAGTAAGTTGGTGGTTGTGACAAGCGATCTGGGCGGATCACTGTCTTCCAGCCTGAACTGCACCCAGAAATCGGATATCGGGCCGTAATCGTCGTAAGCCGTGCCGGTGAACCCGACGAAGTCACAGATCAGCAGTGGTGTGGTGGTGAGTTCTGAATAGGCGATGGAGAGAGAACCTCTCCACGTTGGCGGGCGTTCGTCTGGGCTGCCGAACTTCAGGCCGCTGGCGGTTTCACGCCAGTATTCGACATAGACGGCACAGCTTCCGGCGAAACGGACGTTGCTGATCCCGGATTGAGACCTGCCATCTGCATCGTAAAGTCGAATGCGCAGATGCCACTCCCATGCCTGATAGACTGGGTCCGATCTTTCAAGATGATGGGGAGTGACACTGTTCGACGGGATTTCAATGTGAAAAGTGCCTCCGGTATCGCTGATTGTCGTATCGTCAAAGTCATTTAACCAGACACGCACTGTGAGACGACTATCGTCGATGATCCTACCCGTCACCAGATAGGACTTGCAGCGGTAAGGTTTGTCCCTGTCATAAATTTCAGGGGCTGTCTCTATGTATGGTGTCGATGAACGCACATAGTAAGGCCCTAGTGCTGGTGGTAGGACGGTGTAGGTCATCCGCTGGAAGATGAGCAGTCCGCTCAGACCGGCGACGAGCAGCGATAGTACGATGATGATCATGCGCAGGGTTGTGACGCGGCGGCTGGCCTGAGAGCTCTTCTTGGCTGACTTTTTTGTCCGTGGTGTGTGCTGGATGGCTTCGGCAGGGGCAGGTGCTGTTGCAGATGCCGGTTTGCTGGTCAAGCCGCTTTTTTTATGAGTGTCTGTTTCGCCGGGCAGCCCCACCGACTGACGGGCAGCGGCCTCATGCTGAGGGTCGATCTGAAGCGCGCGCTTCAGGGCATAGCGCTGCTGTTCGGGATTACGGGTGGTCTGTGCCGCCCAGTACCACGCGTCGGCGTTATTCGCCTCACACAACGGGCGGAGAATCTGCCGTGCGTCCGCCATATTCCCGACCTGAATGAGTGCAACCGCCTGTTGGATGGCTGCTTCTGCTTCACTGTTATTCAACGGGTGCTCCATTTGGTGTGAGGTTGGCGGTGACGGTGCATGATCTCATGAGCGAGTCGCCTAGGCGGATATTGTTGAAGCCCAGCACCGCCACATCACGCTGGTTGTAGAACCAGAGGTGAAATCTCGTATCCGATTCTTCATTTACATCGATGACCATCTGGCGCTGGTCTGCGCCGAAATCGAAGCGGCGGTCGGTCCTGCCATCCGGTGAGGTGAGATGGATCTTCAGCGGATGACCACCGCCAATATTCAGAACGAACCGGCGATTGTCGCATGATGAGTCGGCGGCAATGGACTGCGACCAGTCAAGCTCATAGTCAAATGGACTGTGCTCGGCAAACTGTCTTGGAATAGTGACCAGTGAGGGGACTTCGGTCGCGGTGTCGGATCGCCCAGCCTGATGCTGAATGACCGTCATGGTGACAATCAGAACCGCCGACATGATGAGCAGGGCTGCGACGGTTAATCCGGTGATCAGACGGTGACGGGTATGCAGGGGCCGATCCACATGAACGGGTAAGGCTAACTCGCCGTCTGCTGTGAGAAGCGGTTGTGCCTGTGGCGATTGCTGCCCCTGCGGCGATTGCGGCGTGGGCTGTGTCTGCTGGAGGCGCTGCATCTGATTCTGTGCCCGCTGGTGATTTGGGTCCAGCGACAGGGCACGCATCAGGGCTCGCTTTTGTCTTTCAGGTTCGGAAAAGACCTGTGCTGCTGCCCACCAGACATCGGGATTGTCCGGGTGCTGTTCGCAAAGCTGTTTTGCGATGCTGTACACTTCGGAGCGATGGCCTTTATTACTCGAAGCGACGATAAAGGCGATCTGTGCATCAATACTGGACATTAAAACCCTGTTCGGAAGATCGCGTAAGAAAAAGTGGCCTGAATGACTGACTGGTATTGCCAGATAAGGGCTGAAGGTAAAAGATGTCTTACTAATATGTAGTATAGGGTACAAATCAGGCTGCTGAATGAAGATATTGGTCGGGCTGGTGTGTCTGGAAATTCAGGGGATTGTTCTAAATCCTGTGGAAAAGGCGGATACGCTGCGTAAGTGTGTCACACGTAAAATGGCCGAGCAAAAAACAGGAGAACGTAAAAATATCCGCTTGCTGACCCAAACCCTACCGAATTAACAGGCAAGGTTTGTAGCGCAGAAACAGAGTTCGGATACAATAATCAGTAATCATTCTGGCAGGCGGACAGGGCAGGCCCTGTCCCTACACCACTACACATGATTTTGACAGACCATCAGGGAGGCGATTTTCCATGCAATCTATGACCCATCTCCGCCGCGTTGTGATCGCGGTGACCCTTGCACTCGCAATGCTGCTGACCGCTGTCCCTGCGATGGCGCGTCCGGCGGAACAGACACAGCCTTCACCGACGGCGGTGATTAACACAGCGTATCTCAACGTGCGCTCCGGCCCTGGGCTGGAATACGGCGCGATTGCCACGCTGCCGAAGGGCTACGGCGTCAACCTGCTTGGCCGCAATGAAGCCTACAACTGGGTGTTCATCTCGGATAACGCAGGGCTTCAGGGCTGGGTGAACGTCAACTATATCGTGACCGGCTATCGCATCGGCCAGCTTCCAATCAACAATACACTTCCAGCGGCGGCTCCGGGTGTCCCGATTGCGACAATCACCGGTATTCTGGCGGCGAGTATCCACAGTGGGCCGAGTGACCAGTCCGCCGTGATTGCCACGCTGCCGATCAACTCGACGGCTGAGCTGGTAGGCCGCAGTTTCGATACCGTATGGGCACAGATTCGCCTGAGCGGTGGCGCACTCGGCTGGGTGCGAACCTCGTATGTCAGTTCGACTGTGCCGGTGCGCAGCGTGAACCCGACCGACGGATCTGTTGCCACGCCGTATACGACGACCAACCTCGGTACCAGCAAGCCGACGACAGGTTCTCCGAGTGGGCGCACGCATGTGATCAAGTTCGGTGAAACCCTGGGCGCGATTGCGGCTACCTACAAGGTCGATCTGCAGACGCTGGCCGCGGTCAACGGGATTTATAACGTCAACTGGATTTATGCCGGTCAGACGCTGGTGATCCCGAACTAACTTACCGACCTAAAGAACACCTCACCCCCAACCCCTCTCCATTATGGAGAGGGGAGCTGACTGCCAGCATATTTCCCAGAAAGAATGGCTGTGCCTTCTTAGCCGTTAACGGTGGGGGCCGTGAGGCGCTTCCTGCAAACTGTATTTTATGGGATGGTCTGGGGATCGGATGGCAGGTATGAGGGACCGAGGTTGAACCCGTACCTGCCGTGAATTCCCTCTCCGGCATTACCCGCTTTTACGATCAGGATTGACCCGAATTATGGCAAAAGTCGTCGTGCTCGGCTGCGCAGCCGCTGTCAATGATGCCCATCACGATTACACTCACCTGCTGCTGATCGGTGCGCGGGGGGAACCGATTCTGATCGACGCTGGTTCGAATCCGCTGGGTAAGATCAAGGAACTTGGAATCCCGGATGATGCGCTTCAGGATGTGATCCTGACGCACTTCCACCCGGATCACGTGGCGGGTATCCCCAACATGATGATGCATATGTGGCTGCTGGGACGTCGCACACCGATGCGCATCTACGGGCTGCATCCATGTGTCAACCGGACCGAGGATATGATGGCCGGGTACGGCTGGCGCGACTGGCCGGACTTCTTCCCGGTGGCGTTTCATCGCGTGAGTGAACGCGGACGCGCTCCCGTCATGGAGAACGACGATTTCCGTATCACGGCATGGCCGGTAAAGCATTTCGTGCCGACAATCGGCCTGCGGATTGAGAATAAGCTGACCGGTAAGGTGCTGGCCTATAGCTGCGATACAGAACCGACGCCGACGCTGCTGGAACTGGCACATGAGGCTGATCTGCTGATTCACGAGGCGGCAGGTCCGCCCCCCGGACACAGCACTGCGCGTCAGGCTGGTGAAATTGCGGCGAAGGTCAATGCCAAGTCACTGTATCTGATCCACTATCAGGTATGGAATCACGATCCGGCGGTGCTGGTACCGGAAGCACAGTCGGCGTACAGCGGGCCGGTGCATCTGTGCAATGACTTCGATGTGTTCGAGTTTTAGGCGGAAAAGCCTCTTTCCCCGATGAAATTGCTGTATACAGGGCCGGGAGAATCCGGCCCCTTACCCTCTGTATACCTCAACATGCCTGTCTATGGCTGTCCACGTTTTGATGAGAACTCAGCGTGGTTCTCTGATGATTCAGATCCGCGCTAGTCTTCTTCGTCGATGAGATAGAGGCGATTGTCTTCGACGCGGTAGTGCATGGGCGCGATCAGGATCTTCGGGTATTTGTGGCGCAGGCGCTGCGTCTCGGTGAGGATGAAGTGGATCTCGTTGCCGATCTCGAACATGGGCGCGAAACTGACGAACTGTTCCTCGGCGTGCTCGTAGGTCACACCGGCGTTTGCCACCAGATTCTCAATAAATAATTCCTTGCGGGCGATCAGATTGACCATGCCGCAGTTGTTATGGCCGATCAGGGCGATGGCTTTCACGCCGCCGATGCTGAGGGCATACGACACCTTGAACTCGCTGTAGCGGAGATTGGCCCCGCCAGAACGGATAATGTAAGAGAAATTATCCGGGATGTGCAGATGCTTGCGATGATCCATACACATCCCGACCAGCATCTCCGCCTGTGTATAGGTCTGAAACGGGAAGTGCAGGTTGTGATATTGCAGCAGACGGGCAATCGGTGTATCGCGGTAGTTCACTGGGATGTCTTCGGGACGTTCAACGGGGATTAGTGCGTTCAATCCTGTCTCCTTTAAACCGGGCTAGAACTTTATTTAAATACACCTAGGATGGCGATTCGGTACTAAATCGATCTGATAGGCCGGAAGCATCCGTCCCCAGTATTCCCGCGTGCAGGATGAAGATGACAGACCTGTTCCTGTGTCTACCCCGCAGCGGAGACCGCGTGACGGACAGCGGGTGCGATCTCGTTTGCGAAAACCTCTAACTGCTGCACGCCGTTTTCCCCAATCGGCCAGAAGAGAAACGTATCCTGACGATAATCGCGATACAGGCGGAGCATCTCATCCGTCCAGTACTGCGCTGTGCCGTACAGCATCCCGGGATTGAGATCGGCGGGACGGCTGCCACTTCCATTCAGGTCGATGATACCCATCAGATTATAACCGCGCCGGATGTCGTCGGGTGAACGTCCGGCTTCGGCTGCGCCAGCGTCGATTTTCTCGTTCATGGCAGGCAGTTTGTCCGGCGGGAAGTAGGAATTGGACAGCAGAATGCCATCGGCCATGCGACCGGTGAGGCGCAGCATCTTCGGGCCGCTGCCGCCGACCCACAGGCGAATCGGATGGGCGGGGGCGGATCCGTGCAGCAGTCCTTTGACCTGGTGCACCCTGCCGGTGTAGGTGAAGGGCTTGCCGGGATTATCCCACATACCCCGGATGATGTGCACGGCGTCCTCAAAGGCGTCATAGGCCTGTTTGGGCGTGTGCGGCGGGATGCCCCATGCTTCGATCGCCTGCCAGAATGCCCCGGCCCCGATGCCAAGCTCCATGCGTCCGCCGGACAGCACATCGAGCGATGCGGCCATCTTGGCGAGCATGGCAGGGGGACGCAGCGGCAGGCTGGCGACGTTGGTCCCCAGATGGACGCGCTGTGTGCGGGCGGCGATGTAGGTCAGCAGCGTCCACGTATCCAGAAAACGGCGCTGATAGGGGTGATCCTGAATGGTGATGAGGTCGAGGCCGAGGGTGTCGGCAAGCTCGGCACGCTGAAAAGGCTCGTCGATGTCACTGGTGCTGGGATCAATGTTGGCACCGAACAGAGGGGCATTGGCCATCGTGATCTGCTTTCGCTGTCTGGTGGAAGTTGGAATGTATTCTAACAGGTAAAGGCGAGGTGGGGGTCTTAAAATGCGGACACGCTGAAGCACATAGGCATTAAGGTAAGGGACTCACGGCGGAAAAGCCCCCCTATCCCCGCCCTTTCCCCCACTCGCTACCGACGGGAAGAGCATCCGTCGTTCGCTCCGAGGGAAAGGGAGAAAAACAGGTCG
>JAEZAF010000077.1 GCA_023430545.1 Chloroflexota bacterium
TGACGATTTCCTGATAATCTACCGGCAAATCGGCGGCCAGCAGTGCGGCATAAATGCTGCGTGTCGCCTCACCGACGCCGATGTCGGCCCGCATGTCGGCGATATAGTTGATGCCATCGACCTGCACCGGTCCGGTGAACTTCTCACGCGGGGGCAGCGGCGAAATGTAATCCCCCAGACCGGTGCGCCGGGCAATCGTCGCCCGCAGGTCTGGCGTCAGCACCTTATGCACCAGATGGATCACCCCCATGCGATACAGCAGCGGTCGGATGCGGTTATAGAGTGTTTCTGTTTTCATAAAGGCTCGCAGTCGGGGCGTTATTTGTCAGGGCAGCGGAAGCGGTTCCGCGGGGTTGGCAGCATCGACAGCGTTCATCGCGGCATCCGCAGGCATAAACCGTCTGCGCTGTAGCATGTGTCTCAGCGATCGAATGCGGGACAGCAGCCTGCCGGACTCACTTCCCGGCTGCTGGCTTGCCCAATCGAACCACACCTGCATCTCGGCATAGGTGCGGCGCGGCTTGCGGCGCAGACGGATCATCACTGGCCCCAGCCGCAGCAGACGGATAGCCATCTTCAGACCTAAACGCGGTGTCACCACACAGCGGATCAGGGTATGCAGCACGATCCGGGGCAGATTATAGACGAGCAGATCACGCCAGTACGCATTGCGGATAATGCTTAAATTGCGATTGGTGACCGCCTCGACTCGCAGCGCTTCACGCGGCTGGCTGCCTCGATGCGTCGCGACGGCTTCCGGTACATAGAGGCAGTTCCAGCCTGCCCGCTGCGCCCGCCAGTCGAGATCGGTATCTTCGTTATAGAGGAAGAAGCGAGGCTCAAACAGAACACCGAGATCGGCGATCAGCTGCGGTCTGACGAGTACAGCCGCCCCCGGCGCACCGAAAATCTGACGTGTACTGGAAAAACGCGCATCGTCTGGCTGGCCCTGACCGATGTTAAAGGCATAGCCGTCACGCAGCAGGGCATGGCCGACGCTGTAGATCTGGCGAGGCGCGGCTTCGGGCTGATCGTCATCTGGCGGAAGCAGCAGCTTACCGGTAGCCCATCCCACGGTCGAATCATGCTCTAACGCATGGACCAGCGCCGCGATGTAATCCGGTTCAAGCCGCGCATCGGGGTTCAGTGCCAGATAATATGCGTCGGGATGGCGCTCGGCGATGGCATTATGCCCGCGCCCGTAACCAACATTCTCCGTACTGCGGATGACGTCGGCGTCCGGTGCGTATTCCGCCATCCAATCCGCACAGCCATCCAATGAGGCGTTATCCCATACCGTGATCTCAAACTGTGGGTAAGTCTGCTGGCGCAGCGCAGCAAAACATCCCGGCAGATCATCGCGGCTGTTATATGTGACAATCCCCACGCGCACGGCTGGACGCCCTCGCTGGTCTGATGGGTCTGGCTGATCTGGCTGCGGTATGCGGTGGATCTCGCTCATCGGTCGGGACCTTTTTGGCACTACTTCCAGCGAAGCAGTGTAATCGGTGGATGCCGTATCAGGCAAGGATCGACCCGGCTGGCACCGTTATAGAAGCGTGCGAAAGCGCATACCGTGACCGTTCACACTCCCGGTTGGTTAGAAAGGCCAAAATTTTACGTTCTTCGTGCAGGACTTTGTGGATGGCACTTAAAGATGTGGTATAAATAAGGACATTGTTACAATCACGTTGTAAGGATATTTCATTATGGTTATGGTGCAGGATCAAGCACTGCAAGTTCTCGTTATTGAGGACGATGATAACACTGCCGACGTTATCCGCACCCTACTGCGCGATGTAGGTTACCATCCAGTCAGTGTTGATTCCGGAAACGGGGCCCTTGATGCGATCGCCCAATCCACACCAGACCTGATTCTGCTGGATCTCAAGCTGCCAGATATGCACGGTCTCGATGTGCTGCGTGCGATCCGCGCCCACTCTTTCCTGCCAATTATCGTGCTCAGCGGCTTCGGTAAGGATGGCGACCGCGTGACCGCGCTCGAAGCGGGTGCCGACGATTACATGGCGAAACCCTTCTCACCAGAAGAACTCGTCGCCCGTGTGCGTGCCCTGCTCCGCCGTGTGGAATGGACACCCAAGCCCGAAACACGGCTGATTGTCCGACGGCTTGAACTCGACGTGCCACGCCGTCAGGCGATGATCCGAGGCCGGACCATGCACCTCACGCCGATTGAATATGGCATCCTCATCACGCTGATGCGCCGCGCCGGGAAGGTTATCACCCATGATGAACTGCTCAGCGCTGTGTGGGGAGACCAGTATCGCTCCAACGCCGATTACTCGGTGCTGAGAGTCAACATCTCGCGCCTGCGGCAGAAGCTGGAAGAGAACCCACGCCGCCCGACGTATATCGTCACTGTACCGGGACAGGGTTACTGGATGCCGGTCGGACGCTCGATCTGATTTCTTTTTATGATCTGACATCATCTCCGAGGACGCACTCATCTGCGTCCTTTTGATTCCCAGTCAGCAGGCCGATAAAGGGACAGGTGGACACATTTGGTCATTCAGGTGATGATATGCTTGCCATACACATCCACATCCCCACAGCGCAGGAGGCCATACCGACCATGACCACACCGACGCACCGCACACCTGTTTCCCGGACCACCGCCTATACCTACTTTCAGCCTGATGGAAACCGCATCGTGGCTGGACGAGGCACCTTCCCCAATGTCACCAGTGTCGATTATCCTGTGACGCTGCCGACGTGGGTCATCGGCAGTCCGGAGCCGACCAGCAGCGCGTGGCTGGTGACTTCCGATCAGGGGGAAGTGAGGCGTATTCGTCCTAACGGGTCCATCACCGTCGGGCAGACGGCCCCACGACAACCGATTGCCGGACGCCTCACCAGTGAGGGCTTTGTCCCACTGCTGGTGAACACAGACCGCCTGCCGTTTGCCCTCTCCGCGCTGACACATCCCGTCGTGATACCCTCTGGCCTGCTGATGATTACGGCGGACGGCGACCTCGTGCTGTGGAACGAAGATGCTGTAAACCCGGAATTCACCCGATTATCTGCCAGCGTGCTGCCGGATGCGCGTCTGGCAGTGCTGCCCGATGCCGGACTCGCGGCGGTTTATGTCGAACCGACTGACCGCTATCCACATGGGGTGCTTGGTGATTCGCTGGAAGCCGCCGCCCTGATTATCCTGAAACTCGATGATCTGAGCGTTGTGACGCGTATTGCCCTGCCGGAAGAAGAAGTCTTTGAGGGGATTCAGCCGCTGTGGGCGGATATTGACTCCGACGGCCAGCCGGAACTCGTGACGACGGTCAGTACGGCGACGCACGGTGCCCGCATCCGCGTCTACCGGATAGATGGCAGCGTGCTTGTACAGGGAGAAGGCTTCTCACGCGGGGGACGCTGGCGGCATCAGCTTGCGTTTGGTGCTTTCGGCCCGGAGGGTGAAAACGAACTGGTCGTTGTGAGGACACCACATGCCAGCGGAATCGTCGAATATTACCGCTATCAGGATGGTGAACTAAAGGTGGTCGCCGAAATTCCTGGTTTTACCTCCCATGTGCTGCATACACGCAATCTCGCGATGGCCGTCGCGGGGGATTTCAACGGCGATGGACGGCTTGAACTCGCGATCCCTGATCAGGAGCGAGAGATCATCGCTGGTATTCAGCGCACGGCAGATGATCCTGATGGTGTGCCCCAGCGTAACCCAGCGATGCGCACAACCGATACCGGAACGCTGCGGATCGCCCGGGGCGCAGAGGTCATCTGGAGTGTGTCGGTCGGCGGCCTGATGGTGACGAACATCGCGGCGATGCCGGTCACGGACAGCACCGGCGCGGAACGCCTCGCCATCGCGGTCGGCACCAGTGAGGATCGTCTGCGGGTGTGGCGGTGATCGCAAGTTATGAAAAGGGCGGGAAGACTCTCGCCCATGCATAGCAACTTAAGGGCATGACAGACAACGTCTGTTGTCTGTCATCGGTGGCGTTGTGGCGGCGGCGGCGCGAAAAAAATGCGCCGCTGCAAGTAACTTTCCCCTCAAAATCGGCGGCGATATCAGCATTGCGGCGTAAATGCGCTGCAAATGCGCCACAATGCGCCACTATTTGCTGCTTGTAGCATCTTGCTGCTGCTGCTGCTGCTGCCGCACAAAATTTTGTGCGGCAGCAACGGGTTTTCCCTCAAATTTGAAAATTTGCTGCACGATTCTGCTGCAAGCGGACGATGGACATGCCTCCGTGCGGCGATGCGATGTTAAGGTGCAGGAACCTTATAGTGTAGCACGAATGTTCGGATTGTGCGGTTCGAATTTTCAAACGAAGTGGACCGAGTTTTGTGGAAATGATGGTGGATAAGGTGGGCGGACAATGCAGGCATTTTCCCTACAGAATAGGCGGGGGGAAGATCAAATGGGCCGGAAGAATCCGGCCCCATGCGTACCAAGTTAAGCCATTTTACATGTTGAAGCAGGTGTAAATCAGGCCGCGGCTGCCCCCCATCCCGGCATGCTACGCATGCTTTCCCTTCCCCAGTCGCTGCGCTCCGAGGGAAGGGAGAAAAACAGGGCAAGAAGGTGGATAAGGGGGAGAAGATTATGTGGGCCGGAAGAATCCGGCCCCGGGCGGTCGCAGGCGGACAATGCAGGCATTGTCCATACAGAGTATGCACCGGTGAGTACGGCGGGAAGATTATGGGCCGGAAGAATCCGGCCCCGGGCGGTCGCAGGCGGACAATGCAAGCATTGTCCCTACAGAGTATGCACCGGTGAGTACGGCGGGAAGATTATCGGCCGGAAGAATCCGGCCCCTACGGGATGCAGGTGGCAACGGCGGGCAAACACGGCGATGCGGGCGGACACGCAGGTCCGCCCCTACACAAAACCGGCTTGCAGCGGCTCATGATGATCGAAACATCAACAGAAGCCCAATACCTACCCTTTTTAAGCACGGTTCAGTCCCCTACCCGATTGACCAACCCT
>JAEZAF010000268.1 GCA_023430545.1 Chloroflexota bacterium
GTGACCTGCAATGTGCATGATACTGAGCGCAGCCATCACGCCTGTTAGGGATCGGTGGAGTTCATTGCACTGCAGATAAAAATCCAGGATGCTGTCAGGTCGTAAGTGTAAAATGATGTTCTTCGTCACTACCCTCATCTCAGAAAAAGAATTATGCTGATATAGAATGGATGTGTTTGCAGGAGATGTGATGATGGCCTCACAGATCTCACCCCCGAATAATGTACTGGACTGGTTGTTGGAAAAAAATGATCCAGGCATACGCTATCTGGCATTGCGCGATCTTCTGAATGCAACTCCCGATGATGCCGATTTCCGAGAAGCAAGAAAGCAGGCACATTCCATAGGCTCCATTGCTGCCATCCTGGACAAAATGGAGGCCTCTGGTTTCTGGGCAAAGCCCGGCCCTGGCTACACACCAAAATACTATTCGACGGTATGGTCAGTGATTCTCCTTGCACAACTGGGGGCAGACGCCGCTCTGGATGAGCGGATCGCACTGGCGTGCGATTATCTGCTGGATCACGCACTGAACCCCGGAGGGCAGTTCACCACATTAGCGGCCGGCGCTCCTTCCGGCACGGCAGACTGCCTGCAGGGCAATCTGTGCGCCGCACTGCTTGACCTCGGTTACGAGGATCCTCGCTTGGAGAGTGCATTCGAGTGGATGGCGCGAAGTGTGACAGGTGAAGGTGTTGCTCCAGTACACGATCGACAGGCCGCAGTGCGTTATTATGCTGGCAAGTGTGGTCCGCGCTTTGCCTGCGGGGCCAACAATAAGCAGCCCTGTGCCTGGGGTGCAGTCAAAGTAATGTTGGCATTCAGTAAGCTCCCCAGAGAGCGCTGTACACCTCTGATTGACCGTGCTGTTCAAGAGGGCGTCAGCTTTCTATTCAGCACTGATCCTGCATTAGCGGACTATCCATCCGGCTACAGTGCCAAGCCAAGTGGCAACTGGTGGAAGTTTGGTTTTCCGGTATTTTACGTCACGGATCTGCTGCAAAATGTCGAGACATTGGTTGCCTTAGGCTATGGCGATGATTTACGTCTGAGCAATGCGCTAAATGTGATCCGTGAAAAACAGGACACACAGGGACGGTGGGCACTGGAATACGATTACACAGGAAGAACCTGGCTGGATTTCGGACCCAAAAAACAGCCCAACAAATGGGTTACACTGCGCGCCATGCGTGTGTTGAAAGCTATTGAGCATCACTGATGGTTGATGTAGTACACATCCGGATGAATTTTTCATAGTTCTGGATGTCGGATGTCATCCACAAATACTCGGAAACTCCCTGAGAATCAAACATCCGGCCTTGGCGCCGGATGTTTTTGTTGTGGTTTGAGGTTGTAGGCATACATCAGATCACCCTGACCTACCTCGTCATTTCACTTTACCCCATTCCAACATGCCATAGGCGAACAACGCCATCAAAACCGCCTGTGGCTAACAGGGTTCCATCTCTGCTGAAAGCTACCGCATTAAGGTGGTAGTATAGCTCAGAGATTTGAAATACCTGCGTCCATGTCGCGGTGTCCCAAAACGTGAGCAGACCATTCTCTTCCCAGCAGTCATCCATGTAATCAACCTGATCACACCCAGCGGTAACTAACAAGCGTCCATCAGGGCTGATCGCGACATCATGTACCCGACCTTCCGTGAGCAGAGTTGTCAACACTGTCCCTCGTTTCCGTTCAGTAACGGTCACAGTATCGACATCAATTGTTATCAGCCAATCACCAAAAATGATCAGTTCATTGTACTCTGGATGAGGAAGTCCAAGCTGCTCATCGACTAACATTTGTGTAGTGACATCCCACCAGAAGCGATCTTCGTTCACACCACCTTCACGGATTTGCCAGGTACGAGCAAGCAGTTCTCCTGATGTTTCTGTAAAGCTCAAATCAAAAATAGTCCGCCAGCCTGTATTGCTTAACAGCAGCGTAGTCATTTGTGTTGCAAAGGAGTAGAGTCTCAGATTACCAGCCGTATCTGTGTAAGCTAACAACTCTTCATCAGGTGAGAACAATGCACCACTTATACCATCAGCAGCTTCCAGTGGTGCAAGGCCTTCCTGCTGTATCACCTGACCGGTGTTCGGGTTGGTCCAGCGATATCCTTCATACTGAATCAGCAGCAAACGTTCATTGGTAAAGTGCAGCAGCGGGACATTTCCTCCCACTAAGGCCTTAAAACCATTTACGAAATCGCCATCATCTGCCTTGTAGAGCATAATCTCAGGCTCTCGATTGCCCATTCTTAGCAGCAAGTCACCTTCAACACTGAAGCGCAGGTAATCCCGGGATAGAAGTATCGGATCTTCAACACGCCATACTTCTGCTAAAGTCTGTAAATCCCATACTCGCAGGGCACTTCCATCGATAAATGCGAGGCGGTCGGCGTTTGGACTGATCCTCACTGACATAAGTTCTTCATCAGGGTCAAGCTCCAGTATCAAGATGCTGTCTCCATCCCGCGTGAGTGATCGCAGCCGGCCCGAGTTAAAGACGGTGATTAAGTGTTCGCCATTATATGCCGCAGCAACGATTACTCCGTCCTCACTATTTATTTGTTCCGTCAGGATTTCACCATTGGGTAGGGCAAAAATCTGATTTTGGATACTGGTGCAGAATGTCCCACTATCTCGGACAAAAGACCGTTCAAGGCAGCTAACAACCGCCATTGACCTAGAGTCTGGAGCAATCATGGCAAATAGTGGCAGACTGTTGGTTACAGGCAGCAGCAGACTTGGCTCTGCTGTCAGGTCATGTGTGTCGTAGAGCCAGACCCCTACGGATGAACTAATCACCAACCAGCGGCCATCTGCTGACCAGTCTTCCAACGACGGGAAACCATGTCCTAACACGCCCGCCGGTATCAACTCGGTGACATTTTCCGGAGTGATAGTAATGCGATTTAGTTGTCCATCGGCAGCAGTTCCTACCGCGAAGCTCAGCGTCATCAGTAACCATATCATCCAACGCATATCACGCTCCTTGCTTCAGCGGCAGCAGGTAAACTGATCATCTGTGTATGAAACGAAAACATCCGGCCTTGTCGCCGGATGTTTTCGTTTTGGTTTGAGGTAGTGGGCAATATAGGACTCGAACCTATGACCTTCTCGACGTCAACGAGACGCTCTGCCAATTGAGCTAATTGCCCGAAGTCCTGATGATCATACCGAATTTGCGGCCCGTTGACAAGGGTCACCCTCGAATCTGAATACATTGAAACAGGCTGCTTTATAGGCAAGCACACAATCGCCCGTCCTTCGTATCATACTTCATCTCGCTTATGGAACATTTGAAAATTCTAACCGCGAAAAGCGAACATCCGTGCTATACTGTAAAACTCCTGCACCTTAAGATGCCTGACCGGACAGCAGACCATGCCTGCGCTGCCGCTGCAAAATCACGGAAACGTCGGGGCGGCATTGAATGCCATACGCCAGCTCGCCATTGCAGCAGCACTAAATTTTTATGCTGCTGCTACAAGCCAATTTGAACCTAAAAGTTTCAGACATTGCTCACCTTGCTTGCAGCACAAAACTGCTGCAACGCGCCGCAAAGCGCTGCAAATTTGCCGCCCAACATCACAGCCAACGGCTCACGCATCATCATTTAATTTCAGATAGAAAATTATCCAACTGGCCGGTTCACTGATAGAATAAGGGAAATAGTTAAAGTAAAGGTGGGGCAGATGAGCGATTACAACCCGACCGAACCGGATCAGCAGCCAGCCGATTCCGCAGACATGCAGAACGATCACCCAGGCCTGCTCGATCAGGAACCGGAGATCTACGAGGGCGATACCCGTCCCAGCCTCGGCACCATCCAGTCCATGCAGCAGGCGCAGTCTCCGGACAATGCTTCTGAGTCTCTGCGTTCCGGCTCACAGTCCTTCACACCCGCCACAGACCCGGTAGCGCCACCCACTTTCTCCGCTTCGTCGGCAGGAAGTGACACCGCCGCTGGCAGTTCGGTCAGCGATCCCTTGATCGATGTCTCGAATGAAGCGCAGATGGCAAAAGCCGCCAGTATTCAGACTCGCTACAGTGACCGCCTGCTGCAATTACCGCACGTTGTCGGGGTCGGAATCGGCTACATGAAGGTCGGCGACCAGCTCACCAACCAGGTCGCGCTGATCGTCATGGTGGACCAGAAAGTGGCTGCCAGTGAGCTGAGATCGAACGAAATGATCCCGAAACAGATCGAAGACATCCCGATCATGGTGCAGGAAGTCGGCAGCCTGAGAGCCTTCTGATCGCCTGTTGGCTGACAGGCGATCAGACTGACTGGCGGAATCACCCTCGCACAATCCGAAAGATTGCGCTAAATTGCTTACGCGCCAATCCGCTTGCGAAGTGAGCTAAACTATGCAATCAAGGATTTTCTTCAGAAATGCTTCAGGGGGTATGGGCCTCATGCGAAACCCATTCTCTCTCATCATACTTTGCTTCTGCTTCAGCATCCTAACCGGATGTTCCCTGAATTTCGGCCAGCCTGAAGGCGAGCCGGTCGCCATGATCAGCGGTGCGCCGGTCGTCGAGATCGCGGCCCCGCTGCCCAACTCGACCTTCCTGCAGGAAGTCGCCGTGAACATTCTGGCAGCAGTCTCGAACGCCGGGACCGATATCCAGCGGGTCGAGATCAAGGTCGGTAACACCACCGTCGCGGACATCACCTCGCCGAATGCATCCGGGGCAGCCCGCTTCAGTGTCACCCAGACATGGACCCCAGCCGGACCGGGTGAATATACCATCACCGTCACGGCCTACCGTGCAGATGGCTCGGCCAGCCAGCCAGCCACCGTCCGCGTCAATGTCATCGAAGGCTTACCCACCGCCCAGCCGACAGAAACGCCTCAGGCGACGATCACCCGTCAGGTTCCCACCGCAACCTCAACACTGGCTCCGACCGAAACCGAACCAGATGAGACAGAAGACGATGCGAATACCAATACGCCTGACGATGGTGAAGACACAGACGCGACCGATGCGCCAGACGATACCTCCGATACCGCTGATACCGCTTCCGGTGATGTCGTTCTGCGTATCGTTCAGGGCGGGATCAATGTCCGCCGGGGACCAAGCACCAACTTTGTCCCGCCGTTAGGTGTCGCTACAGGGGATGTCACCGCGCTGGCCGCAAACACGGCGCTGACATGGTTCAAGATCAATTATCAGGGCGGCGAAGCGTGGATCACCGGCGATGAAAGCCTCGTGACGGTGATCTCCGGTGACCCGGCATCCCTGCCACGTGAAAGCGGCCCGCCCATCCCGACGCTTGCACCGCCCACCAACACACCGGCACCCGCTACTGCAACCGCCGGTCCGGGGATGAGTACCGCAGCACCCACAGGTCAGGCGACTGGCAGTGCCACCGGTGCCGATCTGGTCATCAGCAACTTCGTGCTTGACCCGAAGGACCCGTTCTGCAACCAGCCCGCGCAGATGCGTGCCAATCTGTCCAATATTGGGAATGCGGCCACGGCTACGGGTGGTTTCGTCATCCTTGCGGTCGAAAATACCGACGGCTCCAACCGTCAGACACTGGGCGCGGTCGAAATCCCGGTCCTTCAGGCTGGGGCAAGTAATCATCTGGTGGCGATCGACTTCCGTGATACCTTCACCTCGAACCGTGGTGACGGCATCAAGCGCGCCATCGTGATCATTGATGCCAATAACCAGATCCCGGAAGCCAACGATAACAACAACAGTTCTTCGGTGGAATTCGCACTCGGCGTCCCCTGCCAGTAGACAATCAGGCATCACCACACATCAAAAAGGCCGAGCGTCATGCTCGGCCTTTGAGTTTATGGTATTCGCCTTAACAGAAGTTATGCAGGCTGCATCCCAAGCTGTGCGGTCAGCAGTGCCAGTGCGACATCCTTACTGGATGCACGACTGAGTAATGATCCTTCACCGGTCTGCACAAAACAGACCACCTCGTCACCAATCCAGCATCCATCTGTATCCGCCGCGGCCTCGTAGCCCAGTTCACCGTACTCCGCCATTGCCTGTGCGAACTCATCTGCATCCTGCGCGGTATCCCAGACGATTTTCATGACAAAGGCACGTTCTTCGGTCTGCGGATTGTAGTAGATGTGATAGCGATCTCCGCCCCAGCCAGATGCTGCGGTCATCGCATCCAGCGCACCCAGATGGCGATCCAGATAGTAACGGAGGTAATACTCACCTAAGCGTCGGTCATAGACACGTTCCCAGTCCGCAACCGCTTCGGGTGTCACATCCGCCAGGGTAACTTCAACTGGCATGTCGCCCGCCAGATAGCGTTCAGGGTGCAGGATATGCTCCGTGGAAACCGGCGGATTTGTATAGGCTTCGTTCAACAGTTCATAGCCACCCTCTGCGATCAGTGTCTCAACGAAGTTCTGACCATCGACATATGGCGACATCAGCTCATCCATCAGGATATCGGGCGTCCCTTCAGGGATGGCCGTCGTCCCACCGAGCGAGAGGATCGCGACCTGCATCAGCAGTGTGAGTGGCGATTCTTCCGCCATCTCGACCGTGTACTGGTTCATCACATAACTGGCATCCCCTTCGACCAGTGAAAGGCGCGCCTGAGCTTCATCGGGATTCTGCTCGTTGATTTCGTCGGAGATGAAATTCTCCAGATCAAAGTGCTGATCCTGAAGTGCATGGGTGTATTCATGTGCATAGGTGATCTGTTCCAGTGCTGGCAGTGACTTTCCGGGACGATTACCGGACATCAGGACGGTGTTCATTTCCTTGGTCTCGGTATCGTAGTAGCCGGCAATCTGTGAAGTCAGCAGCGAGGCATAGATCTGCTTGAGGTTGACATCTGGCTCCATAAAGCCAAACGCGACATAGAAATGCTGTGCCTCTTCAAAAAGCTTTTCGTTCTCTTCGCCTTCCAGATTTTCGTCAATATAGGCTCGCAGATCATCACGGCCAGGGAAAAAGCGACTCACCGGCTGAAGTGCGTCCAGCCCACGAATCGCGCTTGTGCTCTGCTCGATGCCTTCAAGCTGAAGGACCAGCTCCGGACTGGGGACGAATTCATCACTTGCTTCCTGTGCAATGATCCCTCCAAGCCCTGCGAACAGGACCAGTAAAACCATAACAAAACGAAGTCCCTGATATTTCACGTAGATCTCCTCTTCTGACTTTCTGTTTCATGTTTACTACACTTACGCTCTGACAGGGCTGATTGTTCCAGATCAGGTGGGTTAACGATACGTCAGTTTTTGGGTCTTGATATTAAATCGCTCTGGCTGGTGATTCTGGATAGTACTTGATGCGAGATCGAGAAATGCGCTGACATTGTTAAGCTGGCTCAGAGGAAAGCTGGTCACGGTTTTGAACTTCCCTTTTTTGTCGGCCCGTTTGACAAGAAGCCGTCCGCGCCCCACTTTAATATCCAGTTCCGACCAGCGTATCTTTTCCTTCCGGGCCTGTACCCCTGCTCGTGCAACCACAAACTGAGGATGCAGACGGATGGTTTTCCCTTCACGTAAGGCCTGTGCCATACGCTCACCTACCGCCTCAGTGATATAGGGGCGAATCACCCGTGCAAAGATTTTCGGATTCCCGTGGATTGCCGTAAAGCGGTAGGTTTTACCGTCCTTCATCTCCAGGGCATTGCCACCCCAGCCGCCCAGTACCGCACGGCCCACTTTCATCTGATGATACCCTTCACGGAAGTTGCGCACGCTGCTCCACGCATACTGGTTGACCTCTGTCCCGCGCTGCCAGCGGAAGCCCCGATCATAAAACTGCGCACTTTGCGAACGGGTGCGTACAGCACGAGCCAGTGCAAACACCGCCCGTACCGCGAAAACAGCCGCAGCCCCCAGCCCGATCACCTGACCGATTGTTAACAGCAGCGGGGGCAGTGCTTCATAGGCACGTTCCAGACGCGGATCCGACGACGGTTGTGAAAGGTAAAAGAACGCGGCCCATGCACCGACAGCTCCAACCACCGCCAACAGATTCCATAAAAAACGGCGCAGATGAACTCTACGCCGTACATCGAACTGGTAAATTAATCGCGGCTTTTCCATGACAGTGCTCATACAGCACGCTGCTCCTTCCGGTGGATTTCCGGAGTTATCACAGACTCAACATACCAGTGACCAGCGTCAAACAGACGAGATGATTTTGGCTAGGTGGGTGCCCCGGTATATTTTGCAAAGCGAAGCTGCATCAACGGCGCGACCGATTCTTCCGGTGTACCCGGATGCATCAGCACCCCACCGCGATCCGCATCCACAAACGAGTAAAAGGCGCGGACTTCGCGGTTGAACCGTTCGCAGATGGCCTGTGCCAGACCTTTGATGTCTTCCTGATGGGTAATCACGATGAAATCATCGTTGATAATGCCAACGAAATCCTTCATCAGCCCCTGTTCCGCGACTGCCTGCTGGATGACATTTCCTGCATAGGCGATCACTTCATTGGCGGCGACAAAGCCGTAGACATCCCCGAAGGTGTTGAAGCCCTGAATGAAGAAAATCAGCACCTGACCGCCATCATTCTGTGCGATTTCCTCTTCGACCAGTGAGCCGGTCGGCAGGCCGGTGCGTGATTCATTCAGGTTTTCGCGTGTCGCACGGCGGATAGACCCCTGAACCCGCAGACGCAGCTCGTCCACATCGAACGGTTTCGTGATGTAGTCGTCCGCCCCTAACTCAAGCCCTTTGACTTTGGCAGCCCGTTCGTCACGCTGTGTCAGAAACAGGATCGGGATGAATTTCGTCATCGGAGTCTGACGCAGGCGAATACAGACATCATAACCGTCCATAAACGGCAGCATGACATCCAGCAGGATCAGCGCGGGAAACTTCGAACGGGCGATCTCAATTCCCTCTACCCCGGTATCCGCATGAAGGACCTCGTATTTATGCGAAGAAAAATACATGATCAGCATTTCGGCGACATCGTGATCATCTTCGATCAGCAGCAGTCGGTTATTCTTCATGGTGTGTTTTCAGGATCTCACTTTCAGGGTAGAAGCTTCTACAGCGCGAAAGCCGCGCTGACGTGACGGTTTATTCGGCGGGCGATTCAGTAAGTGATGCAGCGGTATACCCGACAGACGATTCGGCAGATTATTCAGCAAGGACAGCGCTGACACGGAACTGGTTATCCTCGGCATCCGGCGCATTGGCGATCACCTTATCAGGCGAAAGCGCAGGCTTTACTTCATCACTGCGCACGACATTTTTGAGGGGCAGCACCGAAGCAGTGGGCGGGATATGCGATGTGTCAAGGCTTTGCAGCTTCTCGAAATAATTCAGGATATTGGAGAGCTGACCTGCGTAAGTAGCAATTTCTTCGTCGGTCAGGTCGAGCTTGGCGAGTTCAGCAATCGAGCGTACAGTGTCGTGAGAGAGTTCCATTTGTTAATTCCGATTTTTCCGAGTCATTTCTTCTTATTGTACACAACTTCTTTAAGGCCAAACAAACAGGAAGTCTTTTATAGTTTTTTTACAGGTTTATCCCGTAATTGCGTTTACAATAGAACGCGATTATCCCACGAAGGATCGCATGAACGCTTCATCCCACCAGCAGCTCGATGAAATCATCGTCAATAAACGCGAACAGCTTCAGCAGCGGCAGAGCAGAACGCCGATGGCGGCGATTATTGCACTGGCCGAAATGCAGCAGCGTCCCCTTCCCATCCTGAACATGGTGACCAGTAACAGTGAAATCTGTATTCTGGGCAGCATCCAGCGCACTGAGATCTATGATCCAGTCGGTGCGGCACTCCGATACCAGAGCCTCAATGCAGATGGCCTGACCCTGTATACCGATGACGATATTTATGCTGATGGGCTGGAAGATCTGCTGCTGATCAGCCGTGCCACCCACATCCCGGTTATCTCTTATGATTACATCCTTGACGGCTACCATGTTGCAGAGGCACGCGCAGCGGGAGCCTCGGCGCTGACCATGTATGCCGCACTGCTTGATGCCATAACCCTGCGCCGGACGGTCTCACTCACCCAGCGCTGGCACATGACCGCTATCCTGCAGATCGATCAGGAAGAACATATTACGCATATTCGCACCCTGAGTCCACATGTGACTGCGGTGGGCAGCCCGTATCATCCAGATCCAGCCCATGATCTCAAACTTCTGCGTACCCTGCGTCCGTCGATCCCCTTTAACGTTCACTGTATGCCCTTACATCCCCTGACCTCGCTGGCACAGATCATCGAAGCTGTAGAGATCGGTGTGGACGCCTTCACATGTGCCCCTACGCTCCTGAAAGACCCGGCAATGATGTCACAGATCAAGGCGGCACTGCCGAAGAGCGAAAGCCCTGTGGATTAATCGTTTCAGGCGCAATCATTTGTTTTGCCCTGGGCTTTTCGTTATCATCGCCTCTGAAAATAAATCTTATATACCGAATATCGGCCCTGTGCTGAGATAAATCCGGCTTATACAGGTGATGTTTTGTGCATCATCTGCCTCAGGTCTTCAACTGCTATGGATTTTTCCTGAATCAACATCGCCGCAGAAGGGTATTTTTTATGAAAAGGCTTCCCGTTTTTTTTACTGTACTTATCGCCGCTCTGCTCCTGATCTCTCCTCTGCAACAGGTCCTCTCACAGGACACCCCACCTCCTACACGCGCCGTCAATCTCGAAATCAACGGCATCGACACCACTGAACTGCCTCAGGCGGTTGTCTCCGTCGCAGTGCTGGACTCCCGCGGCCAGCCTGTACGCGGGCTGACAGCGGCTGATTTCACCATCAGCGGCGAGCTGGCCGACCGTGCCGAGATCGTCAGCGTGGAAAATATCACAGATGACAACCTCGCATTTGGCGTGGTACTGGCGATTGATGTCAGCAGCAGTATGGCAGGCCCACCGATTGAGCAGGCCAAAGCCGCCGCCACCGCCTTTGTAGACAGCATCGCCGCCAATGATCCCGTCGCTGTTATGACGTTCGGCAACGATGTTCGAGTGGTGCAGGATTTCACCACTGACAAAGATGTGCTAAAGAGTGCAATTGCCGCGATCTCGTTTGGTGGAGAAACCAACCTGTACGATGGCTCCGTCGGCAGTATCGAGCAGGCCAACGCCGCACCTGTCCCGCGTCATACGGTTATCATCCTCAGCGACGGGGCGCATTATCTGGTGGCAGGCCGGGCAGAAAATACCCGTGAAACCGCCCTGAATACTGCACTGACGCAGGGTGTCCCGGTTTATACCATCGGCCTCGGATATGGGACCGATCGCACGTATCTTCAGGCGCTGGCGGAAGGCACAAACGCTCGCTACTTTGAGTCACCCACGCCGGAACAACTGGTTGAGATTTACACGGATCTCGCTGCGCTGTTCCGCAGTCTGTATATCGTCACGCTGAACGTCGATGTTCCGCTGGATGGCACCGAGTACACACTGGAAATGCAGGCCAATACACCTTTTGGCGAAAGCACTGTTGGGCAGGGGACGCTGCGTGCGCCGATCCCGGTACCGCTGGTCAGTATCCAGCAGATCGAGCCTGCGCCGGACAGCCC
The DNA here is from genome assembly GCA_023430545.1 of Chloroflexota bacterium. Classification (GTDB taxonomy): domain Bacteria; phylum Chloroflexota; class Anaerolineae; order Aggregatilineales; family Phototrophicaceae; genus JAEZAF01. The sequence continues at coordinate 11,521 of JAEZAF010000268.1, forward strand.
GCCCAACACGCTCGCGTTTAATGTCACTGTGAACTCTGACGATGCGCTGACGAGCGGAAGCTATACCCTGACCAATAATGACGACGACACTGCTGTCACGGCCAGTGATGCGATTGGCGGCCCGGCTGACCCCGGCATGAATCAGTTCCCGCTGTCGCTTGATCCGTTTGTACTGCCCCCGGGCCAGACGACCCTGCGCGTTGAGATCACGGATGAAAATGGTGATACTGGCACCGCCGAAACTGGCATCGAAATCCCGGCACTGCCCGCTGTCGTCAGCCTCACGCCGGATCTGGCGGCGCTCGGTGAACTGAGCGAGATCACCACTTTGACCGTCGATTTGCAGGAGCAAAGCCCGACCAGCACGGTCCAGTTCCTCGTCGATGATGAGGTCATCAGCGAAGATACCGAAGCGCCGTTTGTCCTTGAGCTTGACCCAGCCAGCTTTGCCCCCGGACAGCACACCCTGAGCGTCAATGTTGAAAGCGCCAGCGGTGCGACCATCACCAGTGAGCAGACCTTCAGCACTGCCGCCCTGCCGCCGGAGATCACGGTCAATGGTCTTACTGCCGGTGAAGTCCTTGAAGAAACACGACAGGTGAATGTCGAAGTTGGCGGTCGTGTGCCAGTCGAGTCGGTGACGTATACCCTTCTCGGCGAGACACTGGTACAAACCGAATCACCATTTAATATCGAGTTACAGCCGCTGAACTTTGTACCAGATCAAACGCAGACACTGCGCATTGAGGCTGCCAACATCTTTGGTACAACAAATGCGGTCGAGATCCCGTTCAGCTTCTCGATGTCACCGTTCCTGACGGCAACTCCGCCGACCAGCACACCGACCTTTACACCAACCCCGACAATCGATGCACCAGCGACCGATAGCGCAGCGACGGCCCTCGCCCAGACCACCCTCGACGCGCAGGCTACATCGGATATACAGTCCACAGGTACAGCCGTGGTCGAGGCGACGGCGAATGCGGCATCAACCGAGAACGCGCTTTCAACCGAATCGGCCATCATCGCAGTCACTTCGACCTTCGAGGCAGAAGGCACGGCGGCGGTACAGGCTACTGTCGATGCGCAGACTACAGCGACACAGGAACACCGGACTGAAGTCGCGGTCACAGCCGCGGCTGTGATGGAACTCACACAGGCCGCCCAGACCGAAATCGCGGGGACAGAAGCCCTCGCGGCCACCGATACTCAGGCGACGGCGGATGCTGAAGCCACCGTGAATGCTGACGCAACCGTCAATGCTGATGCAACCGCCAACGCTGAAGCCACAACCGAAAGTGTGAATCTGGCCTCAACGGATACCGCCGCGACCGAAGCGGCTGAAACCGAGATCGCCACCACTGAAGAGGTGAACGCGGCACTCACGGCGACCGAAGCGGCTGCAACAGCGGCACGGCGTACAACCGCTGCCGAAGAACGCGCTGCGATCGCAGCGGCAACACAGACCGCGACTGCCGAACTGATCGGCACCGATGTAGCACAGACTCAGGCCGCTGCGACTGATGCTGCTCTCACAGAGGCGGCGGAAACCGAAGCGGCCTCGACTGATGCGGCATCCACTGATGTGGCATCCACTGATGTGGCATCCACTGAAAACGCTGTCACCGAGGTCGCGGGGACCTCCGTCGCCATGCTTCAGCTTACCTCCACGGCGGACGCAGAAGTGACCGAAGAAGCGACTGAAGAAATCGCACCGACTGACACACCGGAGCCTCCTACGGAAGAAGCGACTGAGGAAGCAGTGCCATCTGCAACCGCTTCGTTTGATCCGACCGCGACCACCGGCGCACCACAGGAAGTCGTGATCCCGGGCAGCGCACAGACCCTTCAGGATCAACTGCCGATCCTCGCGGTGTGCGGCGGTCTGCTGATACTGGGGCTGATTCTGCTGTTTATTCTCTCGCGGCGCAGACGGAACGTGTAACCGGATTTTGAGGCGGAAAAGCCCCCTATCCCCAACCCTTTCCCCCAGGGCGCAGATGATGGGAAGAGCGTCCATCATCTGCTGCGAGGGAAAGGGAGAAAAACAGGTCACCGCCGATCAATTTCACCCTTCCCCCACTCGGCGATACTGCGTATCGCATTCCGAGGGAAGGGTGAAAAACAGTTATTGCGAAGGCCGCAACCATACGGGCATTACAGATAACAGGCGTTTTCTATCATCCGGGGCTTGTGGCGGTGGCGGTGGCGCGAAATTTTTACGCCAGTGCAACTATTTTTCCCCTTAAAATCGGCGGCAATGGCAGAATTGCGGCGTAAATGCGCCACAAGATGTGGCAAAAGCGCCGCAATGCGCTGCGGGGCGCCACAAGGGCGCCACAATGTGCCGTCTGCAGCAGCTTGTTGCTGCTTGTAGCAGCTTGCTGCTGCTGCTGCTGCCGCACAAAATTTTTGTGCGGCAACAACGGGTTTTCCCCTCAAAATGAACGGTGGCAGCAGATTTGCAGCACGATTTTGCTGCAAAGTGCAGCAAGGTGCATGCAGAATGCCGCCCCATATGCAGCAACTTAAGGGATTTGAGGCGAAAAAAGCCACCCCATCCCCGACCCTTCCCCCAGTCGGCAAATCTTCGATTTGCTTTCCGAGGGAAGGGAGAAAAACAGGTTTTACGAAGGGCAGCATTACTTGCTATGCTGCTTAGGAGATGGGTTTTTACCGATT
>JAEZAF010000308.1 GCA_023430545.1 Chloroflexota bacterium
TCAGGTGTTTATAGCGGATAGGGCGCTATTGCAAGCAATGCGGCCCTGTCCCTACCCTCCGCATGTTTTGTAAGGGAGATGGTGATGCACAGCATCACATGCGATTGCGTGCTGGCTGCGGGCGGACCTGCGTGTCCGCCCCTACACAGCATGTAGGATGTTGTCCGGCGGTTCTGTAAGGGCAATGAAAATACCTACCCATATGCACCAAGTTAAGCCATTTTGCATGTTGAAGCAGGTGTAAATCAGGCCGTGGCTGCCCCCCATCCCGGCATGCTGCGCATGCTTTCCCTTCCCCCACTCGGCAAATCTTCGATTTGCATTCCGAGGGAAGGGAATTGACTACCACCGTGACCTGTTTTTCACCCTTTCCCTCGAAGTGGACGACGGATTCACTTCCCGTTGTCTGCGGGATGGGGGGCTTTTCTGCCGCAAAATGGCTTAAGTTGCAGTACATGGAGGCCGGAAGAATCCAGCCCATGCAGAGACTAGACGGGCTGTGTGATAACGACACTGCCGTTCGGGTTACCCTGCTCATAATAGCGATGCGCTGTGGCAGCCTGTTCCAGCGGAAAGCACTGGTCAACGATGGATTTGATCTTTCCCGCTTCGATCAGTTCCCGGATGAACACCAGATCTTCCGGTTTCTCCGATGACAGCGCGCAGATCACCTTTTTGCGGCCTGCAATGGAGGTGCGCAGCATCTGAAAGACCTGCCGCATCTTGAAGCTCGCCAGCAGATAGCGTCCCTCGTCGCGCAGTGAATTTCTGACCTGTGCGAACGAGGTCTTACGCATGATGTCGAAGATCAGATCATAGGTTTTACCGTTGCGGGTGAAATCTTCCTTTTTATAGTCGATGACATGATCCGCGCCGAGTGCTTTGACCAGTGCCACACGCGGCGTGCTGCAAACACCGGTGACTTCCGCGCCGAAATAACGCGCAAGCTGCAAGGCATACGAACCGATGCTGCCAGAAGCGCCGTTAATCAGCACTTTCTGCCCCGGCTGGATATCCACCCTGCGCAGCAGGCTGAGGGCGGTCAGTGCGCCGTAGGGAACCGCTGCCGCTTCCTCGTAGGTCATGTTGGCCGGTTTGATCGCCAGCATCCCATCTTCTGGCATGCAGAGGTATTCGGCATTGGCACCCATGATTGAGCCACGGTATCCGTAGATCTGATCGCCCGGTTTGTAACGCGTGACATCCCTGCCCACCGCTTCGACTTGACCTGCAAACTCACTGCCGAGAATCGGATTCTTCGGCCTGCGAATCCCAAACGCGATGCGTGCAGGCAGCCAGAACAGCGCTGGCATTGAAAACCGGCCCGGTGAGATGGCGCTGAAGTTGCGCGCCCAGACATCCCCGACTTTGACACTCGTCGCCCGAATGCGGATCAGGACTTCGTTGTCTTTGGGTGACGGTGTCGGGACTTCGGCCAGATGCAGGACATCCGGTGAACCGTATTGTGTGTAGACGACTGCTTTCATGATGCTGGCTCCATTTGTGTAAGTGACAGGTATACCTGATAAACAGGTTAAGAACAGGCGCACTGAATACAGCGCGGCGTATTGCGGCACTTCAGGCTTTTAATGCTGATAAGCGTTCAGGGACTTCGGGAAACGTTCAGTATCAAACGTTTAAGGTGATCGGGCTGGCTGGATCATCGGCGGTCAGGGTTCAGTCATCACGGCTTCCCAGTACATGATCTTCGAGGAAGAACACCTCTTCCAGCGGGACGTTGAACGCAATCGCGATGCGAAAGGCCAGTTCAAGCGAGGGGAAGTACTTCCCGTTTTCCAGCGCGACAATCGTCTGACGGGTTGCGCCCACCTGATCCGCCAGTGCCTGCTGTGTCATCTCGTTGTGATGAAAGCGCAGTTTACGGATATTGTTTCCGATAGCGAGTTTGCTCATCTCAATAGCCTCGCCGGTAGAAGTAAAACTGTGAGATTTCAGAAACGATCTCTGACAGGACGCCAGCCAAGATCAGGCCGATGAACATCACGGCAGGCGGCTGACTGAAGACCAGTGTCGCCATGGCCAGCATAAACCCGATGGAGAAGACGTACAGCCCGTTTCGGCTGGACTTCAGGTCAATCAGGGTGTCGCGCTCATCGGTGATTGCAGGCTCTGCCTCTCGTGTAGCAATGGTATTGAGGATGCTGAAGAAAATAGCGATCACGATTTTCGCCGCAATCGTCACCGGGATCAGGATCAGGAAGAACGATCCCCAGAAGTGAAAGATCTCCGGCGAATAATCGGCTGCATCCGGGTAGCGCTGGAACATGTAGATTGAATACAGCGCGGTGACCAGAATAGTACTGATGAGTGAGACGAGCGCTCGACGCTCCTGATAGGACATGACGACTCCTTATGTCTGCTGTATATGACACAATGTATAGTATATTTGACATAAGGTAATGTGAAACGTGCTGAATGTCAAGTATTTTTTACATTTTGGTCCGTTATGGGATATTGTATGGGTGGATCTGGGCTGAAATTCAATCTCACTGGCGGCCATGAAACACCAGACAATATTCAGAATTGCAGGGCAGCATGCTTGCCACCCTTCATGCCACCTGCGTTTACATATACCATCCAAAATCGCCCATAGCGCTCTTTGAAAATCTGGACAGCGGACAACGCAGGCGTTGTCCCTACAGGTTATCGACGCATCATGCCTGTTATCCAGTTTAGGGACGAGGCTGCTCTTCCTACATTTGACGATCCCCGCACGTCAAATAAAAAATCCTCTCTCCACAGCGGAAAGAGGATTTGGCCCTGCGATCAGAAACAGAGCGTATTACATCGGCGGCACCGGCCCGGCAGTCCAGTTCCATGCGTACATCACGGTGAGGATATTCCACACCAGCCCGACGACGATCAGGAAGCGGTCATAGGCTGAAGGATACGTTGGCAGGCCGAAGAGATTGAACAGGAAGAATCCCACAGCGATAATGATGTTGGCCCAGCGGTTGATCTGGTGAGGCAGCACCAGCGTCAGAAAGATCATCACAATCGGTGTCACCATCAGCACCGCGATGCCAAGCCACATCGGCTGCGTGACCTGCACACCCAAGATTTCGCCCGGTTTGAAATCCCCGCTGAAGATCCGCAGCACATCCCCCAGCAGATAGGTCAGCATCAGGATGATCCACAGCGCCGCCAGCATAAGTCTTGTGTCGATCATGTTGATCACCTATGCCTTGCCGATATTGATGACGACTTTGCCACGGGCACGGCCTGTTTCAAGATAACGGATGGCGTCGGCGGTCTCGCTGAAGGGATAACAGCGGTCGATCACCGGGATGATTTTGCCTGCTTCCATCAGTGCTGCCAGATATTCCAGATCCTGCTGATTGGGCGTGGCTGTCCCCTGAGAGCCGACAGTGCGCCCGCCTTTTTCCGAGATGCGCGGGCCGATCAGCATATGCTCGAACAGGCGGCGCAGCGAGGTAAACCCGGCAACCACGGCGTGTCCTGTGGGGGTGAGCGCGCGTTTTAAATCGGCTGCTGAGCGGTTGCCGATGGCGTCGTAGACCAGATCATAAGTCTGGCCGTTACTGGTAAAATCTTCCCGTGTGTAGTCAATGGCATGAGCCGCGCCAATCGACCGCACCAGTTCCAGATTGCGCGTGCTGCTCACGCCTGTGACTTCCGCCCCGAATGATCTGGCGATCATCACGGCAAATGTCCCGACGCCGCCGGACGCGCCATTGACCAGCACCTTCTGCCCGGCCCTGATTCCGCCTTTACGCAGGCCCTGCAGGGCGGTGACGCCCGCCAGCGGGACCGATGCCGCCTGCTCGAAGGTGACATTGGCAGGTTTATGGACGACAAACTGCTGCGCGATCACGCCGTATTCGGCCAGTGATCCCATGCCAGCGTCGAACATATCACCGAAGACTTCATCACCGGGCTTGAAGCGCGTCACATCGCTGCCGACCGCATCGACGATCCCGGCGAAATCGCAGCCGAGTTTGGTCTTCTTTGGCCTGAAGATGCCGTTATCCAGCCGCGCCAGAAACGGCTCGGCACGCATCATCCGCCAGTCCGCCGGGTTGACTGCCGCGGCGATGATTTTAATCACAACTTCATCAGCTTTAGGTGTCGGTTTTTCGACCTCTCTGAACTGAAGGACGTCGGCGGAACCATACTGTGTATACATGATCGTTTTCATGGATTTTGCCTCGTTATGGGTTGATGTTAGTTACAATGGGTTGAAGACAGCGGCTGTCACTGAAGTGATAGATCACTGATGTCGTTTTATAATTCAATACGGAGAAAAACGGGCGACCACACAGGGTCGCCCCTACAGCGGAATCGCTCCGAAAAATGATCTCCCTCGTAATTTGTGAAAGATCATAAGTGATCCGCCGGGTATGAATAAGCCTGTAATGTCATGCGATGGACTTTGTGATGGTGGATGCGCGATTCTTCTGATAGTTCCAGAGTGTCACCAGCCTTGCCCCTTTACCGAGCAGGGTAAGAAGCGCCAGCGCTACCGCGATGATCTCGGCAAACGCGATCCCTGACAGTGCGGGATTCGCGGCGGTCACACGGTCAAAGAACGGCTTCAGCACGGCAAAGTACAGGCAAACGGTGCCAGCGACTTCCAATATGGTCTGCGTCAGCCATGCGCCGATGCTCCAGTGCCTGCGACCGATCATCAGCACATGCAGGACGACCTGAGCGCCGGAGAACAGGATCAGCAGCAGCAGCCACGTGACCGGGGTCGGGATGACGTCACCCGGATTTGTCAGGTCGAAGCGCAGTGTCAGCCCGCCCACACGCAGGAAGTAGATGAATACCAGCACAACAAGCGTGCCAATAATGACGCCGATGGGTGCTTCGAAACGATCCACGACAGTTGGATCATCGACCTGCGGCAGTTCCAGCGGATTGAAAGGCTCCAGTTCGACCTGCTTCCCTGAGCGCTCGATCAGGGCGAAGATCAGCACCACCAGTGCGGAGAAGATCAGCGTGGCTTGCAGCGCCGCCAGCGCGGGTTCGATGATCAGGCTGATAACCGTGACCGGTTCCCCTGCGATCAGCATACCGAAGAGATGCAGAAAGCCGATGACCGCCGGGACAAGCAGCCAACTGTAGCGCAGCACAAACATCATGATCGGGTAGAGTTCCGGCCCGACGAGATACCGGTCCTGTGTATAGGATGCGGCAATGCGACGCGGTGTACCGAGTTCGAGCAGCATCGCCGCGACTTCGTCTACCGTGGGTGCGTCGCCATAACGGTCTTCGAGCTGATCGTAAATCTGCGAACGCAGTTCGGCTTCGATCTCGGCGCGTTCTGTCTGCGGCAGATAGTGCCCCATGTGATGCACATAGCGTTCGATCAGTTCATTTGTATCGGTGATGTCGGTCTTATTCGCCATTGCTGTCGTGCTGCTTTCCGTTCAACGTGCTGTTCAACATGCCGTGCATGGTTTTGACTGTTTCTGCCCACTCCGCGCTGAGGATTTCCAGTACCTCACGTCCGGTGGGGCTGATGCGGTAGTACTTGCGGGGCCGTGTTTCCCCTGTATCCCATTCGCTTTCCAGCAGGCCCTGTTTCTCCAGCCGCCGCAGCAGCGGATACAGCGTCCCCTCTTCGATGTCCATCCCGCGTTCTGCCAGCCGCTGGATCAACTGATAGCCATAGCGGGCGGTCTCCATCTGACTAAGGACTGCTAACACCACCACGCCGCGCCGCAGCTCCAGCCGGAGCTGTTGAATCTGCTCACCTGCTTCCGTCATATACTGTGTATCCTACAATACTGTGTGCCACACAGCATCAAGATACTGTATGCCACACAGTATTGTCAAGAGGTTGATTCGAAGCGATCTGATATATGGATTGACATCCCCGCCGCGACTGATAAAAATCGTGGCCTGACTGCCTGTCTGAGTGGTTGATTGAACGTAAAAGGGGACACAATGCCGAAGATGGAAATCACCACGACACTGAACGCGACCGACCGTGAAATGTGGCGCGCATGGCTGGAAGCGAATCATGCCAACGAGAAGGAGATCTGGCTGCTGTTCCCGTCTTCAAAGTCGGATGAGCCGCACCTGTCTTATGTCCACGCGGTAGAGGAAGCGCTGTGTTTTGGGTGGATCGACGGCATCGCGAAGCGGTACGACGACAACTACCGGGCACAGCGTTTCAGTCCACGCCGTCCCAAAGGAAACTGGACGGAGCTGAACAAGGAACGCGCCCGCCGGATGATCGCCGCTGGCAGAATGACACCTGCCGGAGAAGCGACTCTGCCGGATCTGTCGCTGGATGCTTTCAGTATCGCGCCGGATATTCTCGAAGCATTACAGGCAGACCCGCAGACGTGGAAGCACTTCCAGAACTTCCCCGGTCTGTATCAGCGGATTCGCATCAGTTATATCGAGTCTGCACGCAAACAGCCGGACGAATTCCAGAAGCGGCTGGAAAAATTCCTGACGATGACGAAACAGAACAAAACGTTCGGTGGGGTGATGGAGTAGGGGCAGGATTTAATTGTCGGCATCTGCAGCAACTTTAGCGATTTGAAGCGAAAAAAGCCCCCCCATCCCTGCGGAATAAATTCCGCTTTCCCTTCCCCCAGTCGGCAAATCTTGGATTTGCTTTCCGAGGGAAGGACTTTTTTGTATATAAGTGGGTTGTTTCCCCCTGACCTCGGAGCGAACGACGGATGCACTTCCCATCGGCAGCGAGTGGTTAGCATTGCAAGCAATGCCGGGAAGGGGCTAAGGAGATAGGGAATCGGTGGCCTGATTTACACCTGCTTCAACATGTAAAGTGGCTTAAGTTGGTGCACTGGGGGCCAGATTCTTCCGGCCCGCAGTGAGACCTGTTTTCATCTGACCTACAGCCTGTTACTGCTGAAATTTGCGTTTCGATGCCGGTTCCGCATCCGCTGCGTGAGCATCGACGCTGCGCAGGTTGTTTTCACCTGTCAGATCATTTCTATAACCCGAATGCTTCCTTTTTTCGCCGTCGTCTGCGCTCACGATAAAATGCCGCACGATCAGATAGGTGCCAATCGCCTGAACTGCAAGCCGCAGATATTGTAACCATACGATTAACTCACCGGCGGTGAAGCCAGGCATAAGCCGGCCTGTTTCCATGAGATCAATAACAGTCGTCCCGATGACACCTGTCACCCAACCGAGAACCCAGTAAAATCCCAGGATCAGTACCGTGACCAGCAGCGCTTTGTTGATCCGCATTTTCAGCCATCACCCTTTACTCTGTTTTGGCGAGAGATGTATCTCGCTGCTTCTAACTCTATACGTTTTCGCACTGACGGCAACTGCTACTGCAATCCCGCACCGCTGAAGAAATCTCCATAGCCGTCAGACACAGTGCCGGGTATGCTGGTGTGATTCCTGTGACCTCTGCATCCAATGGTTCAAACCTGTTTATGAAACTGATGTCTTTCACTCATAGCGGACTGCCAGCGTTACGGCACGTTCGGGCGCTTCTGCCTGTTTTACTTTCTTCCCTGATTCTGCTCGTCTCCTCGACGGTCTGGCCTCAGGCCGCTGAGCCGCAGACGCCGTTTCCAGTCGAAGCAACCTGTCCCGTGATGGGGCTTCAGCCGCGACCGGCACAGCTTGAAACCGGCGGTGTGATTCTGGCAGCGCTGGACCGGCGCAATCAATGGGCCATTAATCTGGACCGGCGCACACGCTATCCGCTGCCGGGGACGCGCCCCTGTGCCGGGAACTGTCACCTCTCGCCGGACTCGCGCTGGATCACCTATCTGGATAACAGCAGCGAAGCCTTCGGCCAGATCCGACTGGATGGCAGCGAAGCCACACCGATTATCGAGAAGACGACCGAGCTTTCATGGTGGTCTGAAGAGATCTTTCTGGCATGGTCCTCTACTCACCGTGCCAGCTTTGTCGATGATGGCGGTCAGGTGCTGGAGACATTCCCGACACGCGGTGTGATCAGCCTTCAGCCGGGCGGACAGTGGACGCTGCGACTGGTTTATGAGGATGGGATCTTCCGGCGAATGCTCACACCGCTGAACCCTGAAGCACCAGATGCGCCGCCAGTGATTCTGCTCGGTGAGGATAAACAGGGCTTCAGCGCGTCGGACTGGTCCCCGGATGGGCGCTATCTGGCCTATCTCTCACCGTCACCGGATGATCCCGACAGCGGTGAGGTCTATCTGATCGCGCCGGACACCGACCAGACGCCGACACAGCTCACCGATTTCGCCGCGGAAGGCGGGCTAATGCTTGGCGGTCAGACACCGGGCGGCCTGCGCTGGTCACCGGATGGGCAGAAGCTCGCCTTCTGGGCACGTACTGCGGACGCCATGCAGTCCGCCAGCCTGTATGTGATCGATCTGGCAGAGGACGAGGTGCGCCATCTGTGCGGGCTGGAAATCGATCTGTCCGAGCAGACTATCACACCAGATCCGCCCGCGTTCATCTGGTCATGGGACAGCGCCTATGTCGCCTTCGGGGCCAATCCGCCGGATGATGTGCGCGGTACGCTGCTGATTGCGGTAAATATCCGCGATGGCGTGTATATAGAGCTGAGTGATGGTCTCACGAGTGCGCCGGGTGGCGCGAGTGTCGTGGCGTGGGGCAGGCTTCCGGGACGATAAGACAGCCTGTTCAAAGTTTTCGACAGGTTATGTACAGGCTGGCACGAGTTTTGAACAGGTGACGCCTGCACGCAGCAGCCGACTCTGATGCAATGCGGCGGGAAGGGGCAATCACCTTCGCGCCGTGCCACATCCTCAGGATGAGTGAAGAGGTTGAACGTTTAACCATGCTGTCTTTTGAACTATGGCGAACCCTGCATCAGACTCCTGCCCCGTATCCACTGCTATACGTCACGCGTGAACGTCCGTTTACACACTGGTCACTGGTCCAGCAGATGGTGACCGATTATCTGCCGGTGGCCGTTATCGTGCTGATGGTGCTGAGCGTCTGGCTGCTCGGTCTGGTCGTGATTGCGGCGGCGGCGCTGCTGGTGATCTTCGGCGGGGCGTTCTACGGGCTGCTGACCGTCTACACCGTCAGCAGGGCAGTCTCCCGCCACCGGACACGCGGCCATCACGAGCTGATCATGATGACTCCACCGGGCATCTTCGGCATTCAGTGGGCGATCAGCGCCTATGCCCTCCAGCGCTCCGATACACTGGTGCTGCTGCGTGGGATTATGCGCCGCGTCTATCTGGCCGCCTTTATGGTCCTCGGTCTGATATTCTTCTTCACCCTGATGACGGCCAATCAGCCGATGACCAAATACGCCCCGAATATTTTCATGGAATTCGTGCTGCCTGCTGTGCTGAACGGCTTCTGCCTCGTGTCGCTGCATTATCTGGATTTCACCCGTTCTGGCCTGACCGGGGCGCTGTTCGGCCTGCTGATCCCGACCTTTATTGAAAACCGGCGGCAGGCGGTCGCACTGGCGGTCACACTGTATCTGGCGGTGCAGGGGATGTTCTATCTGGCGTGCTGGATTGTGGGTTTCGAGATGCTGCGTCAGGGGCTGACACTGGCGGGTGTCCCATCCGAGGTGATGCATAACAGCCTGCGGCTGGTCATCATGCTGGTGATCCGCGAGATCAGCCTGTTCGGGCTGTGGCGCTGGCTGCTGTGGCGGCTGAACGTCACGCCGCTGGAAAGCCGGCAGGAACTGGTGCGGCGCTGACGACCATCATGTAACCGCCTTTGCGTACAAAGAGAGCATTCAGACATCGATGCCGTGGAAATCATGGGAACTCTATCACTCGACACTCCACCATCCGGCACAGAGTTATCCGGTGCTGAATGCTTCACGTATCGACGAGACCTCGGCGGCCATCGACCGATTGTCGCAGTGGTGGACAAGGCAGCGTGCCGGACGGCCTCACGGCAGACGGCAGCGGGGTTTTCATCTGCGCGGGTCCGCTATTCTGAAGCTCTTCAGCGTGCTGCTGATGCTGGTCTTCTGTGCGCTGTTTCCCTCGCTGATCACCTTTCTGTATATGCGGCTGGAACTGCTGCTGCTTCTGCTGCTGTATGTGGTGGTCTTCTTCAGCACGATTGCACCGGGCTTTAATCTGGCGATGAAAGTCAGCGGGCTGATCTATGATGAGCAGGCCAAAGGTCGCTATGACCTGATGTCCCTGACTCCACGCGGGTCGGTGGCGCTGCATCTGGCGCTGGCGATTCGCTGTAACCGGCGTGACCGCATCGCGACGACGATGCGCAGTCTGATCTTCAATCTGGGCGCGTGGCTCAGCCTGCCGACCGCCGCGTTTCTGATCCCGATGCTGATTCTGGCGCTGATCATGCTGGTGATCGACCGGTCAGCCGAGAGTGTGACGTTCTTCACGACGATCAGCCTGCCGCTGCTGCTGCTGACCCTCTACTATGTGGACTATATTCAGTCATCGGTGATCGCCTTTCTGCTGGCGGTCATCGTCCCCGCATGGCTGACTGGTCGCAGCCGCGTGTGGATGTCATGGGTTGCCCCGCTGACCTTTGTCGCCATTCAGGTGATGAGTTACATGCTCTTCCTGATCGCCTTTCTGTATACCAACAATCTGGTCTGGAACAGTACCACCCGTGATGCTGAGATGCTGGCCTTTCTGCTGGTGGTTTTACAGTGTGTGCTGATGTTCGCGGTGCGCGAAGCCCTCGTGACTGCGCTGTGGCGGATGGCGATCCGGCTGTTCGGGGATGACCTGCTCGTGCTGCGTGTGGACTGAGATCTGAGAAAGATGAACGGATGACAGTGCAGTTGAAATGGCTCAGATGGCCGACCTGGTACCTCTGGAAGCATTTAACATATCACCCCAGGCTCGCGTTACCGGTCCTTACAGGTTATACCGCTGCCAGCGAGAAGCTCAGCCTGTGGAGTAAAGTGGCTGTTTTACTTCCTCCACTTTTGCTGCTTGTGGGCAGCTATTATCTTCTGCGGAACATCTGGCGATTTATGCTGGAAGGTATTTTCCTGATTTTGATGCTGCCGGTGCCGTTATCTCTTCTGCTGTTTTACGGCTCACTGCTGCCGGAGTTACACCTGATCATCCGCACAGCCAGTCAGGTTCATCAGGATCGTATCAGCGGCAGGGTTGATCTTCTCATGCTCCAGCCATCAGGGTTAGCAGCATGGTATTGGGCGAACACAGTTTACAGTCACCGCTTCAGCCGGATTTCCGGTCTGTCATGGCGGATGATGAGCCGACTCGGCAAGGGTTGCCGGTGGATGATTGCTTCTGTACTGCTTCCGGCGGCTCTGGTGATGTTTATCCTGTATCATCGCGGCCCGGGTATTTATCTTGTGCCCCAAAGTCGTGTTGCGAGTGAGCTTTCGTTCATGATTTATCAGAGTTTTCCTTACTATCTTGTGCTGATACTGGTGATAGCACTGCTCATTCTTTTGTTATTTGTCTGGATGCTACAGTCGTCTGTTACCGCTATATTGCTGAGTGTGATTGTGCCCTCGGTTCTGGTAACTGTACGCCGAAATCTATCCCGCTGGGTGCTACTGCTGAGCTTTCCCCTCTATCACGCTGTTTTCCTGCTGGCTCCGCTTTTGCTGCTATCCATACTGCTCGCTGGTCAGGTTCGGGATATTGCCACCTACAGTTATGACTGGACGCGATATGCAGTCATGATGAATGCCGTCGCTGTTCTGCTTTCCGTATCCACCATTGGACGTGAACTTGTGGTGATTGCGCTGTGGCGGATGGCCATCCGGCTGTTTGGTGATGACCTGCTCGTGCTGCGTGTGGACTGACTCTCGTGAAAGGGAACGGTGCAATGCTGCTTTCGTGGCGACTGTGGCGGGCGATTTTTCACAACCGCCTGTATGACTTTCCCCTGATTGATCGCGGGCTGAGCGGGGCTGATCTGATGGCAACCCTTCCGAGGCTGTCGGTGCGGCGTCGGCGGCTGCGACACGCGGTGATCATCGCCACAATCATCGCGATCTTTCTCCTTTATCCACCCATCATTCTGGTGACCGTTGTGCTGGCGTTTTTCGCCTTTATCTTGCTGGCCGGGACCGCATCCGGTTGGGCGGCGGCATCGCACATCGCCTCCCATATCCATCGCGAAAAAGCCCGTCACCGCTACGATCTGCTGCTGCTGACACCTCCCGGCGTGCTGGGCGTCCACTGGGCGATGGTCACGCGGACGATGCGCGATCAGCCTGTGCTGCGCTGGATGCGCTGGCTGCCTGCCGGCTTCTATCTGATGATCGGCTTTCCGGTGCTGGCGCTGCTGGTGACGGCCATCCTGACCAGTGTCTTCTGGCTGTTCGGTGGAGACCGGGGGGTGATGCTGAACAACGTCCTCCAGCTTTTATGGCTGACAGGCGTGCTGGCCCTTCTGTACAGCGATTATATTCAGTCTGTAGTGCTGGGCGTGCTGGTTGGCATCCTGATCCCGACCTATGCCGAAGGCGATGATACGGCGGCGGCCTTCGCGCTGGCGTCCGCCGGATTCTTCGGTGGGCAGATGCTTTTTTATATGTTCTTTATCCTGCTGGGGATGGTCTTGCTCTATTATATCATTGTGCCTGTAATCGGTTTGGGGAATACGATGGCGCTGATTGTGATCACCCTGGTATACGGCGGCATGATGATCCTGTGCCGGGAACTGCTGACACGGCGGCTGTGGCGGGTGGCGGAAGCCCGTCTGAATTTCAGCGAAGCGGAGTCCGGTCTGCGGTCATGATGACATGGCGTTTATGGCGGCTGTTTTTCGGCACACTCCCACGACATCCGCTGTTCTGGTATCCGATGTATGCAGTGTCCGCACCGAAACCCGCCCCCAGCCGGAATATCTTTCGGCGCATCGGACGGCTGCTGCTGGTGCTGATCATGCCGCTGGTGGTCTGGATACTGTTTCTGCCGATGTTTGTGATGCTGCCCCTGTTACTGGTTCTGGCGGCGACCTACGGCGGCGCACTGGCTGCGTTCTCCGTCAGCCGCCTGACGATCCGCGAGTATGAAACCGGACGCTATGATCAGATCGCCGTGACCCCCGACGGTGATTTCGGCCTGTCATGGGCGCTTGCACAGCGCGTGCTGCGCCGCCATCCGAGTATGCGGCAGTTTTTGCGGAGCATGCGTGCCATTCATGCCATTCTGTTCGGGACAATGCTCGGCATCAGTGTGATTAATCTGCTCTTTCTGGGATCAGATCAGGCTTTCATTCTGGAAAGCGGTCTGCCAGTGCTGCTGATCGTCATCACCTTTATCCTCTTCCTAAGGCTGGATCTGATGCAGGCGCTGCTGATCGGCGCTATGGTCGGGATGCTCAGCCCGACGTGGACCCGGCGTTCTGACTCTTCACTTCTGGCCGTCAGCCTCGTGATGCTGCTTCAGTTCGGGATGTATCTGGTGGTTGCGCTGATCGTCGCAGGCATGACGATGCTCTTCAGCCTCGATGCCGATCTGCTGTGGAATACCGAGGGTTTTCTCATCATCCTGATGACCGTCCTCGGCGCGGTTTTCGTGCTGCATGAGCTGATCATGGCAGGAATGTGGCGAATTCTGTCAGATAGGTTAAACTTTAACCCACAGCTATTAACCACAAAAGAACACGACGTCACATGATTACCCGATGGCTTTGGAGCGCGCTTCAAACGCCGCCAAGCGGACATCCCCTATACCAGCGGCTTTATTATGAGCGCAACCGCGCTGCATGGGAGCGGATTCGCGCCGGGTTGTGGACGGTGACCCTGATGCTGGCTGTCGTGATGCTGATCGCCGTTCCCATTATCTTCTTCTTCACGCTGGTCACCGGGCCGATTATCTATGCCCTGCTGAACACCATGTTCTTCAATTCGCTGTGGATGATGGACATCGCCGGGACGCTGGCCCGCGAGATCTCGCAGAAGACCTACGAGTTATACTGCCTGATGCCGGTCGGCTCACTCGGGATCGACTGGATCATCAGTGCCGATCGCGTGCACTACAACAGCGGATTGCGGCGCTCCATCGGTGAGGTCGTCGGCGTGATCCAGCTTCTGGCGCTGGTGACGCTCTTTTTCGCAGTCGGGTTTTTAATCTCCAGCCCTGCACAGGACCAGCTTCAACTGATGGTGCTGCTGTCCGTTCTGGTGGCGATTATCGTCTGGCTGTATGTCGATCACATCCAGTCCACACTGGCGGTCGTCTGTCTGGGGATCATCGCCGGACGTCAGACGCGCACGGTAGGGGATGCGCGGCTGTGGTCGCTGATCCTTTTCCTGACGATGCAGATCGGCTGGTATCTGCTGGTCGCGCTGACCGTCGTGCTGCTGACGATCATCATGTCGTATCTGACCTTCATCCCCGGCTGGTTGAGTATGAGTCTCATCCCGTGGCTGGCTGTTGGGCTTTCAATCGGTGCGCGGGAACTGCTGCTGCGTCTGCTGTGGCGGCGCGTCCTGCTGATCACCAACTCGCAGACCAACGATCTGACGCTGCTCAAGCCTTACATCTACTACACGCAGCGTCTGCCGTCCTGAGCCGCGACCGGAAATCATCAGGATGGCATTCACACCCTCTGCTACCCAGCCCACCAGTCACGATCGCCGCTATCAACTGCTGGAACCCCTCGGTCACGGCGGGATGGGGGCTGTCTACAGCGCCCTTGACCGCTTTACACGCCGCCGTGTCGCGCTGAAACAGGTTTATCTGCCGGAGAAACAGCGTCAGTTCTCTCAGACCGTCGACGGGGTGGATCTGCGGCTGGCCCTGACCCGCGAGTTCCAGATGCTGGCGTCACTGCGCCACCCCCATATCATTCAGGTGCTGGATTACGGTTTTCTGGCTGACGGACAGCCCTTCTTCACCATGACACTGCTGGAGAACGCGCAAACACTGCTGGAAGCCGCGCAGGATCAGCCGTTTGTCGTCCAGGTCCGCCTGCTGATGCAGTGCCTTCAGGCGCTGGATTATCTGCACCGCCGCGAACTGATCCACCACGATCTTAAACCGGCTAATGTGCTGGTCGAAGAGGGGCGCGTCTTTCTGGTCGATTTCGGGCTGGCGATGGTGCAGACCGATGAGGAAGATCCGGCGGTGGGCGGCACACTGGCTTACATGTCTCCGGAACTGCTGCAATTCGGTCAGCTTTCCCCGGCAGGCGATCTTTACAGCGTGGGCGTGATGGCCTACGAGATCTTTGCTGGTCGCCTGCCATTCCCGGCTGAAGATATGACCATGCTGATGTTCGATATCCTGTCTGCGAAGCCGGATATGAGCGTGGTGGATGTGCCGCCGCCGGTCGCTGCCGTGATCGAACGGCTGCTGGCAAAAGACCCTGCTGTACGTTATGCCAGCGCCAGTGAAGTGTTGGAAGACCTCAGCCGTGCCAGCGGCGTCCCGCTGCCGCCAGAGACCATCGAGATCCGCGAGAGCTATCTTCAGGCGGCGCGTTTTGTCGGGCGGGAAGCAGAACTGGCACAGCTTGACACCGCCCTGCGCGATATTCTGCCCGGTACTGAAGACACGGCGCAGCATGCCAACGCGCCTCAGTGGAAGGGCAGCGCATGGCTGATTGGCGGTGAGTCAGGTGTGGGGAAGTCGCGGCTGGTCGATGAATTGCGCACGCTGGCACTGGTACGCGGGGCGCAGGTGCTGCATGGTCAGGCACTGGCTGAAGGTGGTGCGGTCTATCAGGTATGGCGGGAGCCGCTGCGACGGCTGGCACTGCGCACCCCCCTCAGTGATTATGAGGCCAGCCTGCTGAAAAGCCTGATCCCCGATCTCGATGTGCTGCTGGAAAGGCCGGTCGATGAACCGCCGGTGCTGGATGCCCAGTCCCTGCGGGGGGAAATCCTGTCGCTGATCATCGGTATCTTCCAGCGTCAGCAGCAGCCGATTGTGCTGGCACTGGAAGATCTGCACTGGGTGAATGAAAGCCTCGATATTCTGGAAGCACTGCTGCCCGTCGCCGAGACGCTGCCGCTGCTGATCGTCGCCACCTACCGCGACGACACCGCGCCGAATCTGGCGCTGCGCCTGCGCCGTATGCAGGTGATGAGACTCGACCGCCTGAACGCCAAAGCCATCGCCATGCTGAGTGCCTCCATGCTCGGCAAGGTCGGACAGCGCAGAGAGATCGTGCAGCTGCTTCAGCGCGAAACCGAGGGCAATGTCTTCTTTCTGGTGGAAACAGTGCGGGCGCTGGCGAATGCTGCTGGCAATCTGGAAGGCATCGGGCGCATCACCCTGCCAGTGACGATCACGTCCGGCGGCATCCAACTGATTATTCAGAAGCGGCTTGAGATGGTCCCGGAATCCGCCCGTCCGCTGCTGCGTCTGGCCGCCACTGCCGGACGTCAGCTTGACCTGTCGGTGCTTCAACATTTGCAGCATTCGCTGGAAAATGACACCGGTCACGAGGTCAGAAATCTCGAAAGCTGGCTGGATAAAACGGCCAACGCGTCCGTCATCGAACAGCGCGACGGTGTATGGCGCTTCACCCATGACAAGCTGCGTGATGCCCTGCTGACCTCGATCGACCCGGCTGAAAAAGCGGTGCTTTCGCGTCGTGTGGCCGAAGCCATTGAAGAAGTCTACCGTGACGATCCCGGTCGCATCCCGGCGGCGCTGCTGGCGTATCACTGGCGGGCAGCAGGGGACGACCGCAGGGAACTGTTCTACAGCATCGCCGCCACCCATGATGCCCTCAATGTCAGCGCTTACCGTGATGCGCATGAATTTGGACAGCGTGCCGTCGAGCTGTCGCGGAAACTGGGCGAAGACCGCCTGACGTTAATCGATCACCTCTTCGCACTGCTGAAAGCGGTGCAGTACAGCGCCGAACGTCAGGACACGCTGAATCTGCTGGAAGAAATACGCGGTCTGCTGGAACATGAAGATGATGCCGCACGTACCGCCCAGTTTGAGGCCGCCTACGCTCTGTTTCACATAGAGGTAGGACAGATCGATACCGCCGAAACCTATCTGCTTCAGGCCCAGCGTCATGCCGCCGCGCTGGATGATCCTGAACTTGAAGCGCTGATCCTCGGCAATCTCGGCAAACTGGCATGGGAACGTGATGACTTCCCGACCGCCCTGCGCTATCTGAACGAAACACTGGTACTGGCCGAACAGACTCAGCAGATGCAGCGTATCTGCTATACCCTCAATATGCTGGGGATTGTCTATGCCACTCAGGGCGATGTTGCACAGGGCCGCGCCTATTTCGAGAAGGTGCTGGAGGTTGCCCGTCAGAGTAGGGAACGGGGACGGATCGCGCAGGCGCTTTCGAATCTCGGCGTGCTATTACAGGCTAGTGTGAACGATCAGGAAGCGGCGCTCGATTATCTCAGACAGGCGCTTGAGCTTCAGTGGGAAACCGGAAACATCTCCGGCATGGCAAGCGCCCGTTTCGCCATCGCCAACCTCTATGTCCGGATGAAGCAGCCTGATCTTGCTCGGGGGCACCTCTACAGCGGCCTGAAGGATGCCATGCGCGTTGAAGCCATCCCGGTAGTGCTTCAGTATCTCAGTTTTATCGGTGAAGAGTTCGCTTCCGCCTCGACTGCGCTGATGCTGTTCAGCTTCTGCCGGTCACATCCGCTGGAACGCACCACACGCTATCAACACTACGACAGGTTGATTGAGTCAAGGCGTTCGCTGCTGTCACCGGAGATCGCAGCGGCAGCACTAGTGCAGGGCTCATCCCTGACCATCACTGAAGCCGTCGCGCTGGCCGAAGATCTGTTATCCGACGACTAATCCACTCACGCCATCGCTCACGGAATACCCCAGACTTCGACCGGCCCGCGTGCATCGATCATCAGCACCGAGAAGTTATCACTGGTCCACAGGATGTCGAAAATCGACGACGATCCAAACGGCTGCGCGCTGCGGGCGATATTCCCGCTGGCGAGGTTGGCAAGGTTCCACAGGATCACCGGCTGATCGAGTTTCGCCGTGAACATTAACTGACCATCAGGTGAGGCTGCCGCGCCAATCGGCGTCAGCGTTTCAGGATTGCTCTCGGTATCCGGCAGGGTGGCGACGATTGTGCCGCGCTCCACATCCCATAGCTGGATGTTCGAACCTGCGCCGCCGGTCAGCAGGAGATGCGACTCCGGGATGAACTGGAACAGCAGGCCGCCGCTTCCCGGTTGCAGTGCAAGCTGGTGCAGCAGAGCACCCGTCGCCATATCCCAGATTACTGCGTGATTCATGCCTGCGCCCACCAGAAAGCGGCCATCCGGCGAGAGTTCGAGGTCGGTCACCGGATCGGACGGATTGACCGATCCCAACTCGACATCGGTCAGACGAGAGTTCTCGCGCCAGTTCCACAGCCAGACGCGGTTATCCTGCTCCAGCCCATAGACCGCGGCCAGCGCTTCACCGTCTGCCGAAAACGTGAGATCAAAGACACGGCTGGCCGCGCCGCTGTGCGTCAGCAGCAGCGGTTCCTGCGGGTCCATCAGATTCCACACGATGATGTCCCCGTTTTCCAGCCCCAGCGCGAGTGAGGCGCTGTCGTGGTGGAAATCAAACGCGCCGCTGAAACCGGACTCGCTGAAGCCAATCGGCGGGGGCAGAGCACCGATTTCCGTGCCGGTGGTGCTGTCGTAAATGTAGACGCCGCCGCTGGACACCAGGCCGTACAGTTCATCTTTGGCCGGTGAGTAAAAGAGCTGGCTTTCGCCCTGACGTGTCGTCCTGAAAAGTGGTTCCCCACTGATCAGATCCCACGCCAGCAGCCACGACTCATTGAGCGCTGCAAGCTGCGTGTTATCCGGGGACACCGCATAGCCGTAAATGGTGCCGGAACCCTCTGGCACGGACAGCACGCCGAGACGCTCCAACTGGACGATATTCTCCAGTGTGATCGGCTCACTGGCTTCACGCCATTCGGGTGGAGGCGGCAGCGGTGTCGCGGTTGGACGTGCATCTTCGGTGACAGACGGCGCGACGGTCGGCACAGGCTGTGCGTCACAGCCGCTGATGATGCTGGCAATCGCGATCAGCAGCGTACCAGCCGCTGCTGTGATTGCATTCAGGTGCAAGGGACGGACATGATGAAAGGGGTTCAACTGCAATTGAATCATCTCAGCTTCGGATCAGGTTCAGGCGGTTTCAGGATGCGGGTGCTTCAGATGTGCGTGAGTCAGCGCTGGCCGAAGCATCCGCTGGCAGCGGCCCTTCATTCAGGTTCAGGCTGCCGACCAGCAGACTGTAGCGCGTGATGTCTTGCAGGCCGCATTCGCCCTCGAATGGATCGACCTGACCGTTCTGGTTCTGGTCAATGCCAGCCGTGATCTTCTCCGCCAGTTCGGACGCTTCGGCCAGCAGCGGCTGCACGGCGTCGAAATCGTCACTGGTGATGATGTCTCTTTCAACCACCATCATCTGGTCAGCCCACTGACGGGCATTGGCGATACAAACACGCATATTTTCGGCGTTATTCTGCACTGCTGCTTCGATACCCGGCATATTGACGGTACTGCCGAGGAGTTCGTCCAGCGCGTCGATATAAATATAGATGCCGTTGCCGGTGCCGGGATTCTGCGGGCCGCCGTTCCCATCATGATCGACCAGCGTGCCTTCGACGATATTGATCGTATGCTCGGCATGCAGATGAACGCCGCCGATATTGTTCGCGCCCGACGCCAGCCCCGCGTGCTGAAGTGCGAATCGGGCTTCGGTCAGGGCGCTGTCCAGCAGGCCGTTTTCCTGAAAGCCCTGTTCCGAGCTGACCAGTGCTTCGCGGAAAAGCTGTGTCACTTCAAAAGGGAACATCCCGCTGTAGAACACGTCACCATCAGGCAGCGCGTCATCAGGATTGCTGGCGTCCTCTTCCGTGATGATTACGGCGTTCCAAAGGGAAGGCAGCATCGCCCCATTCTCATCTGTAAACGACAGTGCGCCGGTGCCCAGCGCATCGACCGAGACGCGGCCAATCCGCTGCATACTGTTGTCACCGGTATTGACCAGCCACGCGATATACACCTTGTCACTGGCAGGTGAGCGGACATTCTGAAGCCGCAGGCTGAGCGTGTCCCCCGGTTCTCTGGTGGTGCTGAAGCTCAACCCGCCAAAGGTTGGCTTCGGCGGGGCGCTGATGTCCGTCGGCTGCGCGGCGTTGGTGGCTGCTTCCTGTGCGGCGTTGGTCGCATTCTGCGAGATCACCAGCGCGGTCGGATCAATGGATGGCGTGTTATCGCGGCCCTGCTGTGACAGCAGATACAGTCCGCCAAGGATCAGCACAGCCAGCAGCGCAAATCCGCCGATCAGCACGGCATTATTGCTGCTGTTCTGGACGATGATCGTCGGCTGTGTCCCCGGCGGAGTCATACTGCCGCTGTTTGCGTTCAGTGGAGTCTGCGTGAACATCGGCGTGGGTGCGCCGGACAGCGTCTCCGAGTTTTCAACCGATGCCGCGCCGCTATTGCCCAGAACGCGGGTGTCGCTGCCGCTGATGCGGCTGGTATCACTGTGACGCGGGTTCAGTGCCGCCAGTGACTCGCCACGATGCAGCGCCCGTGAGAAATCCTCTGCGAATTCCGATGCCGACCAGTAGCGGTCATTGGGATCTTTCGCCAGTACCCGCATCATGACCGGTTCCAGCGCCGGGGGCAGGCTGGAGACTTCCGACAGAATGCTCGGAATTGGCGCCTGCACATGCTGAAGCATCATCTGCACGGCGCTCTCACCCTTAAAAGGCTGCCTGCCAGTCAGCATCTCATAGACCACCACACCCAGTGAGTAAATATCAGCGCGGTGATCGGAACTGCCGTTGGCCTGTTCCGGGGCCATGTACGCTGGTGTGCCGACGACGCCCGTGCCGGTCAGGTTCAGCGTGCTGTTGGTGATCTTCGCGATGCCGAAGTCCGCCAGCAGCGCGTTGCCTTCCGTATCCAGCAGGATATTCCCCGGCTTGATGTCGCGGTGGATGATCTCCTGCCGATGGGCATAATCGAGCGCAGACGACACCTGTTTGAGGATGGTTTCCACCCGTCTGGGATCGACCGGCCCCTTGCGCAGCAGACGATCCAGCGAGCCGCCTTCGACATACGGCGTGACGAAATACAGAATTTCATCCAGACTGCCGTAATCGAAGAGCTGCAGAATATGCGGATGCTGCAAACGGGCAACCGTCCGCGCTTCAAGCTGAAAACGCTGAATGAATTCCTCATCCAGTCCGGGATGCGGCGGCAGGATTTTTACGGCAACGAGCCGATCAATACTGGTCTGGTAGCCGAGGTACACCGTTGCCATACCCCCGCTGCCGATGATTGACCGAATCTCATACTGTCCAAACGTCCGTCCGATCATCGATGATGACACAGGAATTCCTCATTTCATTCTTTAAAGGCGGTCTCTGCTCTGTGATGTAAGAAGGCGATGTCGTCCTTAGCCTTAAGTCTGCCAGATCCCTGCGCCAAAGCACTCATGCTAACGGCTTCACGCCATGCCGTTCATCCGCTGACGGATGTTACGGATAAGCGTACTGTTCCTCAAGCTCAGCGCGGAGTGCAAGGTAATTGCGATAACGATAACGGCTGATTCTACCGTCTTTTACCGCTTCCCGCACAGCGCATCCCGGCTCACTCTGATGCGTACAGTCTCCGAATTTGCACAGTTCCACAAACGGCGCGATGTCGATGAAATAGGCGTCCAGTTCTTCCGGCTCCACATCCCACGTATTCAGATAGCGCATACCGGGTGTATCAGCCAGATACCCGCCCTCTTTCAGTTTGATCAGGGCGCTGTCGCGTGTGGTGTGCGTCCCTTCCTCGTTATAGCGGCTGACCGCACGCACCGTGCGCCCCAGCCCATCCTGAATCTGATTCAGCAGGCTGGTTTTGCCGACGCCGGACGGCCCCGTCAGCACCGAGATCCGGTCTTTCAGCCGTTCGCGGATCAGTTCGATCCCTTCGCCCTCAATTGCGCTGGTGTACAGGACTTCATAACCCATGTCTCTATACGGCTGAAAGCGGGCGTTCAGATGATCCATGTCCACCAGATCGACTTTGTTGACGACAATCACCAGCTTTTCGATTTCCGCTTTCTCGCCTGCCACCAGCAGACGATCCAGCAGCATCGAGTCCGGTGGGGGCTGTGCCGCCGCGATGACAAAGAAAGCCTGATCCGCATTGGCGATAATCACATGCTCGCGCTGCGCTTCACCGCCGCCGCGATTGCCTTCTGTCCGCGCTGCCCGGGAGAAGGCGCTGATCCGTTCTTCGACTTCCTCGATGACGCCTTTGTCGCCTTCTTCATCGTCATGCAGAATCGTGATCTTCACACGGTCACCGATGGCAGCAATATCCGATGACTGTGCCTCTTCCATAAGACGGCCACGCAGACGGCAGCGGTACACCGTGCCATCAGCAACTTCAACCCAAAAGAAACCACTCTGTTCCTGTACGACGAGACCTGGCTCCAAAGGCATTCTCCTTACAAAGTCTGATGTTGAAATGATCGAAAACATGTCAGAATAGAGAAAC
>JAEZAF010000062.1 GCA_023430545.1 Chloroflexota bacterium
CCTTGAGCTTCCCGACAGGGGCAGCGACGCTGGTGGTCAGCACCGGCTGGAAGTTGCTCAGCGGGACGTAGACGCCGCCGGTGGCGCTATTGACGTTCACGGTAATTTTGCTCTTGGGTGTCACACCGTCGGCGTACTTCACGACGACTTTTACCTTACTATCGACTGCGCCCTTCGCATTGACATATCCGCTGAGGGTCAGCGTGCTGCCGGGATTCACGCTGCTGGTGATGGTCGGAACGATGGCCTGTTGAAGCTTGGCATTCTCACCCGGTTTCCCTTTGAACAGGAAGGCGCACAGCCCTTCATGCGAGACCGTCTTGCTGGTGGTGTTGCACTTGAGCTTGTCGCCGCTGGCGTTCTTCAGCGTCCAGCCAGTGAGCTGCTCGAAGCCGCCATCGGCCAGCACCTGCGTATCCGGTTCATCCGTCGGATCTGAGGTTGGGTCCGGGGTGGTTTCCGGCGTGCTGGTGGGTGGGACTGGAGTCGGTTCGTCCGTCGGGTCGCTGGTGGGTTCCTGTGTCGGCTCAGCGGTTGGATCGCTGGTCGGCTCCTGCGTAGGCTCACTCGTAGGGTCTGGTGTGGGCGGCGTATCGTCGATGGCATAGATGTAAACATCACTCGGACTATTACTCTGCATATATGCAGCTGAACCCACGAACAGTATGCCGTTAGTGAGCGCAAGCGTAACGCCAAACTTTGGGTTTTCGTCAGTGATCTTGTCCACCAACAGCCATTCACTGCCATTCCATGCATAAAGATAGACGGCACCGCCCTGCGGTGTCTCGTATGGATTGCCAACGGCCAGCAGATTTCCTTCAGCGGCAATTGTGATGCCAAATTCGTCGGCGTTCCCTTCAGAAGTCAGGGTCTGATGATGGGTCCATGTGCCGCCGTTATTGCGGAAAACAACAACGGTGGAATCAGCAGCAGAGAAAGCAGTACGCAGGAACAGCATATCTCCAGAAAGGTCTACAGTGTGAAAGAGGGTATCCACATGCGGAAGCGAGAGATAAGCGCTTGGTGGTCGGTTCCACTGATCGCCACTTCGCTCAAAAACAGACGCCATTTCACCCTCACGCTCCGGTGCACCGTCGTAATTATGACCAGCAGCCACCATGCGAGTACCGTGAATATCAACACCACCGGACCACGTCAAATCCGGACCGGGAGAAAATACACCTTCCCGTAACTCAAGCGCTTCCCAGATGCCGTTGATGCGCGCAAAGCCTTTCACAATTCCGTTTGCGCCCCCCCGCCAGTTTTCAATAGTTGCTGCCAGATCACCGTCGAGGGTTACATCGGCACCGAATTCTTCCCGGCCAGAAAATTCTGCGACTTGGGTCCAGCCAGATGCGCCCAGTTCATAGAAATAGACTCCACCCAGACAGGAACGCGCACCCACAATACGACAGGTATCACCGATCATAATGGTATTGTCTGCAACAGCGGTTGTAATCGAAGCCAGCCCAGAGGGGTAAAGTGTCGCTTCATATTCCCAGTCACCATCGCCGTTACGACGGTAGACCAGGGCTACATCCTGCGGCGCTTCTGTTTCATTTGGGTCCGCTTCAGGAAGCGCACCAAATACCAGCAGATCCTCATCTGCGGAGACAGAATAGCCAAATTCACTGAAGCCCGTCAGTGTTTCGATGACCTGAATTTCGGTAAAGCTGCTGGCTCTCGGGACTGGCAGTGGAATCAGCCCGTCCTGTGCCTGAATGCTGTTGCTGCTCAGCACGGCACTTATCAGCAGCGTGAAGGTAAAAATGATCAGCAATAATGAACGGAAAGGAGGTTTGTTTGTAGAATGCATAAGGCCCTCATTTAGGACAACTAACCGATGAGAGGTGAAACAAATCGGCTTCAGTGTGGTCCAGAAAGTTCTGCTCACACCCCGACAAAAATATAGTTAAGTAATACCCTCAATTCGCATTGTAGGGTTACCAATTAAATATGCAATAATTACGCTCATGCAGGACTCATCTTTTTGCTTGAATATTACAAAAATTACAGATTTTATTTACCTTTTTGTTATTGATGAAGTTTGTAAAAGAAAAAAGGCACAGACGCGGAGTCTGTGCCTTTTAGTCCTGAGATAATGGAGCGTTACTGTGCGGTGAGGCTCAGTGAATCGTAGTAGACTTTGCCGCTTTCACCCTTGTTCTTCACCACAACCTTGAGCTTCCCGACCGGGGCGGCGACGCTGGTGGTCAGCACCGGCTGGAAGCTGCTCAGCGGGACGTAAACGCCCGTCGCGCTATTGACGTTCACGGTAATTTTGCCCTTCTCGACCGATGGATCAAGGTATTTCACAACTACCTTGACCTTGCCATCCACCGCGCCGCTGGCGTTGACGTATCCGCCGAGGGTGAGCGTGTCGCCAGTGGTTACACTTCTGCCGAGGATCGGTAAAATCGTCTGCTTGATGCTGGCGTCCTCGCCTTCCCCACCCTTGAAGCGCCATGCGCAGTTCCCGCTTTGGGCGAAGATCTTGTTCTTTTCCAGCTTATTGCATTTGACCTTGTCGGCGGTTGGGTTCTTGATCTCCCAGCCTGCGGCACTGCTCTCGAAGCCGCCATCGCTCAAGAGCTGCGAGACGGGTGGCTGAGTAGTGCTGCCCGGTGTGCTGGTCGGGGTCTGATTCACAGGCGGAGTCTGAGTGGCAGTGGCAGGGACATTTTCGGTCGGCGGCGGTAACTGCGTGATGGTGGGTGTATCGGTTGGCAGCGGTTTGGGATCGGTATAGACATAGACAGCCCCTACAGCATTGAATGCCGTCGGCCCACTCGCCAGTAGTTGGTCTCTGTACAGGTCAATATCAAGCCCAATGGCATCAGTAGGATGCTGGACTTTTTCGCCCTCTACCCACTGGGTGCCATTCCATTTAAAGAAATAGACAGCACCTTTCTCACCATCAGTGTCAAAGCTGCCAATCGCCAACCGCGTTCCATGCATCGTGATACTGCTGCCGAACTGATCCCCTTTATCCGCACCTGCCGGGACGATCTTCTGAATCTGTTTCCACTCATCTTTATCCTGCTGGAAGACATACACCGCGCCGGTACGGTCTTTAGCCAGATCGCCGGTCACAAATAAATGTGCATTATATCGGGCAATCCGAATCCCGAAGTAATCACCGATATAGCTGTCCCTCGGCATCAGAACGTCGCTGGGCGTCCATACCCCGGCGGTCAATTTAAACAGATGGACTGTCCCGGCATCTGTCTCATGGATCGATCCGACGAAGGTCTGACCCGACTCGATCCAGCCATAGGCCGCCAGATCAGGGACGCGCAGTTCATCCTGCAACTGCCACTGATCGCTGGCATCTGGCGCATAGATGAAGGCGCTTGCTCTGGATGCCGCGGTGATGAGAAGCTGATCACCTGCCGGACTGATATGAAGCGAAACACCAAACTCATCTCCTTCGTCCAATGTGGGCATGATCTTCTGCTGCTGAACCCAACTACCGCTGGTATCAGGTTGGAAGACATAGACCGCCCCACGCTCATCATGGTAAGGGGCGCTGACAAACACCGTCTGGTCGTGGATGGCAACAGACAGGCCAAAGGAGTCCTCTTCTTTAGTGTCATCGCCGATCAAAGCGCCGACCGGGACCCATACACCGTTTTGATTGAGGAAATAGACCGCAGCGCCACCCGTCTCTCGATATGACGGTGCGCCGACGACCAAGAGCTGGTCATCCCGGGCAATTGAATTGCCGAAGTGGCTCGGACCAGCACTGGCTGGGAGCGATAGAGTCTGCGCGTGCGTGAACACCCGTGGTGCCATACCCGGCAGAGGCAGAGGTTCCCCATCCTGTGCCAGTGCGGAGCAGACACTTAACAACAGCGCACACAGCGCGAAAAACAGTAGAAAAAGGTAACGATGTGAGTTGCGGTACTTCATGATGGTGTACTCCTGATTGCTGTGATCACAGCAGTTGCAACGGAATACGCCATGTGCACCTGTATTTTATAGCAGATTATTTTTTAAAGGTGCAAAAAAGTGATAAAAATTGTCGAGGTCTGAAAACAGGTGGAATCAAAAAGGCACTGACCAGACGGCCAATGCCTTCGTGACTCTGAACGTAATTCAATTTACTGCACGGTGAGGCTCAGTGTGTCATAGTAGATCTTGCCGCTGGTACTCTTGTTCTTCACACTGACTTTGACCTTGTCGATCGCTGCGGTGACATCAGCGGTCAGTTCCGGCTGGAAGCTGCTCAGCGGGGCATAGACGCCGCCGGTCTCCACGCTGACATTGACCGTGATCTTGCTCTTCGGCGTCACACCATCGGCATACTTGACAACCACCTTGACCTTACTGCTGACCGCACCCTTCGCGTTGACATATCCGCTGAGGGTGAGCGTGTCGCCGGGGTTCACGCCGGTCAGGATCGTCTGCTTAATGCTGGCGTTTTCACCCGCACCACCCTTGAAGCGCCATGCACATTCACCCGTATGTGCGAAGATCTTTGATTTTTCCGGCTTATTGCACTTGACCTTATCGGCGGTTGGGTTCTTGATGTCCCAGCCTGCGGCACTGCTCTCGAAGCCGCCATCCGTCAGCAGTTCCACCGGAGTCAGCGCCGGATCGGCATACAGATGGACACGCCCCTCGCCGCTGGCCTCGGGTGCGCCAATCACCAGCTTCTCGTGATGGAGATCAAGGCTGAAGCCGAACTGCCCGCCGACAGCCGCGATCTTGTTTTGCTGAACCCATGTGCTGCCGTTCCATCCGAAACGGTAAACGGAGCCTGCACTGCTATCATCACCGGGTGCGCCGATCATCAGCACATCGTTCTGCAGCGCAAGCGCCGCCCCAAACAGGTCGTTGGCGGCAGCATCACTGGCGACCAGCTTCTGTTCCTGCATCC
Source organism: Chloroflexota bacterium (assembly GCA_023430545.1). Lineage (GTDB taxonomy): Bacteria > Chloroflexota > Anaerolineae > Aggregatilineales > Phototrophicaceae > JAEZAF01. Next base: position 4,883 of record JAEZAF010000062.1, read on the forward strand.
ATGTGCCTGCGTTCAGTTCAAAACTGTAGACCGCGCCGCTGGAATTTGCCATCTTCGTCCCCACCATCAGCCGATTCCCATCCAGCGCCAGCGCAGTGCCAAAGTAATCGAAATCGACGCCATCACTGGGGGCCAGATGGCCGGTTTCAGTCCACACACCGCCCACCGGCTCATAGATATAGACCGCCCCAGAGTACATATCCTCGGTCAGCGTCGAGACGGCGACGCGTGCGCCATCAATCGCGACGGCATAGCTATCGAACAGCGTTGTCGGCAGCTTGGCCTCATACTGCCACAGGCCGGCATTGTCCCGCTTGTAGACATAGGCGGAACCGGTCCCGGATGCGGCGATCACGGCCCGGTCACCGTCCAGCGCGATCTGCCGCCCGAAATAATTGAAGTTACTCAGTGCTGGCTGCAAAAATCCGGTAAATCCCCACATACCAAGCGCTTCGTCCTTCTCTATAACATATACTGCGCCTTTATCATCCGGCCCATGTTTGCGCGCCCCTATCAGGACAGTATGTCCCTCAAGCGCGACTGAAAAGCCAAATTCATCATCGGTGGTGGTATCTGGTGCAGCCCCCATCACCGTCTGTGTCCAGACACCGCTGGCATTACGCTCAAAGATAAACACGGCACCGCCATTCATATAGTATGGCGCACCAATGGCGATCACATCACCATCGACGGCAACCGCCGCACCAAACTGGCTCGCGGCTTCGGCTGGCGCAGCACTCAACTGTGTGACCGACGAAAATATCCGGCTGTCTCCAGCAGGAAGGGGCAGTACACCCTCCTGTGCATACAGGGACGAGATCCCCGTGAACAGCACGACAGACAGCATTAAAAGTATCAGGAAGAACTTTGATTTTGCTTTCATCTCAATAACTTTCTGCATCTTTGCGGTTCGGAATATCAAGGCTTTTCAGAACCATCATAATGTAAAACGGAATCTTCATGTTGCAAAAACCCTGTAAAAATGATGCTGGATGCAAATCTGCCTATCATGGGGCAAAGCACTCAGGCTATACTGTGACTGATGTGTGACGATCCCTGACAGAAAATGCAAACGTGACTGACGAATCCGAGCTGACAACCCCTCCACCCGACGCGGAGTCCAACATTGACCCGCGCGGGCTGGAAGCTGACCCGATTTATGGAAAACCGCTGGCGAATTATCCCAGTGACCGCACCCGCCTGCTGCTGATCTCCGGTGCGATTTATGCGGCGCTGGCGCTGGTGCTGAATGTGGCCTTTGCCGGTGTGGAATCGCAGACGGCGTCGATCTTCGTCATTGGCGGGATGGCGCTGGCCGCGCTGGTGATCGGCTGGTTCATGCTGCATCTGTGGAACCGTGAGGTAATCCTCTACGAGCGCGGCTTCAGCTACCGTGAAGGCTCGCGGGATGTGTTCTTCAGCTATGGCGACATCGACAACATCCAGCTTCGGGCGGAGCGTGTGTCGTATTTCGGTGGACTGCTGCGGCGCACGCTCCGCGAAGTGCGGCTGCACAGTATCCACGACGAAAGCATGATGCTCAACAGCATTTACCGGCGCATCGACGAGCTGATGCTGCGGCTGGAACGTCTGGTGACACAGGCGCGGCTGCCGATCGTGCAGGCAAAGCTGAACAGCGGCGAAACGATTGCTTTTGCCGACAGTTTCCACCTGAGTGCCAATGGCCTGCATGTTGAACAGGATATACTGCCGTGGACGGCTTTCAGCGGTCATCGCGTCGGAGGCGGCCAGCTCCATCTGCTGACAGCGGACGAGACGGTCTGGCGCAGCCTTCCGGTGAAGCATCTGCACAACGCCATGCTGATGATTACCCTGCTGGAAACATATCGAGGCGGGTGAGAGGCATCCCGCCGCTGCATCTCCTGACTTAGCCTGAAAACTCCTCTGTGAGTTTATGTGATCGCCTGAGGGTGTGCGGTACAATCTCCTCGCGCACAGATCAGTCCCGACATCCGGCCTTCAGCACCTGATATTCACCATTCATCCGGCTTTACGACAGGTTTTACTACAGGCAAAACAGGCACCGACTATGCATATGCCGTCCCCAGTTCCCCCGGAAAAAACAGTCTTCATCAGCTATCGCGATACCAACCTCTACACCGCCCTGACGATGCAGTTCAGGCTGCGCCGCGCCGGGTTCGATGTCCTGCTTAACATCCCGGAAGGCAATGCATCATTAACGGCTTTAGGTGAAGGCATCATCACCACGCCTGCCGCCTCCGAAACCCATCCGGTGCTGCTGGAACAGATCGCCAACCGGATGCACTTCATCCTGCTGCTGACACCCAGCGCTCTCGAAAGGTCAATGAGCAGCGAAGACCGGCTGCGTCAGCAGATCGAGCAGGCGATCAGCACCAAGCGCAATATTATCCCGCTGGTGTTCGACGGTTTCGAGTTCAACCGCCTGCGACATTACCTCGTCGGCAAGCTGGCGATGCTGCCGAATTATCAGTGGCTGCGCGTCAATGTAGATTATCTGGAAGAGACGATCGGACGGCTGACGCAGCGCTATCTGGTGCCGCCGCTGGACCTGATCGGCGAGAACGACAATGTTGAAGAGCCGACGCGCCTGCCGTGGCAGCGCCAGACGCAGACCTTCGAGATCCCGTCACCGATCCTGTATCTGGCGGAACGGCATTTCGAGCGCGGCTTTCTGGCACTGGATGACATCGACTACGAGAGCGCGATCAAGGAATTTTCCGAGGCGATTGGCCTGAATGTGAACTTCGCCGAGGCGTACTATCAGCGCGGACGGGCACATGCCGGTCTGGGTCATACGAATGACGCGATTATGGACTGGCAGCGGGCGCTGGACCTCGAACCTGAAAACCCGCGCTCGAATATCATCCTCTCGAACCTGCTGCGCGAACGCAGGGAATTCGTCAAGGCGCTGGCCGCAGCACAGGAAGCCGTGCGGCTGAATCCCGGCTATTATGAGGCATACTATCAGCGCGGGAATATCTACAGCCAGCGCAACCAGCCGGAGAAAGCCATCGAAGATTACACCGAAGCGATTCACCTCAACCCGCGCTTCGCAATGGCCTATACCAATCGTGGCAACATCCGGCAGATGATGGGCGATTACAGCGGCGCGGTGGCGGATTATAACGAAGCCCTGCGGCTCAACCCGCGGACGCCCAACGTCTATAACAATCGCGGCAATGCACGCGGCGCACTCGGCGACTTTGACGGGGCGCTGGATGACTTCGACGAAGCGCTGTCGCTGATGCCGGATTATCAGTATGCCTATTACAACCGCGCTGAGATCCTCGAAAAGAAGGGTGATCTGAAGTCCCTGCGGGAAGCGCTGGCCGATTATCAGCGTTATCTCGGGTTCGGGGACCGTGACGGCGACCGCGAAGAGGTCGAGGCGTTGATGCAGGCGATCCGCGAGAAGATCGACCAGTTGAATGCCTGAACGCAACCCTGAGTAGAAGCTGAACGCTGTACAGCAAAAAGCGGACGAGGCGATCCCGTCCGCTTTTTTTGCGTCCCGTATACGTTTAATTTTTGTTTCTATGTCGCAATAATACGTTATATGAAGCTTTCTTCCTTAAGGAAGGCGTAAAATACCACAAAATCGCCTGAAAAAGACTTAAGAGTAACAGGAAATTCATAGATATAACATTTTTCTCATTTGGTTTCACAAACACGAATGTTATATTGGTGGAAGTTAAGATTTTCAAACCATCGCAAACCATTTATTTACAAAGAGGCCACGCATGAAGAAGACACTCACGCAAAAACTGGTCGCCGCAGCACTGTTGGCTGCAATGCTTCTCCTGAGCGCACAGTTATCGTTCGCCGGGCCTGCCTCTGCAGGTGGCGCACCTTCCGGCGCTCCCACCACTGAGGGCAAGCTCTCCTGGAATACCTAGAGAGCGGCATGGCATTCTGAGAACAATAAAAGCGCTGGACTTGGTTCCGGCGCTTTTTGTTTGGTGATAATTCAATCCCGGATCATTCGATTACAATCGAACTACGTTTGATATTTTCAATAGCGTTAACCGCTTCGTCACTGACGCTGCCCCACCCTGGCAGCACCTTATGATCCTCATTCGCTACCTGCATCAGTGCGGGGATGGCATCTTCACCCCCAACTATCCCCAACGAGAATGCACTCCAGAAGCGCACTTCATCTGATGGATCAGACAGGAGATTAATCAGCATAGGTGCTAACGATCCGTCACCGATATTTGAGACCGCTTCCACTGCCATTCCACGAAGGCTCGCATCCTCAGCCTGATTCCTGATCACCGAAATCAATATATCGACACCTTCTGAGTTTGCAATTCTACCGTAGGAATACACAGCCAGTTTACGCGTTTCAACATCACTGCTGCTATCAATCAGCGCTTCAAGCGCCCGAATTGCATCATCCGAAACGATGTGCAGATCACCTACGCCAATGACCGCCTGATAACGCAGATCAGCATCTTCGGCAGAGAAAAGGCTTAATAATGCATCGGCAATCTGTTCCTGCTGGCGCTTTGTCGGTTTCAAGCGCGGCAGCAGCCAACACGCTGTGACACGCGCTTCGAGCGGCTTTGTATCATCGTTGACAGATTTGAGCAAAGCCCTGAATGAGCTGACGCCATTATCCAGCAGCATCTGGATGTTGTCGGCTGTACGCTGACGATACTGAGGGCCTATCCGCTGAGCTAACGCAGCTAATTGTTGCTGAAATGATTGACTTTTCCTGCTCAAAGGCGACTCTCCAGTGTATTCAGCCACCAGAAACAAAAAGCCCCATGCACAATGAAGCACAGGGGCCGTACCGGTTGATTTATTTCCCGTCACCGTTGTTATGTTCAGCGGAGCGTCCGCCTACATCTCCATGACGGGATCAGGTTCGACATCGCGGCTGGGACGCCAGCCGAGCTTCTGCAGGGCATCCAGTGCAGCATCGCGGGCTTTGTCCTTGCCGGAGGCTGCGAATTCCAGCAGCGGCCCGATCGCACGCGGATCGCCCAGCTTGCCGAGCGCTTCAGCGGCATACAGCGGCGTCTGGTAGCCGGGGGCGTCGAGCGCACGGATCAGCGGCTCGACCGCGCGGATGTCCTTCATCTTGCCGAGCATCAGGGCGGCGCGACCGCGCACAATCAGATCCTCGTGCTCATTTTCTACAGCCATCATTAATGCGCGCACGGCCTGGTCTCCACCGACCATCCCGAGCTTCATCACGGCTGTCCGTCGTTTATCCTTATTGGTATCCCGAAGTTCAGCCATTAGCTGTCTCATGATGTTCGGGTCTGTTTCCCCCATGATGGGTTTCCTTTCCACTTGCAGGTCCGCTGACGCCTCCTTCAACGAATAAAGGATGTCGGTGTTGGTCATGAGTCGTCCCTTTCCTGCGGATAATCAATGAGTGCGGGTTTTAACCTGACGGTTTCACTTTATAACATCCGATTGCGACTGGTACCTGATCTGCTTCTGCAACAGCGGGTTTGATAACGTCTGTCATCGACCGCGTATTGATCGCCTTGAAATAATGTACACTGATTTATTCGTTTCAACGTATACGATTGGCATACGCTTGACGTTCATCCCTGATACCCATGACAACTGATCACAGGATATCGGTCTGCTCTACCCTATCACCCAGCGCATGATACTCGCGGGTAATATGAAGCTGACCGTCGTGGATGCGACCCACGCGGTCTGCCAGCGGTACAATCTCGGGATTATGGGTCGCCATGACCAGTGTTCGACCGGCCCGGCGGGTTAAATCGAGCAGCAGTTCCAGTACACGTTCGCCGGTCTCTTCATCCAGATTACCAGTTGGCTCATCTGCCAGTACCAGCATGGGTTCATGGACCAGCGCCCGTGCGATCGCCACCCGCTGCTGTTCTCCACCGCTGAGTTTATCGGGAAAGGCCTCGGCACGATGGGCAAGCCCTACCCGCTCCAGCAGACGAAGCGCCGCTTCATCACTCTGACGACGCGAGCTTCCGCGAAGTTCCAGCGGCAGCGTTACATTTTCAAGTACGGTGAGCGTAGGGATGAGGTTGAAAAACTGGAATACGATGCCGATATCATCACGGCGAAAGCGGGTGAGTTCACGTTCATTCAGGCGGGTGATATCGGTGCCGGCGACGATGATCTCACCGCTGTCAGCCCGATCTATACCACTGACGAGGTTGAGCAGCGTACTCTTACCACTGCCGCTCTTTCCGAGCATCACGAAGAATTCGCCGGGCATGATTTCGAGATTGACCGCATCCAGCACACGGCGTGATTTTCCACCCTCATCGAAATGCTTGGTGAGGTTTTGGATCACGACCAGGGGCGTCCGCCCGGAGACATCTTGATTCATTCTGTGATTATCCACCTAACTCCTGAACCTTGCAACGAAAGTTTACCTTTTTCCTATACGTTTACGCGGCCTTTGACAGATTGTTTTTCACAGCGATTGGCTGCAATCTGTTTGTGCCAATTTTCACATCTTAGCAGCACAATCCGGTTGTGTCACGTTTAATTCTGATATTATTCCAGTAAACCGCCTCTCATTTATGGATTTAAATGTGATGCCCCAGTGCCTACCTGCATGGGACGATTTCAAACACACCCCAAGAGTATGGCATGCAGTATCCCTCTTTAACATCGTCCATATTGACGGTTTTGGATGTCTATTGCGCCTATATGCGGATAAGAAATCGCTGAATCGTGTCCAGATCGTGCTATAGTGCCATAGACAGGTAATGAACAGAGAGGACGATGACATGGCAGCGCAGGCATTGACCGAGGATCAGATCAGCGAGCGTTTGCACCAGCTTTCCGGCTGGCAGCGCGATGGGGATCAGATCACACGCACCTATACCTTCGACAGCTATGCGGCGGGGCTGGCCTTTGCTACTGCCGCCGGTGTGATCGCGGACGGACGCGACCATCACCCGGACATGACCATCGGCTACAAGAAAGTCACACTGAGTTTCACCACCCACGACGCCGGAAGCCAACTGACAGCGAAGGACTTCGAGACCGCCGCCGCCATCGAAGCCATCGACTATCGCGGTAAATCCTGATTGGAGGTGCAGCCATGACGAGCGAATCCCTGACACAGCCGACACGACCCGAACTGAGCAGGATTTCAAAACGGCGCTGGATACAGATCGTACTGGCGGTACTGCTGTTCAACCCTATTTCGCTGATGATAGCTGTGTTTGCAGGTACGGCCCTGCTGGGGCGGATTCAGGACGGTATCGTGATGGAGCGCTATTCACGGCCCTTCTTCGAGATGGAACTGCCGCCGCAGACCGTCGAGCTTGACCGCGACACTCGCATTGTCTACGGCGGCACACGCGGATGCCAGTTCGAGGTCACACGAACGGTAGAGTCCGCACTCAGTCAGGAAGCACTGGCCGCCCATCTGCATGCTGTCCGTTTTGACACGCCGCACGGCGATCCGTCAATTGTCAGCGACGATGGTAAGGCGATCGTAGAGGTCAGACCGGGGGATGGAGCGAATAGCTATACACTGGCGCTGATCAGCGAGAACGCCTATCAGTCCGAGCCGCCGTGGATGATCGGCTGCGGCCTGCATTAGAGACAATTTGAATGTTGGTTATCCTCAGGTGGGCCGGAAGAGTCCGGCCCCTGCATTTGTGTGGGGTGCAGGGACAACGGCTGCGCTGTCGGCTGCAAGAGTAGAAGGTGTTTTATCATCCCGCATAGGAAACACCAGAACGATAGGTGTTGATCTGCACACGGGCCTGTTTCTGGTTCAGCCAGTATTCGAACGTCATCAGGCCGGGGTGAATACCGCGCAGTTCGTCAATATCGGCCTGATACCCTTCGCGATCCAGCCATTCCGCCAGCAGACGGATATCGGACGGGATGCGGCGGCTGATCAGGAAGCCGGGAAGCGGCAGCGTGGCGATCTGCCCGCCCTGAATACGCCGTCGGATGCGGACGATCTGCGCCAGCGTCAGGGCATCACCAGCCAGTTCCAGCGTCCGCCCGATGTAGACTTCCGATTGGGCAAAGGCAATCGAGGCGAAACAGGCGATGTCATCGACCGCGATGAGCTGAAGCGCACGGTCAGATCGCACCCGCGTGGACAGCGCCGAGATCATCAGCAGGTTGGCGAGGCCGCCATCGTAAAAACCTTCCATCAGCAGTGAGGGGCGCAGGATGGACACAGGCAGGCCGGATGCATGGAGTGCCTGCTCTATCTTCCATTTCGCTTCTAACAGCGGGATGCCGCTGATACGGTCTGCACCGCCAGCCGAGCTGTAAACAAAGTGCCGCACCCCCGCCGATTTCGCCACATCGATCAACAACTGAGCCTGATTCACCAGCGACGTGCTATCGGCATCCGCCTCGGCAGACTGGACGCTGTAAACACCATAGACACCCGCCAGCGCCCGAACCAGCGTGGCACGATCTTCAGGGCCGGCTTCCAGCACCTCGACGCCGTGTTTCAGCAGATACTTCATGGCAGCATGCTCGAAAGGTAATCGGCGGCGTGTGAGCGCACGCACCGTCCAGCCGTCCTTCAGCAGGCAGCGGATGACGGCCATGCCCTGCTTCTCTAATGCTTCTGTCACAAGGATAATTTTTTGCGGACTTTGAGGACTCTCCATGATGCTGTGACCTTCCACTCGAAAACGCTAAAAATGATTTAGTTAGCCGGCTACATAAAATCTGAAGGTAAAACCCGGATCGCGACCCGACGATGAAGGGGTAAGCGGTGGGCGGTCTGGTTGAGGATCACCGGTTTAAATTTTCCTGTACCTGTAATAAGAGACGACGCAGCAGCGCGCATTCTTCCGGAGTCATATTACGTGTAATCTGGGCTTCCATTTCCGCCCAGACCTGTTTCATCGCGGTCTGGAGGGCATCACTCCGTGCGGTCAGATAGACGCGGGTCACGCGGCTGTCCTCCGCATCTGTCCGGCGTTCGACCAGACCCGCTTCCTGCATCCGCGAGAGGACTTTGCTCATGGTTGCGGGCTGCACACGGGCTTTCTCAGCAAGCTGAGTCTGCGTCTGGCCGTTGTCCTGCCACAGATGCTTGAGGATCACTTCCTGTCCTGCATACAGCCCCAGATCGGCAATCATCCGATCCATCGCGTTACGGTGGGCCTTGCAGACATAGCTGAGCGCAAAACTGACAGTTTCGGTTAATGAAGCTTCCGGCATAAAGCGGCTTTATTTCGTTAGACGGCTAAATAAAGTGTATGGAAAAATGGCACGCCGAGTCAAGTGAGCCGATGGTGAATTGGATTCAGTGCGGCTTTACGCGGGGACGACCACAACCCCTTCGTGGCGTGTCAGTTCGGTGAAAAGATCAGTCAGGCGCTGGGTCATCTGGCTGACCGTGCCATCCCCGATGGTACGACCGTCCACGGTGGTGACAGCGGCCAGTTCCCCCATCGTGCCAGTGCAGAACATCTCGTCGGCGCGATAGACTTCCGCCAGCGTGATATCGCGCACCTCATGCGGGATGCCATTGTCGCGGCAGAGCTTCAGCACCGTGCTGCGGGTGATGCCTTCCGGACAGGACGTGGTCTCCGGTGTGAGGACGACACCCTCATGCACGATAAAGACATGGGTGGCATTGGTCTCCGCGATGAAGCCGCGCAGGTCGAGCATCAGCGCGTCGTCGGCTCCGGCGGCATTGGCATGGATTTTCGCCAGAATCGAATTGATCAGGTTACAGGAGTGGATCTTCTGATCGACACACTCCGGCGGGATACGGCGGATGCTGGATGTGACCAGTGTCAGGCCGCTTTTGTCGTAGACCGGCGGCTTGTGCTCGGCCAGCACGATCAGCGTCGGCCCCTGTGTATTCAGGCGTGGGTCCATGCCGCTGGTGTATTTGACACCGCGAGTCAGCGTCAGCCGGATATGGACGCCGTCGGTCATGCTGTTGGCTTCCAGTGTCCGGCGGATCTCGGCAATCAGGTGATCGTGCGATGGGATCTCGGCGAACGCCATCGCCTTTGCCGAGTCACGCAGACGGTCAAGGTGTTCGACCAGCTTAAAGATGCGTCCATTGTAGAGGCGCAACCCTTCCCAGACGGCATCGCCGCCCTGCACGGCGGAGTCAAACGGGCTGATCCCGGCCTGATCGCGGTGAATCAGGCTGCCGTTGATATTGATGAGCAGATCGCGGTTCTTTTCGTTGTACTGCTGATGCATTTCAGAGAAGTCTCCGTTAGAGGTTAAAAGGAAAACCGCGTGATCACTGGCCGAGGCGGTGACGATACAGGGACTGGTACAGGGCATCGGCTTCATGCAGCAGCGGCTGAAGCGATGGCGGCACATCGACCGATTTCGGCTGATACGGTTCAAAACCGGTGGAGCGCTCGACTGCCGCATACCAGTGTTTCGCCCATACGCCATCAGTCGAACGCCGCCCCGGTGCCCATGACAGCATGGCGTCATCGAACGTCACCTCGAGCGCCTCGCACAGCAGAGTCAGCATCCGGCGCGGATTTTTCAGCACATCGGCGGCATCAATCACCGGCGGGGTGCGGCCAGTATCGCGCCGTACCTGCTCGAACAGCGCCTGCTGCTGCGGCAGGCCGGTCTGGTCAAGCTGTGGATCAGGCAGCACCTTTGCCAGTGAGACGATCATCTCGCGGGGATCGCGGATCAGGAACGCGTTACGCAGATGCTGAATCCAGCCGGTATGCGCCGCCAGTTCCCCGATCAGATGATGCGTCATGTGCTTCTGATAATCGACTGTGCAGCCGTCGGGCAGATCTTCGGTCAGCGATGCAACCACGCTGCGCCAGTCGGTCTCATGGACGTGGACGATCTCATCTGCGCCGGGGTGCTGGTCCCGGTGCGGGGTCTGTGTCAGATAATAGGCGTAGAACGGCTCATCGCGCACGTAGGTATCGGCGCGGCTGCCCCACGAGCGCATCATGGCCGTCGAGATGTTGCGCGGCCCGGACCACATAGCGATGTGAATGGGTTGTACAGGTGACAAGGCAGGACTCGGTCTACAGGCGGAAAATCAGACCGCAGATTGTAGCGCAGTTTCGTCTCTTTATCCCAGCGGTTACCGGCGCTTTATGCCTACTGTCTGGCGGTGACCTTCGCCTCATAAGTCTCGTTCAGCCGCTGGAGCATCCCCGCGCATACATGTTCAATTGCCGGTGACAGTTCCAGATTCGAGCCTTTGCCAATTGAACGGTCGGTCACATCGGCGATGATCTGCGGTTCGAAGGGGACATCCACAAAATCGAACAGCCGCCGGATTTCGGCTTCGGGTTCCAGTACCAGATCCTCATAGCGCATCAGCAGCACGCGGGGATTTTCGTCCAGACCGAGTGCGAAATAAAACTGGTTGCGCAGATACCACTGCACTGATGCCGCTTCCTGTGGGGTCATCTCAGGGGAGTAAAGCCGCCGGACCAGCGCGATATTTTCCTCACCGAGTCGTTCACCGCGCCAGTCAAGTGCATCCCAGTTCCCCTCGCTGATATCACGCATGACATCCTTGAGGTGAGTATTCCACTTATTCACTGCGGAGTTGGCAACATCATGATAATCGCGGAAGATCCACACCGCTTTCGCCGGGGCATAGGTTTCGAGAAGCTGGTCGGTGAGATGCGCGTCACACAGCGGCTTGAAGACAACCGCTGGTGCGTGGCTGGCGTCGATCAGCCCCCGGATCACCTCAGGGGGCATCAGCCGAAAGTTCCCCTGGAAGGCACGGCGGGAATGTTCCTGAAAGACGCGCATATAACGCGATTTTTCCAGCACCTTCATCAGCATGGTGGTGCCAGAGCGCTGACTGCCTAAAACAAATAAAGGGGTTTTCTCATCTGGGTTCAGATTTAATCGCTGCCACAGATGCTTCTGACTGCGCAGCGCCTGACGCTGCGCCTTACCCATCAGTGTGGTAAGGGTTTGGTCCCTGAGTTTCATACCGGCTACCCGTTATAATTTAAATTACAAAAAGTATTTTGGATTGGGGAACGTTGGAAGCGTCGGTTTCTTAAATAATAGCCTGATTTGAAATACTGCGAAACATTCATAAGGTAAATTTTTGATGGATTTGTTTCAGCGGGGTGCAAAGGCCGCCAAGCACCAACTCCGGCGGCCTTTATAACACATCTGCAAAACACGGACGTGCCATCACATGTCCAGAGATTCCCTACTCCGCCAGATCTCCATCGGTGTTGAGCGTGTCAAGATAGGGCTGGAAGACCTGCACAAACTTTTGAGAGGTCTGTAACAGCCAGGTATGCTGTGCGTCCCAGTGGTTTCGATCTTTGGGATCAGTATCTGTAAGGCGCAGTTCAACATAGGGTTGATTCTTTGCTTCAACCACTTTTAACGCCCCAAGTTGCGTTTCAAGTTGAGTAAAATGTGTCTCAAACCATGCATACCAGTGCCTGAAATACCGGCTGTCGATCATGAGTGCAACACCGATATTTTTGGCTTTTGTATCCATAAAGGTATTCAGTTGAAAGCCTTTATTGGGCAGTGACATCAGAAAATAATTCTGAGGTCGGGGTGTTGAGGGTCTGATTCCAACGAAACTCGATAAAAAGCGCTCACTGAACTCAGTCCAGTATTCAAATTGCATCTGGCCGATGGCACTCGCACCACTTTCCACTGCACGTTGAATACGCTTTGCTTCGTTGGGTTGGCTCACAATTCTGAAATTGGGTGCAATTGCAGAATCTCCAATCTGCCAGAGTTCAATTTCAAGCCCAAAGAGCCTGATGTCACTCTGGGTCGTCTCATTGAGCCGATCAAATGCGGCACGATGTTCTGGCCGAAATTCGGACGCAATCCAGACAAAAGTGAAAGCATCTACCCCAGCAGCATAGGTTAGAATCTGACCAAGATGTGAGTGGTCGGTAGGCTCAAGCTGATTTTCAATCAGCACCACACGATTATCCGGATCACGACAAACGACGTCAGCGCGAAAAGGGCCGACAAAGTGTTCTATCGCCTGAAGTACCAAGCTCATGCCAATCGTCTCACCCAGCAGGCTAAGGTTATCCGGTTGTGCGAGCCAAGGCGTAAAGTCTCTGGCTTCACTTTTCCAAACGTCACGCAGTTTAACCGGTCGAAGCCTTCCAAACCGAACCTGACTCATTGATCCCCCTATTTGATACAGATTCAGGAGTATTACTCCGCCAGCACTTCCCACTCAGACATGGCCGCTTCGAGATCGGCCTGCACACTGGCGTATTCATCGCTCAGGGCACGGACGCTGTCGCTGTCCCCACGCGTGCTGGCATCATTCAGCGCGTCGGTGACCTGTGTCAGCCGTTCCTCAAGATCCGAGATATACGCTTCGACTTCGGCCACGCGCTGTTTAAGCTGATACGGGTTCAGGCCGTGCGCCGGTTTCGCTGGTTTGCCAGCATTCGCCCCGTTACCTGCCGCTTTCCCATCCGACGGACGCGGCTGCTCCGATCCACCCGCGCCATTCGATTTCTGCATCGTCCCGGACGACGCCCCCAGCGCAGCCTGACGCCGCTTCTCACGGTCGGCCAGATATTCCTGATACGAGCCTTCGAACAGTGTGAACTGCCCTGGCTGCACCCACCAGATCTGCGAGGCGAGCGCGTCCACCAGATAGCGGTCATGCGTGACGAGGATCACCGTACCGTTGAAATCGGCAATCACTGATTGCAGCACTTCCTGACTGTCGATGTCGAGATGGTTGGTCGGCTCATCCAGCAGCAGCAGATTCGCGCCGGTCAGCGCCAGCTTCGCCAGTGCTACCCGTCCGCGTTCACCGCCGGAGAGCGTGTCAATCGGGCGGAACACATCATCGCCTTCGAACAGGAAGCCCCCGAGATAATTGCGTGCTTCAGCCGGAAGCATATTTTTGGTCGCGATGATCTCGTCGATAATCGTCCGCTTCGGGTCCAGCATTTCGTGCGCCTGTGCGAAGTAACCGATCTGCACCCCTGCGCCGAGCCGCACTTCGCCGGACAGCGGCGCGATCTGGCCGGTGATCGTCTTGAGAAAGGTGCTTTTCCCGGCCCCGTTGGGACCGATCAGTGCGACGGTTTCGCCGCGATAGAGCGTGAGATCCGGCACATCGAACAGCGGCTGCGGCGCATCAGGATAGCCGATGGCGACCTGTTCCGACATCAGCACCTTGTCACCGCTGCGGACCTGCGCCGTCATCCGCAGATGCATGTCACGGCGCTTGCCACGCGGGCGCTGTTTGACGACACCGCGCTTCTTCATCGTCTCCAGCCGCTTCAGACGTCCCTTGGCCTGACGGGTATTCTGGCCGGCGATATTGCGGCGGATGTACTCGATCTCCTTGGCGATGAACTCCTGCTGCGCTTCATATTCCTTACGCAGACGCTCATGGCGCTCCTGCCGCTGCTGGAGGTAATGACTGTAATTACCCCGGTAGACTTCCAGCGTACCGTCCTGAAGTTCCCAGATGACGGTAGCGAAGCGGTCCATGAAGTAGCGGTCATGGCTGACAGCCAGCACCGCGCCGGGGAAATCACGCAGATAGCCTTCCAGCCATTCGACCGCCTCAATATCGAGGTGGTTGGTTGGCTCGTCCAGCACCAGCAGATCCGGTGCATCCAGCAGCAGACGCGCCAGCAGCGCACGGGTTTTCTGTCCGCCGGAGAGTTTGGGCAGCGGCAGGTGATACTGATGCGGGGTGAATCCCACACCCTGAAGCACGGTTTTGATGCGCGTCTCGTAGTTGTAGCCGTCGGCCAGTTCGAAGGACTCCTGCAGGTGGCCGTAAGCGTCAATCGCCGCGTGGTCTTCGGGATTGGCGGCCATCACATCATGCAGGCGTTCCAGTTCGGCTTCCATCTCACGCAGATGATCGAAGGCGTGAAGCTGTTCTTCCCACAGCGTATGCGTGCCGTGCAGTTCCGGGCGTTGTGGCAGGAAGCCCATCCGCAGGCCTTTGGCCGTCGAGATCGTCCCTTCACTGGGGATGTCAAGCCCGACCAGCAGATTCAGCAGCGTGGTCTTGCCTTCACCATTTGGCCCCACCAGCGCGATACGTGCCCGCTGCGGAATCTCAATGGAGATGTCGTCAAAAATATCGTCCGGCCCGTAGCTCTTGGCCAGTTCATGGGTGGTCAGTAAGGACATAGGTGGAAATCATCGCGTCTTTAAGGTCAGAAGTGCCCCGATTATAGCATAGCCTCTCCGCGATTTGATGTTCACACCGTGCTACCGAAAATTTCACGCTGGACTTATGGGCGCATATTAGGGTGAGGGAAACCACATCGAGAGGAGAAACCATTATGCAGACCCAACACAGCCAGCACAACCAGCAGACACAGGGATCACATCAGGTTTCGATGCAGGAATGCATCAGCAACTGTACGACCTGTCACCAGAGCTGTCTGGAACTGGTGCCGCACTGCCTCGGCATGGGCGGAGAGCACGCCTCGCCGGAGCATATCCGCCTGCTGCTGGACTGCGCCAATATCTGCGCCACCAGTGCAGACTTTATGCTGCGCAGTTCCGAGTTCCATCACCTGACCTGCGGCGTGTGTGCGGAGATCTGCCAGCGCTGCGCGGACGACTGCGAACGGATGGCGAACGGTGATCAGAAGATGCTGGCCTGCGCCGCCGACTGCCGCCGCTGTGCGGAATCCTGCCGCGCGATGGCTTCACACGCATAACGGACCGAAACACAACCTTTTTGCACAAAATCTGAACTTTCCGTCGGCGTCCTGCGTCTATACGTCTGTATCATCCACACAGGAGGAACGTACATGACGCGATTGGGCGTACTCTCAGACATTCACGGCAACCTGCCAGCATTGGAAGCGGTCATCACCGATATGGCCGCTTTTGCGGTCGATCATGTGGTGGTGGCCGGGGACAGTGTCAACTGGGGGCCGTTTTCCCCGCAGGTGATGGACCTTATCGCAAGCCGTCACTGGGCGCTGATTCGCGGCAACAACGAATACTATCTGCTCGATCATCAGACGCCCCGCGCCCCGGAGTCGTGGCAGGCGTTCACCCTGCCGCCGATGCTGTACGAGCAGCTTGGCGA
The DNA here is from genome assembly GCA_023430545.1 of Chloroflexota bacterium. GTDB lineage: Bacteria > Chloroflexota > Anaerolineae > Aggregatilineales > Phototrophicaceae > JAEZAF01. Next base: position 20,883 of record JAEZAF010000062.1, read on the forward strand.
ATACCGCACGCGCCTCATCGCTTCCCTGCCGGATACGCTGAGTCTGCGCTTCCGCGATGCCCCGCCGATTCGGGTATTTCATGGTGTCCCCGGCAACCCATGGACGGCCATCCACCCGTGGATGCGTGACGATCAGGTACTGGAACACCTCGCCTCGGTCGAAGAGACCACCGTAATCGGCGGGCACAGTCACATCCCGATGGAACGACAGGTCGATGGCTGGCATATCTTCAATCCGGGTTCGGTCGGTGTCCCGCTGGATGGCCAGTTCTGCGCCAGTTACATGGTGCTGGAAGGGGATGCATCCGGCTGGCGGCTGATCGCGCAGCGCCGCGTTCCGTTCGATGTCGAGGTGGTCCTGCGTGAATTCGAGCGCCTGCACTATATCGAACGGTGCGGCATTCAGGGGCGGCTGGTGGTGGAGGAATTCCGGACAGCCCAGATGCGTCTGGACCCGTTTATCGCATGGATGAAGGCACATCATCCCGGCGAAGCGATGACCGATGCCCTGCTGGATGCCTTTCTTCAATCGGATATCGGGCAGTATCTGCCGGAACAGTATCGGGTGATGCTGGTGTGAAACGGCGTGAAACTCCGATAACGAAGAAACCCTTGTCATGTTAAAATGAAAGAGTCGATCTGCTTTCTTCACCTTTAAGCCTCACCCCATGATTGCAAATGATACCCTGATCCAGACGATGGATCTGATTGAGCAGCGCACCGGCCTTGCGATTGATCCCAGGCGGGATGCGCATCGCAGGCAGGATCTGATCGCCTGTCTTGAGACTCTGACCACCGAACACGCGCAGAATGATCCGCGTGAGCTGCTGCGTCTGCTGCGGGCACAGCCGATTGCCTCCGGTTTATGGCAGGCCATCATCGAGCCGCTGGCGATTGGCGAGACGTATTTCTTCCGCGACGATACCCAGTTTCAACTGCTGGAAGAGGAAGTACTGCCCGCCCTGATCGCCCAGCGACGCCAGCAGAATCACCTGTACCTGTCGCTGTGGAGCGCGGGCTGTGCCACCGGTGAGGAGCCGTACTCGCTGGCGATTTTACTGCGCCGCCTGCTGCCGGACATCGACCGGTGGAATCTCATCCTGCTGGGGACCGACATCAACCGGCGGGCACTGGAGATCGCGCAGAAAGGGATTTATCGCTCCTGGTCGTTTCGTCTGCGTCACCTTGACCTGAGCAGCGCCTTCCAGACCATCACCGGCGATGGACAGAATCTCATGCAGGTCCGGCCCGAAATCCGGCGGATGGTGCGCTTCGAGTGCAGGCCGCTGCTGGAACGGACCGAGCCATCCGCCAGCGAAACACCAGTCGAACTTCAGCCGCGTTTTGACATCGTCTTCTGCCGCAATGTGCTGCTTTATTTTTCCAGCCCGCAGATGAGACAGGCCGAACAGGTGCTGATGCAGTCGGTTGCACCGTCGGGATGGCTGTTCCTCGGCCATTCTGAGAACCTGAGCGCCGCTGCACCTGCCGGATGGGAACGTCACCCGGCGATTCCGGTCTATCACCGGCTGGATGGCCTGCGCCCTGCACCGTTCTTCACCTCATCCGCTGATGACACCGAGTCATCGCGCCCCATAACCCGACGCGACCTGACCGCGCCAGCAGTGCCATCGGTGTCAGCCATACCCGCCACACGGTCACCGACCCTCGCCATGCAGGACAACGAAGAGACGCGATACCGTCAGGCGGTCGGGGCCTATCGCGATCATCGGCTGGACGATGCCGAGCAGATCGCCCGCACCCTGATTTTTTCCAGACCGGATCACGCCAGCGCCCTGCTGCTGCTGGCCTATATCGCGGCGGACCGGCAGGACATTGACGCGGCACGCAGTTACATCGACCGGGTACTGCGACAGGACCGGCTGAACGCCGAAGCCTACTATCTGCGCTCCATGCTGCACGAGGAAGCGGGGGAAAGCGATCAGGCGGAAGCTGAACTGCGGGCGGCACTGTACTGTCAGCGCGATCACCCGCTGGCGCTTTACCGTCTGGGGAAGCTCAAGAACGCAGCAGGGGACGAGGCGCGGGCGGCACTGCTCTGGACCAGCCTGGAACACGCACTGGAAAACCGCGACGACGACGCCTTCATCAACGATTACAGTGATCTGCGCGTCCGGCATCTGCGGGAACTGGCGGGTCAGTAGAAGGCAGGCGTTTTTCCGTCGTCTCCGGATTGCAGCAGCAGCGGCGGCACGAAAAAATAATGTGCTGCAATCAGGATGATGTCAGGTTCAAAATCTGCTTGTTGCTGCTGCTGCTGCTGCCGCACAAAAATTTTGTGCGGCAACAATGGGTTTTCCCCTCAACATTGAAAATTTGCTGCACGATTCTGCTGCAAGATGCTGCAAAAGTGCTGCAATATGCTGCAAAAGTGCTGCAATATGCAGCAGCGGTGTGATGCGGATTTTGTGTCGATGTTAAGGTGCATGGATGTTTATTATAGCACGGATGTTCGGATTGCACGGTTCGAATTTTCAAACGAAGTGGACCAAAAAGCACCCTATCCTTTCACGGATAGGTATTTGATTTTCGGTTCAGATGTTTACAAGCGGACACGGCAGTTCCGTGTCCCTACATTTCGCGCGTTTTGCAGGGACAATGACATGCAAGCATGTCAGGCATTGTCCGGCGGTTCCATAAATTCCAGAACCGCGCTCTGAATATTCAAAACGTCCTCTTAGAAACCATGTTGAAAGATGACGGTTAATGATAAAAACAGCGGACAACGCAGGCGTTGTCCCTACACACTGCCTATCGTGTCGGGACCGTTGCGGGAACGATGTCCAGCTTGCCCATATTAGCGTAACGCTTTCCGCATGGTCTCTTAACCTGGTGCATAGGATCACCCGCTACTGCTGACTGGCGCTGCTTTCCTGTTCCGCCAGCCACTGCTGATAGACGGCTTCCTCGACCGATTCACCGTTTTCGACGCTGAGATCGGTCACACGGCGGTCCTTGTCGAAATAGATGTGGAGTTCCGCCTCAAACGGGCAGCGGTAGGCACGCGCCACCTTACGCACAAAATAACCTGCACCGTCGTCGGTCTGCGAAAGATCATTCATCAGATTCAGCCGGACGACGACGATCTCATTGCAGCGTTTGGGGCGCACGTAAAAGGTCATCGCCTGCTGCTGTGGTGCGCCACCGCCAAACAGTTTCCGTAAAAATCCCATCGTCTAACACCTTCCTGCGGGCGAATTGTGACCATCAGGCTGCAATCGCCACTTCGCAACTGTCGGGTATCGAATGCCCTATTGTGTCGTGTTTCAGCGCTGATTTCAACGCAGGATGCGGTGCTGCGCGCTGATGCCGCTGTGTTATGTCCGTCAGAGGACGCGTTCAGCGGCAAATTCGCTGCCAGAAGCTCGCGGAAGCTTGCAGAAGGCGCTCTCAAAGCCATTCAAACCCTCGCACAAACCGAACTCTAATCACAATCATCCCTAAACATAATAGAATATGTGTTCTACCCTGTGCTATGATGCATCACTATGTTTGGATTTTGTTACACGATGAACGCGGTTCAGCCGCTGTGCGGCAGGTCGGGTATACCGGGTCCAATCGAATCAGCGTCTCATTGCATACTCTCTGGAAAGGAGTCTCACGCTATGAAAGTCCCTTTAAAGACCGAAACACAGCGGGTTTACGAATTCATAAAACATTTTATTAAAGAACGCGGCTTCCCCCCCTCGCAGCGTGAGATCGCCGAGGGGTGTTTTATGGCTCGTTCCAGTGTCCAGCGGCATCTGGATGTGCTGGAAGCCAAAGGGCTGATCGAGCGCGAGATCGGAATCGCGCGCAGCCTGTCCCTGACGGATCGCAGCACAGGCTAGCGTGTCACAACATGAGGCATCGCAAAAAAAAACAGAGATGACCGACGCGGTTCGCGTACAGTCATCCCTGTTTATCGTGGATGGATGCAGATGCAGCCAGTAAAGGCTATGGCAGAGGGATCAGCGACTGATCCCCAGCGCTGACCGGGCCAGTCTGCCATAAGAGGCTGAGGTTATCGACGAACACCTTGCCCTGCGCCGTCTCATTGATCACGACCAGTTTGATTTTGGCGACATCGTTGTTGATGAGTACCTGTGCCATCTGCTGCATGTAAACATCAGACGCTGGAATCGTCAGGATCTGCTTTTCCCGTTCAAGTGCAGGATCGGTGTATTGCACGACCAGCTTGACCCGTGTGTTGACGACAGGCGGTGTCTTTGCGTACAGCGACAGCAGCAGACGCCCCTGATTGTAACTGTTGATCACATCAACTCTGGGCTTCTGCACCAGTCTGGTGTTCTCCACTGATGACCCTTTGAACATGAAAGCGCAGTCCCCCGCAAAGGCAAAGGTCTTGTTCTTTTCCGGCTTATTGCACTTCAGCTTATCCCCGTCTGCATTCTTGACCTTCCACACATCCGGCTGACCGTCGAAATCCACATCGGCTTCCATCGCACTGTTGACCAGCAGCTCGGTCGTCTGCTGCGGACGCGGGGTCTCCGTGTACGGCGTCCCGGTGATGGTTGGCGTGACCGGTGTCTCGGTCAGAGGCAGCGACGGTGTCTCCGTGACTTCGGTCGGTGCTTCTGTGGTGACAGTGACCGGACTCAGCGTAGGCGGATCATCCGGCGTATCGGTCGGTGAAATGCTGGTTGCGGTGTGCGTAGCGGTATGGGTTGCAGTATTCGTCGGCGTGTGAGTCAATGTGTGGGTCGGCGGCGGCGCATTGGGGTCACGTACATTCGAGATGACGAACATGTAATCCTGATAATCGCCGTTGGACGCATCCTCAAAAGCGATCAGATAGCTGTTCGGCACCAGTACACCGCTGCGATTCTTCAGTGGGTAAATACGCACGGCATGGAGCGCGGGACCGCCAGCATTGAGCGCATCTTCGGTATAGCTGTAACGATTTTCGAGGCCAAGCACGTAGATGCCAAACTGTGCAGAACCGGGATCGAAGGTGACAGCAGCGGTATCGGTGCGCGGATTCAGCGTCTGATGATTGGGGGGATACTGCTCGGTTTCAGCAACGCTGACCGAAATGGCGTTGACCTCATTGCGATTCGGTGTGCTGGTCCCATTTGGGAAATAATAGCCGTAGGGGATCTTCCGATTAGGTGAATAGCGGCCTACTGTACGGATCGTGACCGGGCCAGACCCCGCCTTAATCATCAGCGGCATGAGGACCTCATCGCCAATCGGGTTGGGGCTGGTGCCATTCGCCAGTCCTGTCCAGCCGACATTGATATTGATCCCCAGTGTCTTGACGACATTCGCCAGCGTGGGTTCATTGCCCCCTTCGAGGCCGGTTGCACGCAGCCCGAACACCGGCACACTGACAGCCGTCGCATTACTGGCGGAAATGAGGACACTGGCTTCTCGCTGACCGCTGCTCCCACCGGTCAGGAAGCGGACGTTGATGGTATGGGTTGCGTTCGGGGCAAGGTTCAGCGGAAACGTGGGGAGATTAAGGATGTCAAATGAGCTGGCATTTGTCCCTGCCATCGCGATGCTGGTGATTGTCAGCGTCTGATCACCGGTATTGCGGATGACAATGGGCTGCGCTGGAATCGATGTCTTGACCGTGGTACCGGCAAACACCAGTTCCGCGACGGAGACGCCAATCTGCGGGGCGCGGCTGGTCTGCGCTGCGACGATTGACAGAGTCAGGATCAGTGCCGCGATCAGCAGGCCTGCTGCCAGCAGGCCCAGACGAAGTATTTTACGAATTGCGGGTTGAAGCATGGAAATCACGGACGGGTTACCTCACAGCGTATGATCGAAAAATAAGGTGATGGTCATCGAAGGTCGTGGATAAACGAGCGGATGCGAAGAGCAGTGATGAACAGTGAATTCTCAAGCAAGAAAGACTTGATTTCACCCGCCTAAGATTGCCTATCTTAAAGCATATTTCCAGAGAACCACCGGATTTTTTACAGTTTTAGGACAATTTTCTCCCTCAGACTGTTTTTTTCTCATCACGCGTTCAGAAATCGCATGTCGCGGCAGCTGACAGATACAGCGGTATAACGATCTTTTATGGCCGTCTGGATGACTCCCCCGAAAATAAAATCACCCCTGTTGAGTTCAACAGAGGTGATTGATTCAGCGTCACGAGGACCGTGTGTTACTGGGCGGTCAGGCTCAGATCGTCATAGTAGATCCTGCCGCTGGCGCTGCTGTTCTTCACCATCAGCTTGATCTTCTGCACTGGCGCAGCGACGTTGACCGTCAGTGCCGGTTCCAGAATGCTCAGCGGCACATAACCGCTGGTCGCGCCGGTCAGGTTGATCGTGATCTTGCCCTTCGGCGTCACACCATCAGCATACTTGACCACCAGTTTCAGCTTCCCGTTGACCGCGCCGGTGGCGTTCACATATCCGCTGAGTGTCAGCACGTCGCCTGAAGTCACACCGCTGGTGATGGTCTGCTGGATTTTGGCATTCTCGCCCGCACCACCCTTGAAGCGCCATGCGCATTCCCCAGTGTAGGCGAAGGTTTTGGTGGGCTTATTGCACTTGACCTTGTCACTGGTGGGGTTCTTCACCGTCCAGCCGGTATCACTGCTTTCAAACCCGCCGTTGACCAGCAGTTCCGCGGGTGTCAGAAGCGGATCACCGTAGACAAACACGCGCCCCTTATAGGCATCGAGATAAGGTGCGCTGGCCGCCAGTGTGCCATCCTGAACGGCGACCGAAATCCCGAAGTAGCCCCCGACGGCTTCGATCTTGTCATCCTGCACCCAATTGGACCCGTTCCACTTGAACAGATAGACCGAACCCGCGCCCAGTTCATCGCCCCGGCTGCTGATCGCCAGCGTTTCGCCGTCCACGTCCAGTGCCTCGCCAAAGCGGTCGAAATCACTGAGGTCGCTGGAAGCCAGTTTCTGCGTCTGTGTCCATGTGCCGCCATTGTCAGAGAAGACGTAGACCGCACCCCGGAATTTGCCCGCCGGTGTATTGAGTGACGCGTGGACAAACGCCTGCCCGTTCTGCAATCCCACCTCGACGCCGAACGCATCACCCATCACGCCATCAGAGGCCGTCAGCCGTTTGACCTGCGCCCATGTCGTGCCGTTGTACTGATAAAGATAGGCCGCGCCTTTTGCAGACTCTTCGGTGGAAGATCCCACCAGCGCAAACAGACCGTCCAGCTTGACATCCGAGATACTGCCAGCAGTAAACAATGGGGCTTCATATTCCCACATCTGCGCAGCGTTGCGCTTGTAGACATAGGCTTTCGCAGCAGAACCCGCCCCGATCACGATGCGGTCGCCATCAATATCGACCTGAGCGCCAAACCGTTGATTCGCCAGACCATCCGCAGCGATCAGCTTCTGCCACTGTGTCCAGATACCACCAGCCTCACGCCGGAAGAGATAGACCGCACCCTGATCGAGCTTGCCGCTGACATCATGATTCGGCGCACCGATCACGGCGACATTGCCCTGAACGGCGACATCGAAGCCGAACTCGTCACCGGAGACAGTATCGCTGCCCGCCAGCCGTGCGACCTGTGCCCAGGTCCCCCCGCTGCGCTCGAAGACATAAGCCGCACCAGCAGGGCTGTTGGATGCATTGTGGGTATGCTGGCTCGCGGCAATCAGTGTCGCGCCATCCAGCGCCAGATTCCAGCCAAAGTAATCTTCGGCCACACTGTCGGACGCGGTGAGCTGCTGGGCCTCAGCAAACACGCGGCTGCCGAAGCTGCTGTTTTCACTTCCGGGTAAAGGTAAAACCCCGTCCTGTGCCTGCACAACGCCCATGCCAGCGATCAACATCAGCAGCAGGCTGACCAGCTTCACATTCAGACGGGTATGGATGATAAACTTCATTGAAGGCTCCCTTGATTATGCATTTGTGTATGCGCTCTGATCCATTGTATGGTCAAACTCAGATCGCCATAGTAGACATTACAACAAAACGGCCTCTGCAGGTTGCAAAAAAGCTATAAAAAATACCCTGTGCCCGTATGCCGTAACACAGGGTATTGCGTGATAAAGCATGGCAGAGACTGAATAGGAAACTTACTGCGCAGTCAGGCTCAGATCATCGTAGTAGATCTTGCCGCTGGTGCTGCTGTTCTTCACCATCAGCTTGATCTTCTGCACTGGTGCGGCCACATTGACTGTCAGGGCCGGTTGCAGGCTGCTGAATGCGACATAGCCGCTGGTCGGGCTGGTCAGATTGATCGTAAGTTTACCCTTCGGTGTCACACCGTCGGCATATGTGACCACCAGCTTCAGTTTCCCACTGACCGCACCGCTGGCGTTGACATATCCGCCGAGTTTCAGCACATCGCCAGTGCTCACGCCGCTGGTAAACACCTGCTGGATTTTGGCATTCTCACCTGTGCCACCCTTAAAGCGCCATGCACAGTTGCCGGCGTAGGCGAAGGTTTTGGTGGGCTTATTGCACTTGACCTTGTCGCCGGTGGCATTCTTGACGGTCCAACCAGCGGCATTATTTTCGAAGCCACCGTCAGTCAGCAGTTCGATGCCCGGAGCGGTAGTCGGTGTCGGTGTTGGAATCAGATTGGGATCGCTATAAATATAGACTCTGCCTTTCCCGTTATCAGCAGCCGGTGCACCGCTCGCCAGCACACCATCCTGAAAGTCAACGTCAATGCCAAATCGGTTACCAACCGGCAGGATCTTGTCCTGCTGCACCCAGGCCGATCCATTCCACCCAAACTGATAAACCGAGCCTGCATCGGCGTTATCGCGATAGCTGCTGATGACCAGCGTCTGATCGTCAGCGGCCATACCATAGCCGAAGACATCGTTGTCGGCTGGATCATTCGGCACCAGCTTCTGTGTTTGCGTCCAGGTCCCGCCATTCCGGGAGAAGACATAGACTGCGCCGCGAAAATTCCCCGGTGGAACTGACAGATAAGCGAATACAAAGGCCTGATCGTTATGCAGCAGCAACTTGGCACCAAAGTTATCCCCCGGTATACCATCACTGGGCGTCAGCTTCTTGACGAAGGTCCAACTGCCTGCCTGAAGTTGATAAACATGGACAGTTCCAATGTTTCCGTTGTCGGATGCAGCCCCAATCAGGGCGATATCACCCTGTATTTTGACATCGTAGACCTCCTGCCCTGTATCGAGGTCCGCCTCCAACTGCCAGACCTGATTGGTGTTACGCTTGAAGATATAGGCTTTGTCGATACCTTCCGCTGCGGCGATGATGCGGTCTCCGTCGATGTCCACCTCATTTCCGAGATAGGAGTTCATCGGCGCAGCAGGCACTGTCAGCTTCTGGGACTGCGTCCATACACCTGCACCATTAGGCGTGAAGACGTAAATCGCCCCTTCATCGTCAGACATCGACGTGTGGCCCGGTGCGCCGACCACTGCGGTATCGCCGTCAAGTGCGACATCATATGCAAAATCATCCTCGAGGGCGGAGTCCGATCCGATCAGGCGTTTGATCTCGTTCCAGTCTCCGTTGTTATCACGTTCAAAAATATAAGCCGCCCCGATGCTGTCGGCTGGACTATTGCCTTCCAGCAGCGTATCGCCGTCCAATGCGACCTGCAGACCGAAATACTCGGCATCAGCCCCATCCGATGCGGTGAGCTGCTGAACTTCGGTAAACGCTCGGCTGCCTGAGCCTCCGGGCAGGGGAAGCACACCGTCCTGTGCCCAGACTGACCAGACTCCAACGCTGATCAGCAACACGCAGAAGAACAGGATGGCGATAAGACGTTGTTGTCTGGTCATAAGATGCATAAGGATTCTCCTTATTGGGCGCTCAAACTCAGCGTATCGATATAAACCTTGCCGCTGGTGCTGCTGTTCTTCACCATCAGCTTGATCTTCTCCACCGGCGCAGCGACGTTCACTGTCAGGGCCGGTTGCAGGCTGCTCAGTGGGACATAGCCGCTGGTCGGGCTGGTCAGATTGATCGTAAGTTTACCCTTCGGTGTCACACCGTCGGCATATGTGACCACCAGCTTCAGTTTCCCACTGACCGCCCCGCCTGCGTTGACATATCCGCCGAGTTTCAGCACATCGCCTGAAGTCACGCCGCTGGTGATGATCTGCTGGATTTTGGCATTCTCGCCTGGACCACCCTTGAAGCGCCACGCGCAGTTGCCACTGTAGGCAAAGGTTTTGGTGGGCTTATTGCATTTCACCTTGTCACCGGTGGCATTCTTGACGGTCCAACCAGTGGCATTATTTTCGAAGCCGCCGTTGATCAGCAGTTCAACTGCGGGCTGCGGTGTATCGGTAATCACAGGGGTGGGTGTGATGGTTGGCGTGTATGTAGGTGTCACGAGCAGCGCTGGATCGCTGTAGACATATATCCGCC
>JAEZAF010000241.1 GCA_023430545.1 Chloroflexota bacterium
CTCCAAGCCTGCTGGCAGGCATTCGATGACGCGACACAGGCGGCAGAAGGTCACAGTCTGCGCAAAGGCCCACGCGGCGGCGGACGCGATCTGGAAAAAATCATCGAGCATGTGCGTGACGTCAACAACAGTTATCTCAAAAATCTCGGCAGGACCCTGAAACTTGACAGTGAAATCAACCCACGTGAAGCGCTGACACCGATCCGTGAAGCCATCCTGACCACCCTCGAAGCCGCTGTCAAAGGCGAGATCCCCGACCGTGGCCCACGTGGCGGTCTCCGCTGGACCCCGCGCTACTTCGTCCGGCGGCTGGCATGGCATGAACTGGATCACACCTGGGAAATCGAAGACCGCATCGAATGATGCGCTCCAGACGGTACGCTTCACCCAGTCTGAAATGCATCACATGGGCCATGTTTATCCTGCACGCTGCTGCCAGAATGGTAACAGGCGAATATAGATCATAAGCAAGGAGGAATTATGGCTACCTGTCGAGACGTAATGACTGCGAATCCGACCTGCTGTGTGCCAACTGAAACCGTCCAGCACGTCGCCCAACTGATGAAAAACGAAAACGTGGGGCCGATCCCGGTCACCGAAAGCCAGAACTCGAAGAAGCTGGTCGGGATTGTCACGGACCGCGATCTCGTCCTCAAGGTACTGGCGGAAGGCCGCAGCCCGCAGGATGTGAGCGTCGAAGAGGTGATGACCCGCAATCCGGTCACCTGCCGTGAAACCGATGATGTCGATAACGCGATGCAGGCCATGTCACAGCATCAGGTGCGGCGTATCCCGATTGTCAACGACCGGAATGAGATCGTCGGCATCATCGCACAGGCCGATATTGCCACACGGGTGGAACAGCCCCGCAAGACCGCCGATGTGGTGGAAGAGATCTCAAGATCCAATAGCACGATGTAACGGCGACACGACTTACAGCCGCCATGCTGATATCAAAAAGACAGCAGGGAAATCTCTCTGCTGTCTTTTATTTCTCTGACAGATTTTCGGGCAGGCCCGGCTTTTGGGTCCACTTCGTTTGAAAATTCGAACCGCACAACCCGAACATCCGTGCTACACTATGAGGTTCCTGCACCTTAACAACCTCTTCGCTGCCCCTGCGAAAATCACCAGGATGCAATGTAGGGGCGGCACTCAATGCCACCCGCATGTCTCGCAGTTGCAGCACTATACTGCTGCAATTTGCGAATTTGCAGCAGCAAATCTGTCATTTTCAGGGAAAAACCGTTGCTGCCGCACAAAATTTTTGTGCGGCAGCAGCAGCAGCAGCAACAAAGTGCTGCGTCTTGTGGCGCATTTGCCACTTCTTGTGGCGCATTTACGCCGCAATTCTGCCATCGCCATCCAGTTTGAGGGAAAAATAGTTGCAGCGGCGCTTTTTTTTACGCCGCCGCCGCCGCCGCCACAATCCGCATTCGCACGACCTGTTTTTCTCCCTTCCCTCGGAGCGCACGACGGATGCTTTTCCCGTCGGCAGCGAGTGGTTAGCATTGCTTGCAATGCCGGGAAGGGCCGGGGATGGGGGCATTTCGCCTCGATATTCCTTAACTTGGTGCACATGTGGGCCGGAAGAATCCGGCCCACAGCGGTAATCAGTTTCCAGTCTTTCGGCCCGTCCTAGAGGACGTTTTCGACCTGACGGACGAAGGCCATCGAGTCCAGCGGCTTGGGCTGATAGGCGGTGAAACCAGCCATCAGCGCTTCTTCACGCAGGCTGCTGGTGTGATAGGCGGTCACAGCGATGCACGGCAGCTTCGCGGTGCGCGGGTTAGCACGGATTTCGGACAGCAGGCCCCATCCGTCCTTACCGGGCAGTGCCAGGTCAATCACCACTGCGTTATAGGTAATGCCCTGGTCGAACAGCAGTTCTTCGGCATGTTCAGCGGTCCCGGCCACATCGACCGGGATATTCATGTGCGCCAGGATGGTCGAAACCAGTTCCTGACCGTCGGGATCGTCTTCTACACAAAGGATACGCATATTCGGTGCCATGGATTGTTACCTGCTTTCCACTAATTGGTCGCTACGGACAAATGCTCGAACTGTGGCAGATCGATCAGCAGTTTGATCAGATCGCCAAGAAAGGTATTTGCGGTGAGAGGCTTCGTCATGTAATTATGGAAGCCTGCCGAAATGGCACGTTCGCGGTCGCCGGTCATCGCGTGTGCCGTGAGCGCGATGGCTGGAATATCCATTAAAGCAGGATCGTCCTTCATATTCCAGATCACACCCCAACCATCCATGACTGGCATGGACAGGTCAGAGATAACCAGCTTCGGACGCACTTCCCGGATCAATGCCAGACCTTCCTTGCCATTTTCCGCCGTGTGAACATTCGCGCCAAATTCCAGCAGAATGATTTCCGCGACCATTAAACTATCGGGTTCATCATCGATGATAACGATATCCCAACCCTGAAGCAGCTCTTGATTTACCTGGTTCATCGAGAGATTCCTGAATCTAACTGTGTAGGAAGTAGAATGGTGAAGGTGCTGCCTTCGCCGACTTCACTGTTCAATACAATATTGCCTTTCATGGCGCGGGTCAGCTTCTGAACAATTGCCAGGCCCAGACCGCTGCCACCGTGCTGACGTTTTGATGAGTTGTCCACCTGACGGAACTCGTCAAAGATGAACTCACGAGCATGCGGCGGGATGCCGATGCCGGTATCCTTAACTTCCAGCGCCCACGTCTCCTTGTCCTGAAGATAAAGCCGCATATCGATTCTGCCCGCTTCAGTGAACTTGATGGCATTACCCAGAAGATTGATGGCGATACGAGAGATGTTTTCCTCGTCACCGTAAACCGTTTCCGGCAGGGCGTCATCGATATGGACGTTCAGTTCCAGATTTTTGCTCTGGGCAAGGCCGCTGACCTGATCACGCCAGCGCAAAGCCAGTTCATGCGGCGCAATCGGGATGCTGACCAGCTTGAGACGGCCCGACTCAATACGGGACAGGTCAAGGAAGTCATTGATCAGCCCCAGCAGACGCTTGCTGTTGGCGTTAATGCGTTCCAGATAACGACGGGATGCCTCGTTGAACTGCGTACCACCCATGCCGGAGAGCATGATGCTGGTGAAGCCTTCGATCGCGTTCATCGGTGTGCGCAGCTCATGCGACATCGTCGCGAGGAACTCCGACTTCAGACGGTTGCTTTCGCGGGCCAGGGCGCTGGCGATTTCCAGTTCCTGAAGGCTTTCCTGAAGCTGTTCCTTCGAACGAATATTGGCAACCACCGGTGTCACCAGTGAGGGAAGCTGAGAGAAAAGTTCTCGCTCTTGCTCCGTGAACTCGTGAGGCTCACTCCACTGGTACGTGACAACACCCACCCAGTGGTTCGCCTGAAAGAGCGGGATAACCGCCATCGCACGCTGTC
>JAEZAF010000252.1 GCA_023430545.1 Chloroflexota bacterium
CAGCATTCCACCCTGCGACGGCCGGACACTCAGCGCACCGGCCAGCGTCGGTATCGGATACGAGATACGGTCAAAGCCAAGCTCATGCAGGGCCAGCAGCACCGGCAGCGCCTCGATCAGGTTTCGGGTATAGCGCGGCTGCATCCGTGTCCATTTGACAAAATAGCGTGCAGGCTGGCCGTTGTCGATGCAGTCCACGCGGTACGTCTCCGCGACAAAGCCGCGCAGCGCTGGCGTCAGCGTCATGTTACGAAGGCCATAAGCCTGTTCCAATATGTCAGTGAGTGGATGTGCCATTCTGATCTACCCTTTCTTAGCTAATCCGCGCTGCTGGCAGCGGGCTGAAGCTGTGACGGTGCTGGATGCCGGTTGAAGTAGCGCGTCATCAGCGCCCAGATCAGCAGCACTATCGCTGCGACGCCAGTCATCCCCAGCGGCAGCAGCGCGATATTCTCTTCCCCGATCCGGTCGATCACCACACCATGCCCGAAGATGCTGACGACGGTCGCGACATAGTACGCCATCATATCCAGACTGAAGACACGCCCCATATACGCATCATCGGCGGTCTTCTGAATCATCGCCGTGCTGTAAGTCCAGTTGACTGACGTGCCCATCGAGCGAATCAGCAGGCCGAGGCACAGCACCCAGAGCGAGGTCGCCAGCCCCATCACCAGCCAGCAGACCGTCGCGAGGATGAACCCGATCACCACCAGCGACCGCATCCGTGCCACTGTTTCATCGTTGAAGCGGTTCATCAGGACAGGGCCGAGGACCGATCCGACGCCGAACGCGCTGTACATGATCCCCAGTGAGAGCTTGCCATCGGTTCCGAGGATGAAGATCTGGGTGGCGTAAATTGTCATCAAGGCATCTACATTCCCCAGACTGCCGCCGAATTTGATCCACAGCAGCGATGAAAGGTTCGGGCGCCTGGTCAGATAGCGGATACCGTCGAGCAGGCCGGTATGTGACGGTTCAGACACGGCCTCACTGTGAGCGTCTGCCGAACGCGGGACAAAGCGATAGCCGCGAATGCTCCAGATCAGGTAGGCACCGAGCAGAAAGGTCAGGCCATCGACGATCAGCGCCGTACTGTCGCCAAACTGTTCGGAGACCACGCCGCCAATCGCCGCCCCAAACGCCAGCATAACGGACCACATGACATTAAAAAGCGTATTGGCTTCAATAAGCTGTTCCCGTGGGACGATGTTGTTCATCAGCGAAACCAGCCCCGGCTCGAAGACCGTTGCCATTGCTGCCTGAAGGATCACCAGCACATAAACCCAGTTGATCAGCTCTGGCTGATTGAGCAGGGGGATATAACTGCACACGATGACCGCACGCAGCAGATTACTCCAGATGAGCAGGGTTTTGCGATTCATGCGGTCGATCAGGACTCCGGCAGCAGGGCTGAGCAGCAGCGGAGGAACAAAGCGTGCTAACAGCAGCAGGCTAACTGCGATGCCCTCTCCACCCGGATTGGCACGCACCACCAGTGCCGAGAGCACAATCGTGTTAAACCAGTCGCCTAACAGGCTGACCACCTGTGAGAGCCATAACCGCGCAAAATCAGGATTGCCGCGCAGAACCTGCCAGTAACGCATCCACATATAGATGTTTTTCCAGTACTTGTTTCGGGAATACGGGTGGAATTGTAGCAGGATGGTATTTGTCTACCTATAGATGGATCAGTCCAATTGCGAAACGATCTCAGGGAGGATGCGGATACCAACAGGTTCTGTTGACAGTTTGTGCAGAGGCGGCTCCGCAATATATCGCCGTTTCCGCCCGCAGCTTGTACACACAGCCGAGGTTTGTATGGGCCTCGGCAGATAACGTATAATAGCCACATCAGTGTGACCCTTACTTACCGCAAAAAACAGGCGTGTTCCTCATGATGGATGAGTTTATCGGCAAGCAGATCGGTGGATACGAGATTCGCGAACGCATCGGCAAAGGCGGGATGGCGACGGTCTACCTGGCACTGCAAACGTCGATGAACCGGCTGGTTGCCATCAAGCTGCTGCCCCACGATATGATGAAGGACGAATCGTATCTCCAGCGCTTCGAGCGTGAGGTGAGCATCGTCTCTTCACTGGAACACCGCAACATCGTCCCGGTCTACGATCACGGCAACTACAACGGCCAGCCCTATATCATTATGCGTTACATGAATGCCGGATCGGTCGATGATCTGATCCGCGAAGGGCCGCTTTCACCGGAAAAATATGTGGATATCATCGCGCAGGTCGCCCCCGCGCTGGATTACGCGCATGGAAAGCAGGTCCTGCACCGTGACCTGAAGCCGAGCAACATCCTGCTGGACGACGACGGCGGCGCATATATCACTGACTTCGGCATTGCCCGTATTCTCGGCTCCGAGAATGCAGGCGCAACGCTGACAACGCAGGGCGTGGTCGGCACGCCAAGCTATATGAGTCCCGAACAGGCGCAGGGGCTGTCACTGGACGGTCGCAGCGACGTTTACGGGCTTGGCGTAATGCTCTTCGAGATGGCGACCGGTCAGCGCCCCTTCCAGAGCGAGACACCTTACACGATTGCCGTCATGCAGGTGACAACACCGCCCCCGGCCCCGCGTTCGATTAACGCCAACGTCCCCGGCTCAGTGGAACAGGTCATCTACAAGGCCCTCAAGAAGCGGCCAGAAGATCGCTATCAGAGCGCGATGGAACTGGCTGAAGCGCTGAAAATGGCAGTCAGTCGCCCTGATTTCGCCAGCCACGATACACAGAAACCGTCACAGCGCCCACCGCTGACCGAACAGACACAGCCTAATCAGCCTGCTGGGAATTACGGCTATGTCACCGAAACCTCACCTTCACGACCGCTTCCGCCCGTGGTGATGCAGCAGAATGCGCCGGGGCCGCAGAACTACGCGCCGAACGCCCCTAATCCACCCGCAGCACTCTATCCACCGCCCACACCCGCGCCGATGCCCCCCGCCAACGTCGCACGGCGGATGCAGGCCAAGGCACGTAAACCGGCTGGACAGGGCATGCCGATGATCGGTGTCCTGTTGGGCGCGCTCATCGGATGCGGACTGCTGACAGCCGTTGTGATTGCCGTCGCGCTGGCTGCCAACAGCTTCCTTGGTGCAGATACTCCGTCCAACCCATCGCTGACCCAACAGGCACTGACTGCTGAGAGTGCGCAGAGCGCAGGTGACGAAGAAGAGACAGAGGCGACACCATCTCCTGAAGATGAAGACACCGACGAGGGCCAGACGCCGGATATTCAGGACATAGACGGCACGCTGTTCCAGCTTCCGCTGGACAGCACACCAACGCCTGATCCTTCCGTCCCAACATCGCGGCCTCGACCGACGCAGTCAAGTTAAGTACCATACAGGCTCTGTTTTCGACAATCAACCAAAGGCTGAACCCTATGCAATGGCTTGAAGTCACCCTGCGCGTGCCGCGAGATGAAGGCGAGGCCATCGCAGAGGTCCTGCGGAATTACGGCTATCAGGGTGTATCGATCTCACATGAGGGCATCCCCCCGGACCGCTACGACGATGATGAACTCCCACTCCCGCCAGAAGTTGCGGTCCGTGTCTATCTCCCCAAGGATGACCGTGCAGCAGCAGCCCAGGCGGAAATCGAGGCGCAGTTGAGTGCGCTGGGCATGAAACCGATCTTCACCACCTTCGACGAGGAAGACTGGGCCGACGCATGGAAGCAGCATTATCACCCGGTGCGGCTCGGCGAACGGATCGTCATCCAGCCGGAATGGGAACCCGCCGAAGATGTACGCCCCAACGATGTCGTCATCACCCTTGATCCCGGTATGGCCTTCGGAACCGGCACACATCCGACAACACGCCTCTGTCTGGCGTCACTGGATGCGCTGGTCAAACCCGGCCAGACGGTACTGGATCTGGGGACGGGCAGCGGGATTCTGGCGATTGCCGCCGCCAAGCTCGGCGCGGCGAAGGTGCTGGCCGTAGACATCGACACCGTCGCAGTCGAGGCGGCACAGGAAAACATTGAGAAGAACGATACCGCCGACAAAATCACCGTGCAGGAAGGCGGGCTGGAGTCCGTCGTGACATCGGCCCGGCGCTTTGATCTGGTGGTGGCGAATATTCTCGCACGGGTCATCATCGCGATGGCGGACCAGCACCTCGGTGACATTGTGCGTCCGGGCGGCATCGCGATTTTCAGCGGCATCATCGCCGAGCAGGTGCCAGATGTGGAAGCCGCGCTGCAAAAAGCTGGCCTGACCCTGACCGGCGTGCGTCAGGAAGGCGACTGGGTAGCAATGGAGACCATCCGCCCCGCATAGCAGAGATGTGAGGAGCGATCCCGATAATCATGAGGACAGTTGGTGGGCGGGAATAATCCCGCCCACCACCATTTAGGCCTTCAATAATCCTTCGCCCAGACGCGCAGCCGCCTCATCACGCCACTCGTGCGACAGCGGTTCCAGATCCGCGAGCCATTGCAGCGCTTCAGCACCCGGCTTGCCGAAAAACAGACGGTTCACATACAGCATCGGCGCATCCGGACGCGGACGCTCAACCGTCTCAAAGCGATCCCCAACGGTAAACACACCCGGTTCCAGTACCCGCAGCAGAAAACCGCGCCGCTCAGTCTGCGTGATGAGTTTGACGAAGTTCGGCTCACCGATCTTTTTCGCCTGCTTGTAACACGGAGTCCGCGAGTGTGTGACCTGTAGCAGCGCCGTCCCTGCCCGGATGACATCCCCGATGCACACCGTCTCATCCGTATACCCTTCCAGTACCAGATTCTCGCCAAACGTCCCCAGCGGAAAGTCCCGCCTGAAATACGCGCTCCAGTAGCGGTAATTATCGACGGACTGACAGGACAGGGCGCGATCCACATCGTAGCCGGTGCGCTCGTCACCTTCCAGCCCTCTGGACGTGATCGCAATCGGGCCAGTCACAGCGTCCTTGTAGATTGCCGTGTCCCACGGGTTGCCATCTTCGTCAATCTGGGTGCGCACCTTCCCCGTCTGGATGTGAAGAATCTTCCCCTGCTGTAAATCGGATGCAGTATTCATAGGATTCCACTTCGGTTAATCAAAAAAAATCAGAATACATTTATTTTACCCATTATGGCGCAGAAGTCCCCATTCCGTCGCTGCCCCCATCCCTCTGTATCTGTGGTATACGTTCTGGAAATGACATTGAATAGTGATGGTGATAATGCATGAATCGACTGGAACGCATGACCGGCATTCTGCTGCTGTTACAGCGGCAGGCACTGACCTCTGAGGAGATCGCACAGCGCTTCGAAGTCTCGAAGCGCACCGTCCTGCGCGATATTCAGGCGCTGTCTGAGATGGGCGTGCCAGTGGTCGCTGTGGCAGGTCCGGGCGGTGGCTATTCCCTGCCGGATGATTACCGTCTGGCTCCGTTGGCCCTGACCACACGTGAGGCGATTCTGCTGCTGCTGGCACTGAGCGTGATCGACCAGCTTCCGACCCCGCCCTTTGTACCGGAACGCAGTTCACTACAGGCCAAACTGCATGCCCTGCTGCCGGATCAGATGACCGTCGAGCCGATGCTGGCCGCTGTACAGGTCGAAATCCCACAGCGCACCAAAGAGACGCCCTTTCTCGATGCGCTGGTGACAGCGGCCCACCAACAGCGCTGGGTCGAGATCCGCTATCAGTCCACCGAGCGGCGATCCCGACAGCGGGTGCTCCCGCTCCAGGTCACCACCAATAACGGCTACTGGTATCTGCGGGCCTACAGTATGGAACACGAGGAAGAGCGCACTTATCGCGTCGATCGTGTGCTGGACCTGCTTCCGACCAGCGACTCATTTCCAGCCATCCGGCGGGATGACGCACGCGCCTACGATGACCCTTCGCATCCCGAAGTCATTGCACGGCTGACCGCACGCGGGGCAGCCTATGCTGAGAGCGAACCCCATCTTGGGCATCACATCCAGCGGCAGGCGGATAACAGCGCCGTGATGCGCTTTCGCTGTCCGCCGGGAGAACTGGCCTATTATGCGCGATTCTTCGCCGGGATGGGAAACGAAGCCGAAGTCATCGAACCGCCAGAACTCCGGCAGCGGCTGCTGGAAATCGGGCAGCAGATGGTAGAACGCTATGCAAAACGGTGACAGACAGGTGTCACCGATACCATGCTAGATTGGCTTTATGGCGATCATCCAATCAACCGACACGTGAAAGGTCAACTGACATGTCTGCACATCAGGCATACCCGACACTCTCCCCCGTAATTGATAAAGCAGCGGATTTCATCTGGCACAGCGCACGCCTGCTGGAGCGTGTGCGGTTTCAGCATCTGTTTCTCGATGGCTCACGCGAGGCGGTGCTGGATGCGCTGCGTGCGTATCAGAATCCGGACGGCGGCTTCGGTAATGCCATTGAACCGGACCTGCGAGCGCCGGTCAGCCTGCCGATACCGACCTGGATGGCCTTTGTCGTCATGGATCAGATCGGCTGTTTCGATGAAGCGATGGTGCAGCGGGCCTGCGATTATCTGATGACCATCACCAGCGACGAAGGCGGCGTGCCGTTCATCCTCCCTGCCGGACAGCACTATCCGCATGCGCCCTGGTGGGGATCAGTCGATTACACCGCATCTCTCAATCCAACTGGCGGACTGGTCGGCCTGCTCAGTAAACATGGCATACAGCATCCGTGGCTGAATCGTGCCATCGAGTTCTGCTGGCGAAAAATTGATGCCCTCGACACCACCAGTGAATATGAAATGCACAATGTGCTGTCGTTTCTCGAATCCGTCCCTGACCGCGACCGTGCGCAGCAGGCCTTCCAGCGTGTCGGGCCAAAATTATTCGAGCAGAATCTGGTCGCGCTGGACCCAAAGGCCGAAGGCGCGGTACATTTTCCGCTGGATTACGCACCCTATCCTGACAGCATCGCCCGTCCACTGTTTGATAACACCGTCATCGAACAGCATCTGGATGCACTGGCCGCGTCTCAGGATGAGGACGGAGGCTGGTCATTCAATTTCCTTGGATGGAATGCCGCCACCACGCTGGAATGGCGCGGCTGGCTGACGGTCAGCAATCTGCTCATCCTGCGCGAAAACGGGCGGCTGTAGCAATCGGTTAGGTTTAAATACACGTTCTAACGATGATGGCAGGAGAAATTTCCCTGCTATCTAAAGCTTATGGTTCGGGAGTAGGAAGTGGTAGTGGCATATCTGCCGTTG
Organism: Chloroflexota bacterium; assembly: GCA_023430545.1. Classification (GTDB taxonomy): domain Bacteria; phylum Chloroflexota; class Anaerolineae; order Aggregatilineales; family Phototrophicaceae; genus JAEZAF01. Next base: position 7,199 of record JAEZAF010000252.1, read on the forward strand.
CCTCTGCAATATCCTGCCGGAAAATAAGGGTCCCTGTCGGGATAATGTTTTCCGGTTGAGGACCAGCGTCAGTCAGGGCCTGCTCGTAGGGTACATATCCATCCAGTGTCCCCAAAAGAGGTAATGAACTGATGTCCTGATCCACAATTGTCTGTGGGTCAATGTATTGTCCTGCGCTCGTCACTTCATTCCCTGTAAGCGCATCAATCGCCACAGTGTAAGCTTTGCTGGAGGCCGGATTACCCTCGGTATCGTTCACCGGCCAGACAAAATCACCCTTCATTGCCAGTACATAGACAGGCTGATCCGGACTACCTGATCCAGCTAGCTGGAGAAAAGCCATTGTATATAACCATTCTGCCATAGGCACAATGCGAGAGGTCTCTTCATCAAGCTGACGTATTTCTACAACGTTGCTGGCAACCTGCATCGCGGCAGTATGAAGCGTGTTCTCGTCTAATATCCTCTCCGTGAATTCCCCAAAATCAAAATCGAGAGGTAACTGATCTGTCAGGTTACCTGCCTGTTGTCCGGCTTTAGTGGAAAACGAGAAAAAGAGCACTGCACTCAATGCGAGGATGAGAATAATGCCAATCGTAAAGTGAACAGGATATTTATGCATCATATTTTTCACCAATCTTATCCTTTGATGTTCAGTTTACATTTGAAAACTCTAACCGCACAATCAGAACATTCGTGCTACACTATAAGGTTCCTGCACTTTAACAAACGTTGATTCGTGGTGATCCGCACAGCGGTGCAGCCGTTGCAGCAGCGTAAGTTGCTACCAGCAGCACATAAATTTTTAGTGCTGCCGCTGCTGCTGCAAGAAGTTTTGAACCTGAATAATCGATTCCCGATCCCGACTGCAGCAGCAGAATGCTGCTACAGGCAAAATTTGCTGCAAACTGCTGCAACAGTCCAGACGCTTCCACACCGCTTATTCGTCTGGAGTGAGCTGTGCCGCACGGGTGAACACCCGCACCGCCGGTGTATCGAAGATGATGAACTGTGTCAGGTCGTACTCGTGCAGGAGGGTGGTCAGTTGACTGCGATTAAACGGGATGCGCTCCGCAGTCGCAATCAGGCTGAAGTCATCCGCCGCATCGCCTGAAATCAGCGTGATAACCATCACCTCATCGAAGCTCTCAAGTAGAGTGGCGGCCATCTGAAGCGCCGGGGCATTCTCCGGTCCGAAGCGCCCGCTGATGCGTGTGACAATCAGCCCTTCCGCCGTCAGATGGTCCGTCAGCGACAGATAAGCTGGACCGGACGGCTCCGGTGTATCTGAGGGTTGCAGTGCATCGAGTGTTTCGAACACCTGCGGAGCAGAGACATCATCAGGGGCCTGCGTCAGCGCCCAGTAGATCATCGCGGCATTGCAGGCGACGATTAGCACCGGGACGAGCAGCGCCATCCGCCGTCCAAACCCAGCCCGTGCAGGCATCGGGACTGCTGCTGATCCCGAAGTCAGCAAAGGCTCGACCAGCAGACGGTACTCATGATGGGCGGCGTAAACCAGCAGGGCGTGGATAAAAATCACCACGCCGAGCATCTCGCAGAATTCCTCGACGGTGGCAATCGCGAGATATTCGAAGGTCACACCGCCGCCGATGTCATACTGATTGGCGCTGATGCTCTCAACGAACAGTGCGCCGCCGATGTAAACCATCGCGGCCAGAATGAACTGGTAACGGGTTCGAGCGGGCAGGCGCATCAGAAAGCGCAGATAAACCAGCCCAAACAGGATCACCAGTGGTGCAGCGACGATCTGCCAGCCGAAGGTGAGAAAACCAGAGACTTCAAAGTTCGCCTGCACCCAATCTGAGGCGATCTCGTGGATCACCGCGCCTTCGTCCATTGAAAGATAGAAGAAGATGACCGACAGTCCAGCCCAGTACAGCGTATTGCGTTCGCGAGAGGTAACATGGGCAAAGGCAATCAATCCGAGGATGACTGCCGCCGTAAACAGCAGGAGAATCGAATACCATGTCGGGATGGTCTGCTCGGCATTGACGCTCCACAGGTCAATCACCGTGATTATCACCTCGTCGGTATTTTCATCCAGCACCTTCTCGATCAGGTATTCTGCAATCAGACTCTGACAGGCGAGATAAAGCGCGATTCCGCCTAAAATCAGGGCAGCGATGGGCGGTCGTAGGACGAGTCTGATCTGCATAAAGGATGAACCCTGTGATTGGATTGAAACCCGTAGCGAGCGATGGTACACCATCACCGTGCCAACACCTGATAAACCGGCTGTTTGGATTGAAAGTCGCTGTGGGGAGAATTAGGACGGGGATGGCGGGATGCTCATCCCCGTCTGTAAAACATTTGTTGGGTAGTCGCTTAATTTTCCAGTGTGAAGAAGGTCTCATCGCTGAAGCTGATGAAGGATTCACCATCGACACCGATTTCCGCCTGAACAAAGGCTTCCGCCTTGCTGCCACGGAAGTCCGGGAAGGCGCTGTAAGGCATCCAGAACCAGAAGCCATCCCATTCTGTGTCGCTGTATTCCGGCGTGAGGATCGTCTGGACGGTCAGTGCGCCGCCGGGGGTATTGTTATCTTCAGCCGCATTCTCGCCGGAGATCGCCTCACCGTCTTCCCAGTAGTAGAACATGGCGGCTCGCAGGTCCTCACCTTCATATCCGACAGCACGGATGTAGGTATAGACCATAATGCCCAGTTCGCGCTCGCCTTCCAGCGGGGCATCGTACTCAATATCCAGAATCTCAATCGTCAGCGACTGCTCGACATCATCCGGCACCTGTGCGGCGGCTTCGGGGTTAAGGCCGCTGTCATCAAAGACGATTTCAGTGGCCCCCGCCACTACAATATCACCCGTTTCATCGAGCGGATCACCATCACAGTTATCGACGCGCATATCGTAATCAGAGGGGGCGACATCGAAGCTGAACTCACCACCCGGTTCAACGGCGGTTTCAGTGGTCAGAAGATCGCTTCCCCACTCGGTCGAAGTGGTGGGCGAGAAATACACATAGCAGATGGTTTCGTCGGACTCGTTGGTCAGGGTGACGGTGACTGTGTCTTCATTCTCGGTGATTTCAGGGATCGTCTGTTCACCAGCATCCGGGATAACAGTATTGTCAGCCGTGAAGATCTGATCTTCCGAGATGCCTTCTGCTTCGAGGACTGCCTTGATCGCCGGATACGGCAGGATACCGCCTAACTGCCCGACCGTCTGATCCCCTTTGCGAACCCATGTCGGGATACCGACATATTCGCCGCGACCGTTGACCACCATGCCACCGCTGTTACCGGATGACATCTCGGCATCGGTGCGATACCAGATCGGGAGACGTGCACCACCACGGCCAATCTGACCATTTTCGATGGTGGTGATATTACCCTGTGTCAGCACCAGATACCCGTCGCCGATATCCGGAAAGCCGAGGATATAAATCTGTTCGCCATAGCTGACATCCTCTGTATTGACTTCGAGATGCGGCAGATCGAGGCCCTCGGCATCGAGACTGCGCCCATTTGCATCACGATCAATTTGCAGAATAGCAAAGTCAATATCATCAGAGGCAAACACGAGGCTGGCGAAATAGCTCTGCACGGGCAGCTCGCGCATATCTTGCAGTAACCCGATCATAAAATCACTACCACCTTCGACCACATGGTGGTTGGTGAAGATCAGTCCGGTGGACGTGACCATCGTGCCAGAGCCGCTGGCAAAGGGGCGCCCGCGCCGATCGAGCGATTCGATATACACCACCTTCGAGGCGACCTCGTTAATTTCTTCGCCGGTCAGTGTTTCCTGTTCCTGCTGGGCGATAACGGGCTGACCTGTGCCTGCTCCGAGCAGTAGTACGGCAAACAGCCCAAGCAGCAGACAGGTCAGGAAACGTATTTTTGTTTTCATTTTCATCACACGGACTCCTCAAACGTAATCACCTGTAACCTCTCCATATGATTGTATCCAGAATTTGTCCGGCACGCTTAGGAATGGCATCCGCTTTCTCATGGACTATACGCCTGCGCCTAAGGTTAAAGCAGTATACCGACTACCTGTAATAGAATGATGAAGGGTTTTCAATCTGGGAAGCATCAAAGGACTGGTTTTATGATCCGCTATCTGATGTACGCAATGCTGCTGTTTGTGCCCGTTGCGCTGATCGCCGAACACGTGGTTCACGCAGATCCAATCCTCGTCTTTATCCTTGCAGGGCTGGCGATTATCCCGCTGGCGAAGTTCGTCGGAGAAGGGACCGAGGAACTGGCAATTCACACCGGGCCACGTATCGGCGGGCTGTTGAATGCAACTCTCGGTAATGCCGCCGAACTGATTATCACGATCTTCGCCCTGCGCGAAGGCCTGCTGGATCTGGTACGAGCGTCAATCACCGGATCGATCCTCGGCAATCTGCTGCTGGTGATGGGCTTAAGTCTGATCTTCGGCGGCTTGAAGAATGGTTTACAGGTCTTTGACCGGCGCACCGCCGGCCTGAACGCCACACTGGTGATTCTGGCAGTGGCCGCTCTGCTGATCCCATCGCTGTTCGATGTCGCGATTGAGGGCAACCTTGCGGCAGAACTCGGCCTGAGTGAGAGCGTCGCTGTGGTGATGATCATCCTTTACGCCCTGTATGTGCTGTATGGGTTCGTCGGGGCACGCCACGGGGATACCAGTCTCACCCGCGAACCCGCCGCTGAAGAGATTCATCATGCCAAGTGGAGTGTGCCGGTTTCGCTGGCGGTGCTGGCGGCCTCAACACTCGGCATTGTCTTCATGAGTGAGACACTGGTCGGCGCAGTCGAAGCGGTGACGGAAACACTCGGCCTGAGCGAGATCTTTATTGGTGTGATCCTGATCCCGCTGATCGGTAATGTCGCCGAGCATTTAGTCGCCGTGCAGGTGGCCTACAAGAACAAGATGGAGCTGAGTCTGGCGGTGTCGTTAGGGTCCAGCTTGCAGATCGCGCTGTTTGTCGCGCCGATTCTGGTCTTCATCAGCCTGCTGTTTGGACCACCGCTGCTGCTGGTGTTCACAGAATTCGAACTGATCGCGCTGGTCTCCTCATCACTCATCGCCGCATTCGTGGCACAGGACGGCGAGTCGAACTGGTTTGAAGGGGCAATGCTGCTTGGAGTTTATATCATGCTTGCACTGGCATTTTTCTTTGTCCCAGGCTGATTCCGCAGAATCCCCTGCAAATATCTCCACACAATACCAACGGGATCAGGTAGCTGATCCCGTTGTCCCCTTTATGAATCACATTTTGCGTATTTCACACGCTCCTACGCGGGCAGATTCTAACCCTACGCAAGCGGAACTGGTACTCAGTTCCTATTTTCGCCTGAATCGCTTAACCCTATGCTGTAAAAAGCGGAACTGCCATCCTAATAGATTTACGCCCCACCTGCCGCCTGCAAGCCCCATCTCCTTTTAGAAAAGAGGCCTCATGTATACTGAAAGTGATTTATTTTTTCCCAATACATCGATCCCCAGTTTAAGGAATCTGCGCGGCGAGGCATGGCAGCAGCTCATCGACCGCCTGACACCTCTGCCTGATGAGCATGAAGAGACGATTGCCTTTATCCTGATGCTGGCGAATCTCAACCGCTGCTTCGGCTGCCAGACCGACAGCTTCCGGGCGATGAAAGGCTGTATGAGCTGTGCCCAGCAGGTACTGCGGCGTTTCTCCGGCACGGACGACATGCTGATGGAGATGTATGAGCGTTCGCTGGAGAGTGTGCGCGGGTTTGCACGCAAGCCGTCACCGATGGCCGATATGATTATCCCCAGTGAGATTCCGGTCCTCATCCGCCCGCAGGATTAACCGGCGGGTCTACCCTGCATAACTTCATGCATCCTTACTTAAAAACAGAAAACGGCCAGCCCCCTTCAAAGGCACTGGCCGTTTCGTTTCTGTAGTGAGACATCAGGCATGCGCGATGTGCGCGGCGTAGTTCACACGCCACGGCCCGACGCCTGCAATCAGAGGCTGCATAACGGCCCGCTGCGCCTGCACGGTATGCATCAGATCATGGGCGGCGAGATGGCTGAGAAATTCGCGCATGGTAACCATCCCGTATTCAGCGTGCATGGCCTGGAGATCGAGATCAGAGGGTGTAAGCTGCTCCAGCACCTTGAGGGTCTGCTGACGCAGATGGACAAACTCTTCAGCCAGCGCTACAGCCGTGGTCACATCCGATGTCTGTTCCGACGCTTCAGCCGGATTAAAGCCCACCATTGGTTCGCCCACCGTCAGCGCCCGGATGCGTACATGGGTCGAGATGCGCTCGACATCCACCAGATGGCGCAGGCAGTCCAGCATCGACCATTGTCCGGGCGCGGGTCGTGCTGTCAGCAGTTCCAGTGGAATAATGTTGATCATATTCAGGAAACAGACAGACGTAGCGGAAAGCGCCGCCCAACACCACTCCAGCAGCTTGTTAGGGTCGTCAGGTACAGATGGCGAGACTTCATTTCGTCCGCGTGCTGCGAGATGATCGGTGTAATTCTCGATCCACGGGCCGCAGGAGGCGATGAATGGCTGCATGAGCGCCTGCTGTGCCTGAACGGTATGCATCAGATCATGCGCAGCCCAGTGATGCAGGTACATGCGCAGGGTGATCGGGCCAAGCGTGGGATGCACCAGTTCCCGATCAAAGTCCGCTTCGGTGACCTGATCGAGATGCAGAAGACTGACGGCACGGCACTGTTCAAACTCAGCAGCGAGGATGGTCGTAGGCGTCTCGGCTTTTGCCGCCGCGAAATCGACAGAGGGGAAAGTACCGTTATTCAGAAAGGCCGAAATCCGCCCCGATGTAGCGGCCCTTTCCAGCACAACCAGATGATGCAGACATTCGAGGGCTGACCATTCATCCGGGTCAGGCTGCGCCATCAACAGTTCAAGCGGAAGGACATTGACCAGCGTCATAAAACGGGATGGTGTGATCGAGACAATCCCTTTATTCCAGCTCAGGATGTTCTCTACGCTGCGGTCCGTCATAGTGTTTATTCCTTGTCGCGATGATCTATCTGGTGGGGATCATCTGCATCACTGCATTGATCGAAGTAACCTCAGATTGTAGGCGAATTGGTGATCTGACCGCAAGAAATCCAGCAGACTCGCACTAAAATTGTGGGAGATGGCCTGCATAAACTGCACAAAGGACGACTTCAGAGGATGACAAGCATGCTAAACCCTGACCCCCATAACCACTCTACGGCATTTACCATCCGCGAGGCACGCGAAGAAGATGCCGAGGAAATGCTGGGATGCATCCAGCGGCTGATTGCAGAACCTTACAAAAATATCCCGTGGTATCCGGACGAATTCAGCCGGACCCTCGATGATCAGCGCCAGATGATCCGTCGCTTTGCACAGGAGACGAACTCGCTCTATCTGGTAGCGGTGGGCGACGGTCAGATCATCGGTGAGATCAACTGCAAAGGCGGAGAACGGCGGGCAACCCGGCACATCGCCCTGATCGGGATCTTCGTTGATGCGGCATGGCGTGGAAAAGGTGTAGGCAGTGCCCTGATGAAAGAAGCAATTGCGTGGGCAAGAGCCAATGAAATCATCACGCGGCTGGAGCTGCTGGTTTACGCCCGCAATCACGGGGCGATTGGGATGTATGAGCGGTGCGGCTTTGAGATCGAAGGACGTCGGAAACATGCCATCTTTCAGGATGGTGAATATCTGGACAACCTGATGATGGGGCTGCTGCTGTAAGTGCTGTATGCGCCGCGAGTGGTGCCCGTTGTGCTCAGTAAACGATTCATGATTGTCTGGTGCTGGTATTAACACGATTGAGCGGATGCAGCTCCGGTCAAAGTGTGTTGACTCGCCTTTAGGGCTATGCTAAACTTTTGGCGATACACAACGCGTGCAGGAATCTCCACGCGGTGGTTTATCATCTGACCATGCTGTAAACCGTATACTGCGGTTACAACATCGCCACTTTAAGCCACAACATTAAAGCAGAACCCGTTCTGACCCACTCTGTAGAGAGGATTGTTCACATTAATAGCCCGGAATACCGAATTAATCGCGAAATCCGCGCACGGGAAGTGCGCCTCATCAATGACGAAACCAAGGAAAACCTCGGCGTTGTGTCGCTCAGTCAGGCATTGGAACTGGCAGAAGCTGCACAGCTCGACCTGGTAGAAGTCGCCCCGGATGCCAATCCGCCTGTCTGCCGTATTATGGACTTTGGTAAGTTCCAGTACGAAAAGCAGCGCCGCGAACGTCGTGCGCGCAAGCAGCAGAAGACAGTCGAATTGAAGGAAATCCGGCTCACGCCGACCACCGATGACCATCATCTGGGATTCAAGGTGCAGAACGCTCGGCGCTGGCTGGAAGAGGGGATGAAGGTTCGCTTCAGTATCCGGTTCAGAGGGCGTCAGAACCTGCATCCGCAAATCGGACGCGAGCGTTTGACCGGTATCGCGGAAGAACTGAAGGATGTGGCGACGCTGGAACAGGCACCGAGTCAGGAAGGTTCGACCATGATGATGGTCCTGGCCCCGCAGACCGAGAAGAAGAGTTCGTAGCAGACGCTCTGCCAACGAATTCATACCACCAGCAGCCGTTCGTTTTCGATCAACCTATGGATTGCAGTGAGCGCAGGCTCGCCCTGTTGATGCACTGTGCCGTTTGAATGATTTTGGAGTGAGACATCGTGGGTAAGAAGTACAAGCTGAAAACACACAAGGCGACAGCCAAGCGCTTTCGCGTGACCGGCACGGGCAAAATCATGCGGACGAAGGGTGGCAAAAGCCATCTGCGCCGTCGTGCATCCACCCGTACCAAGCAGCAGTGGGACAAGATGCAGGAAGTGTCGTCGTCGGACGCCAAGCGCGTGCGCCGTTCGGCCCCGTACCTGCGCAAGTACAAGGCCAATCCGCCTGCATAAGGTGTTGGCAGTCAACCTATCGCTGGATTGACAAGGGGCGGAACGCAGCGTTATCGCGTTCACAGCCCCTTGTTTGCGCACATGCATGTGCATCGCATCTGTATCATGTGCTGACCAATGTGCCGATCATACGGTAAGCGGTCACAGCAAATGTTTTATCACCCGTCGCGGAATGGCACATCTTCCCTTTCCCGGCGGTTACAAGCTGATAGCTGATAAGGAGCAAAAGTAAGATGGCAAGAACAAAGACTGGTGTCGTCCGTCGTCGTCGGCACAATAAAATCCGCGCCATGGTCAAGGGACAGTACGGTTCGCGTGGGACGCTGTGGAAGCGCTCCAACGAAGCCATGCTGAAGAGCCTGTTCTACAACTACCGCGACCGCAAGCAGCGTGCCCGTAAACTTCGTGAGCTGTGGATTATCCGCATCAATGCGGCAGCACGTCTCAACGGATTGACCTACAGCAAACTGATTTACGGTCTCAAGCAGGCTGGTGTCGATCTGGATCGCAAGATCCTGGCCGATATCGCCGTGCGCGATGCTGCAACCTTCACCAAGATCGCAGCGATCGCACAGCAGCACCAGACGGCCTAGTCCGTCACCGGTTCGCAGCGGAGATCAGACCGCAGCAGGCCAGACTGAATACAGAGCAGGCGAGGACAGGGATGCCAGACATCTCTGCCCCGCCTGTTTTTTTATACCTGTGACAGGATCGAATGCAGGTGGAAAAACGAAAAGTGGGTTAGAAAGTGTAAGGCGCTGTGTTATGTTATAGAAATTATTGCTACCATGAGCAGTACAACTCAATACAGATCCTGCTATATGCTCGCTTAGACTGTTGTGAACTTCAGAAAATACTGAAAAGAATTTGATTTTAGATGGACAGGCAGACAAACATGAACGAGATGAGTAACACGACTACACAGGCAGTGCGGGTGCTGATTGCCAAACCCGGGCTGGATGGGCACGATCGCGGCGCAAAAGTGATCGCACGGGCACTGCGTGATGCAGGCATGGAAGTGATCTACACCGGCCTGCGACAGACACCGGAGATGATCGCCGAAGCAGCGTTACAGGAAGATGTGGACATCGTTGGGCTGAGCATCCTCAGCGGCGCACATATGACACTCGTCCCGCGCATCCGAGAAGTGATGAATGCCAGTGAATTGAGCGATGTGCCGATCATCCTCGGTGGGATCATCCCGGAGGAGGATAAGCCGCGACTTCAGCAGATGGGGGTTGCCGCCATCTTTGGCCCCGGCTCCAGCACTGAATCTATCGCGCAGGAAATCCGCCGCATTGTGGCGGACAAGCGTGGAGCCAATGCCTGATGACGGCGGCAGCTCTCAATCTGAATTCTCCGCAGGCGCTGGCTGAGGCTCTACGATCCGGAAGTCGTCGGGCGCTGGCGCGTCTGCTGACACTGGTCGAACGGGGACAGGCAGACGGTCAGGAAGCGCTGACGCTGCTGTATCCGCATACCGGCGGCGCACAGATCATCGGGATTACCGGCGCACCAGGAACCGGCAAAAGTTCATTGGTCAATGCACTGGCGAAAGCCTATCGACAGAAAGATAAAACCGTCGCAATTGTGGCCGTGGACCCGACCAGCCCGTTTACCGGCGGCGCGATCCTTGGCGACCGTATCCGCATGCAGGACCTGGCGGGAGACAGCGGCGTCTTCATCCGCAGTATGGCGACACGCGGCAATCTCGGCGGGCTTTCCCGTGCCACACGCGACACCATCCGCGTGATGGATGCCGCCGGATTTGACATTATTCTGGTGGAAACGGTCGGCGCGGGCCAAAGCGAAGTCGATATTGTGCGGACCGCCCATACCACGATCGTGGTGGAAGCCCCCGGCCTCGGCGACGATGTGCAGGCGATCAAGGCAGGTATCCTCGAAATCGCGGATATTCTGGTCATCAACAAGGCAGATCGTCCCGGCGCTACCCAGACACGCCGCGCTTTGAAAGCCATGCTCGAACTCGGTCACCCAGCCTCAAGGATGCAGATGACACGCCATCATGGTCAGTTAATGGCAGTGCAGATGCCGGCAGCAGGTGCATCCGAGAGCGCCGAAAGCGATGAAACGAGTCAGCATGCGCTCTGGCTGCCGCCGATTGTGGAGACAGTCGCCATCAGCGACAGCGGCACACGCGGTATCCACGAACTTCAGGAAGTCATCGCACAGCACCAGACGTATCTGTCAGAGAACCATATCCGCAGCCAGCATGAGCATCAGCGCATCGAAATCGAGCTGTATGAGCGCTTACAGCAGACCCTGATGACACGGCTGCTGCATATTATTCCAGCACAGGAGATCGCGAGTGTGATTTCACGGATCGCAGCCCGGGAAATTGATCCGCAAACGGCGGTTGAGATGTTACTCAGGCACACGGCATCGGCGCAGACCGATGCAAAGCCGCTGGAGACCTCCTGAACGCAAGGCAGGAGAAATCACTGACGGTCACAGGTTAGGTAGAGGAATGCTGGAATGGCACACTTTATCAGGTTTAAACGTCGCTGGACGCATGATGTGGCTTTCAGCCTACAGGTTATCACCTTACTGCTGATGCTGGTTAGCCTGAGTGGTGGACGGCACATCCCCTTACAGGCACACGCTGATGACATGCATCATGGTGATGACATGCATCACGGTATTGGTACACATCAGGCCGAAGTCGGCAGTTTTGAAACTGGTGTGAGCGATGCCCGCTTCGCACGGCTGGCAAAGGGCGTTAACCTGAGCTACTGGCTGTGGCTGTCCCCCACAGGGGATTTTGACCCGAACGCCATCACTGAACGCGATATGCAGCTTCTACAGGCTGCCGGGATGACCCATATCCGGCTGCCCTTTGAGCCGGAAAAGCTGATGGAAGATCTGGACAATCCATCGCAGATGAAGCAGACCTATCTGGATGAGATGGACCGCGCCGTGACGATGGCGCTGAAATACAATCTGGCCGTCATCCTCGACCCACATCCGCTGGACGGCCTGCGCTATAACATGGCAACCGATGATGCCTACGTCGAGCGAATGGCCGTGCTTTGGCAGTCATTCGCCGCCTATTTCAGCCAATACGACCCTGAAATGGTATTTTTGGAGACAATGAACGAACCAGCATTCGTTCAGTATCTGGAGCGCGAAGCAGCATTCGACCGCTGGCAGCAGGTTCAAAATCTGCTGGTGGCTGCATTACGCGCAGGCGCACCAAATCACACGATCATCGTTAAAGGCGACGAATGGGAAAATATCGAGAGCCTGACGCAGATTGAGATCTATGAAGATCGCAACGTTGTGTATAACATCCACTTTTACGAGCCTTACATCTTCACCCATCAGGGCGCAGACTGGTCTGACGATTATCTGATCGGGATGGAGAACGTCCCGTATCCATCATCCTTACAGGCCATCGCCCCACTACTGGATATTTATACCGGCACACAGCGCGAGGTCATCTATCAGTATGGGGCAGAGGACTGGGATGCCGTCAAGGTCAGTGAAGCGATCAGGGTGGCGGCGGACTGGGCACAGGAACACGGTGTCCGCCTGACCGCCAATGAGTTCGGTGTCTATAAGCCGACCACACATCCGACAGAACGCTATACCCTGCTGCACGATATGCGAACAGCTTTTGAGCAGTATGGCATCGGCTGGACGATGTGGGATTATCAGGGTGGATTCGATCTGGTCGAAGGAGAAGGCAGTGGCCGGTTCATTGCACCGGAGATGATCGACGCACTGGGACTCAACAGAGTGCTTGCGGCGCGGTAAGATGTAGGCTTACTCATAACGCACGGTTAAAAAAGTTCCTTTATGAATGGACTTCCACTTCCTTTTGCGCTTTCCGCTGGCGCACTGGCATTTTTACTGGGTGTGATCTGGGGCGGGCCGTTTGTCGAGATCCTGCGGCGGCTGCGACTTGGCAAGAATATCCGCCCTGAACTGAGCGAAAATCAGCAGAAGAAGCGTGGGACTCCCACCATGGGCGGCATCATGATTGTGCTGCCGGTGCTGATCCTGTGCTTTGCACTGAATCTGGCGCGAGTGGTGCAGACTGGTGAAGGGGCCAGTATCTTCCTACCGCTGCTGCTGATGTTCGGCTTCGCCATCCTCGGCATGATCGATGACTGGTCCGGCATTCAGAAATCACGCGGGCTGGAAGGCGAAGGCATCTCGGCACGCGCGAAGCTCGCTGGTCAGTTGGTGCTGGCCGGCGCTGGTGCAGCGGTGATCTCACTCGGAAATTTCTCGTACGCCAACGAGATCATTATACCGCTGCTGAACATCTCGATTCCGCTGAGTCCGATCCTGTTTATCCCGCTGACGATGTTCATCATCATCGGATTTTCGAACGCGGTGAACTTCACAGATGGGCTGGATGGGCTGGCGGGGATCATCAGCGCCAGCGCGTTTGCCGCTTATGGTATCATCACTTTCCTGCAGGGGCAGTTCTTCCTGACCCAACTCTGCTTTGTGCTGGTAGGATCGTGCTTTGCGTTTTTATGGTTCAATGCCCATCCGGCGCAGTTGATTATGGGCGATACTGGCTCGATGGCGCTTGGCTCGGTGCTGGGGTTGATCGCAGTGATGAGCGGCCAGTGGGCGCTGCTGCCAATTATCGCAATTGTGCCAGTGGTCGAGACGGTGAGCGTGATTCTACAGATATGGTACTTCAAATCGACCAAGGGGCAGCGTCTGTTCCGTCAGGCACCGCTGCATCATCACTTTGAGCTAAGTGGATGGAGTGAAACACAGATCGTCCAGCGTTTCTGGCTGATCGGGCTGCTGAGTGCGATGATTGGGGTGGCGCTGGCACTGTTATAACTCTACTTTCATGAATGCGATCCGGGACTGGCACAGAAGGTTCATGGTACAGTCAAAAGAAATTTACGCGTGTAACACAGTGGCTCTGCTATAATTGTCTTAACCAAACGTATAGGCACTGGACACCGGCGATGCTCGATCAACTTTACTGGCTTATCCCCAATCGCATTCTCGTCATGCAGTACAGCGGCGAATTATCATTTGAGGAATTCAAGACTGGTGTGCTGGCGGCGCATAAGATGCTGGCAGAGGCCGATATCCCCGAAAACACTCTGGTGCATGTCGTCAATGATGTGAGCCGGACCAGCGCCACCCGGCGGAACTGGATGCAGTTTTCGCAGGTGAACAGCTTCATGAAATCGCTGCCTGAGCAGCTTATCACGGGCTGGCTGGTCATCGTGGACAGCACACCGAATCCGATGGCCTCATTTATCGTCAGTGTCGTCTCACAGGTCACCCGAACGCGCTTTCATGTGGTCACCAGTATGGATGAGGCCATTGATTATCTCTCGAAAGTGGATCTTACACTGGCGCTGCGCTAAACATCAGTCTCTGTTCGCTGAGTGCAGGTCGCTGGTAACCACTTTTAAATGTTATCCTGAAAAGTAGTGAACAGGGGTCACGCAATGCTGCGGACACAAAACGATATCCTCAGTGGAAGACGGGTCATCGTGATCGGTTTTGCCCGTCAGGGACAGGCGCTGGCGCGGTGGCTGCCCAGCGTAGGTGCTCGTGCGATTATCTTCGATCAGAAGACTGCCGAACAGCTTCAGGTGGACCCCATCGACTTCCCGGGTGTACGCTTTCAACTGGGTGAAATGCCGGATCGTGTGCCGGATCAGGTGGAGCTGGTCTGCCTTTCGGGTGGAGTGCCGATCGAACTGCCGATTGTGCAGGATGCAATCGCACGGCGGATCGCAATCACCAACGATGCACAGTTATTTGTAGACCGCTGCCCCGCCCCGATCATCGGCATTACTGGCAGCGCGGGCAAAACCACCACGACCACACTGGTCGGCGAGATGGTTAAAAACGCTGGTTTTACCACATGGGTCGGCGGCAATATCGGCAGTGTGCTGCTGGATGTCATGATGGGCATTCGGCCCGATCACCGTGTTGTGATGGAGCTGTCGAGCTTCCAGCTTGAGCTGATGATGAGCAGCCCGCAGATTGCCGGAATCCTCAATATCACCCCTAATCACCTTGACCGTCACGGCACAATGCAGAATTATATGCGTGCCAAAGCCAATATCATTGGACATCAGGGCAAGGACGGCATCGCGGTACTGAACCGTGATGACTGGGGTTCGCGCATGGTGGAACCAGCCGCCCCCGGTGACATCCTGTGGTTCAGCCGCAGCGAACTGGTGACGGATGGCGCATTTCTGGCCGGACAGCGACTGTTTGTCGCGGGGCTGGCAAGCACCACTGGCGATCCGCAGATGGTGTGCGAACTTGAGGATATCCCGTTGAGAGGGGCACACAATGTCGCCAATGTGCTGGCCGCCTGTGCGCTGGCTGGGGCTGCCGGGATCGCGCCGGAAATCATGGGTGAGACCATCCGCAGTTTCAAGGCTGTTGCCCATCGGCTGGAGACGGTGCGCGTGCTGGACGGCGTGACCTATGTCAATGACAGTATC
Organism: Chloroflexota bacterium; assembly: GCA_023430545.1. Taxonomy (GTDB): domain Bacteria; phylum Chloroflexota; class Anaerolineae; order Aggregatilineales; family Phototrophicaceae; genus JAEZAF01. The sequence continues at coordinate 22,563 of JAEZAF010000252.1, forward strand.
GCTACTGCGCCGGAACGGGTTGTCGCGGCGCTGAACAGTTATGAAGAACCTATTGTGCTGCTGGCAGGGGGTGCGGACAAAAAACTGCCGTGGAAAGAGATGGTCACGCTGGCCCTGCGCAAGACGCGCCACATCGTCGCCTTTGGACGCGATGGTGATATTGTCGTCAACACGGTGCGGGAACTGACCGGCTCCGACGAGCATGTGACACGGGTCCAGAAGCTGGAAGAAGCGGTGGAACTTGCGCACAGGATCGCAGAGAGTGGGGATGTGGTGCTGCTGTCTCCTGGCGGGACCAGTTATGATGCCTATCAGGATTTCGCCGCACGTGGCGAACACTTCCGTGAGATGGTGAATGCCTTGTAACTGCTCAAATGCTGTCAACGGGTCAGATCTGACATCATTGGTCAGGCCTAAAGGTGCAAAGAATACAACTTGGCTGTATGCTTGGAGTTCACTGTGTCTGCCCAGCGCCGCCAGCCGGTGATGCGGCTCATCCTGAATGTTATGAGTTTACTGCTGTTGGTCTCACAGCCTGTCGAAGGTATTGTCTGTCAACGTATGGTTAAAGGCATCTCTGATGGCTGAGCAATCCTTACCTCCCCAGTTTGTCGATGAAACACCGGCACAACCTATCCGTCCGGCACCAGAAGCAAGAGGTGGATTTCCCTCTTTTGCACAGATCGGTGCGTCGCGACCGGCGGAGCGCACGATTTCTTTCTGGGCCTCGATTGATAAGCCGCAGCTGGTGCTGACCGCTATTCTGCTGGTGATCGGGATCATGATGGTCTTCAGTACCACCTTTGACTGGAGTACCAGCGATTACAATGACCCGACTGTGATCGTCATGGGGCATGTGCGCAATGCCATCTATGGCCTGATCGCGGCAGCGGCGGCCCTTATCCTCGGCTACCGACGGCTTCGGCGCTTTGTCGTGCCGATTCTGCTCGTGGCGATTGCCTTCCTGATCGCCGTGCAGTTGTTCGGATCAGATACCTTCAACGCACGGCGCACACTGGTCGCGGGACGTTTCGCGCCGGGTGAAGCCGCTGAACTGGCGATGATCATCTACATGGCAGCGTGGATGGAAGCGAAAAATACCCGCATCCAAAGCCTGACCTATGGACTCATCCCTTTCGCCCTGATTCTGGGTTTTGTCGTCGGGCTGGTCGTCCTTCAGCCAGACCTTAGCACGGCCATCACGATTGCGGTGGTGTGTTCTGCGATGTTCTTCCTCGCCGGTGCAGATCTGATGCAGCTTGCAGCTATTGCTGCGATCGCAACAGGCGGAGGCGTACTGGTCATCAGCACTGGAATTGTCAATTATGCAGGTGGACGCCTGAGCGGCTTCCTTGCGGGTTGGTCAGACCCGACACAGCTTGTCTATCACATCCTGCAGGCGCGTATCGCCTTCGAAAACGGTGGCTGGACAGGCATGGGACTGGGGCAAAGCCTTCAGAAATTCACCGGCCTGCCAGCCCCACATACCGACAGTATCTTCGCCGTGATTGGTGAAGAACTCGGCATCATCGGCGCGGGTGTGGTAGTGCTGCTGTATGTGCTGTTCGTTCTGCGTGGGTTTTACATCGCACGACGCGCAGCGGACCCGTTTGGAGCGCTGTTAGCCGCCGGGATCACCGTATGGGTAGCGGTCAAAGCCCTGCTCAATATCGCCGTGATGCTGGCGCTGGTCCCGCCGACGGGGGTCAACCTGCCGTTTATCAGCTACGGGGGTTCATCACTGGTGACACTGCTGGTGGGAGTCGGATTTTTACTGAGCGTGCAGCGTGTCAGTTTACTCAAAGAGAGCCAGATCAAACGGAGAGCCGATGTCACAGCCGATCTTGCCCGCAACGATCCTTCTCGCAGCCGGGGGGACAGGCGGTCACGTATACCCGGCGCTGGCGGTCGCTGAGTATTTAAAGGAACATCAGCCGAACACAGCACTGCATTTTGTGGGCGCGGTCGATGGGTTTGAGAGGCCGCTTGTCGAGCGTTCAGGGCTGCAATTTGACGGCTATCACGAAGTTTATTCAGGGCCGCTGCATGGCGTAAAACCGACGGTTGCCATCAGGAGCACAGGCAAACTATCCTTCGGGACGACACAGGCACTGCGGCTGCTGCACCGCATCCGACCCTATGTGATCTTCACAACCGGCGGATGGGTGAGTGTTCCCGTTGCACTGGCCGCGCAGATGCTGCGTATTCCACTGGTGATCTATCTGCCCGATATAGAGCCAGCACTGACGATCAAGACGCTGCGACCACTGGCACGGCGTATCTGTGTGACAACACCAGCTTCTGCGCCGTATTTCTCGCTGACCAAGATGGTCGTGACGGGCTATCCGCTGCGGAAGTCAGTTATGCAGGCTTCCCGAAGCGAGGGCATCGCGCACTTCGGACTGGACCCAGCACGAAAGACGCTTCTGGTATTCGGTGGCAGTCGCGGGGCACGCAGTATCAATACGGCGGTGATCAAGCTGCTGCCGGAACTGCTGCGACAGCAGGTACAGGTCCTCCATGTGACGGGTGAACTCGACTGGCAGCAGGCCGCACCACATCAGGGTGTGCCGCATTACCATCCCTTCGCCTATCTGCATGACGATATGGGGCTGGCGATGGCGGCAGCCGATTTGTGCGTGTGCCGGTCCGGGGCCAGTACACTCGGTGAACTACCCTATTTCGGCCTGCCGTCGATTCTGGTGCCGTATCCTTATGCATGGCGCTATCAGAAGGTGAACGCTGATTATCTGGTGGAGCATGGCGCGGGGATTCTGATGGAAGATGGCCGGATGGAATCAGATCTGCTGCCTGCACTGGTCAGCCTTGTGCGTGATGATGCACGTCTGCGCCGGATGAGCGCTGCCGCCAGCGCATTAGCGCAGCCCCACGCGCCTGAAAAGATCGTGAATACACTGAATTTGTTCGCACGGGATGTGCAAACTTAAGGTAGAATCACGATGTACGGCAGAAATAGATGGCGAACCTGTCACGGTGACCGACTGCGGACGCCAGATGGCGAACCGGCCTGCGATTGACACCTGAACTGAAAAGGTAAACTCTCAAATGATGCAGCTCTCCGCGCTCTTATGGGGTATGGCATTCCTGTTTGGCTATATCGGCTTTTCTCGTGGGTGGAACAAGGAAGTCATCGCCCTTTCGGGGATTGTCCTCGGCTTATTTGCGCTGTTTCAGTTCGATGACGTGATCCGTGGGACACTGCTGGCAAATGTCCCGGCGTCGCAGGCCTTCTTCATTCAGACGGCGCTGTTTGCGATCATCGTACTGTTCGCCTACCAGACTCGCGCCCTGATCGGTCAGGAAGCCGCCCGCGCCCGTGGCGACAGCGCGAACCGTGAGCAGTTACAGTCTAACCTGTTGGGTGGCGTGGTTGGATTCCTCAACGGTTACCTGATCTGGGGCACGCTGTGGTACTTCATGCACATCAACGACTATCCGCTTGCGCCTTATATCAGCCGCCCACCGGCAGGATCACCGAGCGAGGCGACGATCAGCCAGCTTCCCCTGTATGTGCTGGCAGGTGGCCCGGCAGGGGATGGTAATCTGCTGGCCGCAGCGGTGATCGTCATCTTCCTGATTGTGCTGATCGTGATCTGATCGATCATTCCAATCAGCCCCACTGCTTTTGCAATATCATTGAGAACCTGTTTGGAAATTGGCCTCCATCAGGGACAATACAGCATTGTCCGGCCTATCCATACATTTCAGAACCGTTTTCTGAATATTCAAACGGTCTCTGATGAAACTCAATCTGTGATGTGCAGGGTACCGTGGTTGCGTCGATCACTGTACACTGCTATACTGTTCGCTTGTGACCCTTAGAGAACCGAATATGACCAATCACAATCAGGAATTCTACATTCCCAAAAGCGTCCTCGTGATCGTCGCCCACGCTGACGACATCGAGTTTTACGCTGGAACGATTATCCGCTGGACAGATGCCGGAACCGAAGTCACCTACTGCATCGTCACCGACGGCTCGGCAGGCAGCAATTCGGTGGATTACCATCGCGAGACCCTGGTCGAGACACGCCGCCGTGAACAGATCGCCGCGGCAGAAGCAGCGGGTGTCACCGATGTACGCTTTCTCAACTACAAGGACGGCACGCTTGAGCCGACGCTCGAACTGCGCCGTGACCTCACACGTCTGATCCGCGAACTGCGCCCGGAAGTGGTGGTCATCCCTGACCCGAATACCTACTACTTCAGCGACAATACCTATGTCAATCACCCGGATCACCGCGCTGTCGGTGAGGCAGCACTGTACGCTGCTTTCCCCAGCGCCGGTTCCCGCCCGATCTTTATGGAACTGCTGGATGAAGGGTACGAGCCGCACGATGTGACCAAGGTCTATCTGATGATCTCGGAGCATCCGAACGTTTCGGTTGATATCACCGATGTGTTTGAGCGTAAGCTGAACACGCTGCGCTGCTTCCCATCCCAGTTTGGCGAAGACCTGATCGACATGATCCGCAAAGGCGACTCGGCAGAAGGTCAGGAAAGCGGCTGGCAGTATGGTGAGAGCTTCCGCGTGCTGACCCTGCGCCAGATCGACGAGCCTGCGTCCTCCATCGACCGCCCGATTGATACCACTGTAGATACCGTTGACGCCCAGTAAGGGTGCTGAAAAAGGATAGCGGCATGAGACGAGAACTTGCGGACGGACTGATTCTGCGTTCATTGAGCGAAGGACATGCCCGTGATGCCGAAAACCTGCCAACGTTTTACGCTGATACCTTTGGCGAAGCAGGCGAGACCGACACCATCGCGATGGCAGCATGGACGCGCACACTGGCCTCCGGCAGGCACCCGACCGTTACGCACGATGATATCTGGGTGGTGGTCGATCCGGCACGGGATGAGCAGATTGTCTCAGCTGTGCTTCTGATCCCGCAGATATGGCAGATCGGCACGCTTCCGGTGCCGGTTGGCCGTATCGAACTGGTGGCGACCAACAAGGATTATCGCCGGCGCGGGCTGGTTCGCGCCCTGATCGATGCCGCACACGAACGCAGTCAGCAGTCCGGCCACCTCATGCAGAGCATCACTGGCATCGAGAATTACTATCGGCGCTTCGGCTATGCGATGGCGCTTGACCTCGGCTCACGCACGACAGTACCGTTCTTCGGGATTCGCGATCTGCCGGAAGGCGAAACCCTGACCTATACACTGCGACGGGCAACACCGGATGACGCCGCGAAGCTGGCAGCATGGGACTCGGCCTATGCCCCGCAGCATGCGATCAGCTATCCGCGTGACGAGGCGATCTGGCATTTCGAGCTGACCGGGCGCGATCCCGATGAAGTCTGGATGCCGTATGTCTTTATCATCACTGGCCCGGATGGTCAGGAACTGGGCTATGTCTCGCTGCGTGCGGTCAAGGAGAGCACATGGCTGGCGTGTTACAGTTGGGTGATGAACGAGCACGGCTCGCTGATCAATGTCTATATGGATATACTGCGACAGCTTAAGGACTTCGGCCTGACCTTCTTTGCCGAAATCGAAAAGCCCCTGCCGGAAGCCATCTCATTTTCAGCCGACTTACCGGAACTGTTCGACACGCTGGTGCAGGCTACACCCGGCGGACGCCTTCTGCAAAAGGTCTATGCATGGTATCTGCGTGTGCCTGACCTGGCAGCGTTCATCCAGCATCTTACGCCGGTACTGGAAGAGCGTCTGGCGAACTCGCTGGCGCACGGTCACACCGGCACGCTGAAAATCAGCCTTTATGACCTGACCGGGCTGGAACTGCGCTTCGAACAGGGTCGGCTGGTCAGTGTGGAGCACCGCCCCTTTGCCCTGTACGAAGGCGATATCGGCTTCCCGGATCATACCTTCCTGAATGTCCTGTTCGGACATCGGACGGTGGCGGAAGTCGGCCATCTGTATCCAGAGGTGCAGGGCAACGCACTGGCGCGCACCCTGGTGCCGATTCTGTTCCCCAAGCAGCGGGCGTGGATCTTCCCGCTGGGATGAGCGTCTGAAGGCAAATTGTGGCGGCGGCGGCGCGAAAATTTACGCCGCCACAACGATTTTCCCCCCTCAAAATAGGCGGTGATGGCAGAATTGTGGCGCATTTACGCCGCAATGTGCCACAAGATGCAGCAATACGCCACAAAGGCGCTGCAAGATGCGCTTGTAGCAGCTTGTTGCTGCTGCTGCTGCCGCACAAAAAATTTTGTGCGGCAACAACAGGTTTTCCCCTCAAATCCATCGATGCGGCGCTGCAATGTGCGATTTTGCAGCACATTTTGGCTGCAAGATGCTGCAAATTGCTGCAACTTGCAGCAATTTGCAGCAAAGTATCGTGTGGAGAAACACAGTCCATGTTAAGGTGCAGGCAGCTCACAGTATAGCACGAATGTTCTGGTTGTGCGGTTCGAATTTTCAAACGAAGTGGACCGAAAAGCCCCCTATCCGGACGCAAACCTCATCCCCCGGCCCATCTCGGCAAAACAAGTTTGCCTGGAGAAGGGGAGCGAAGAGGTTAAAAGTTTACAGCGGACACGCTGATGTCGTTTTATAATTCAATATGGAGAAAAACGGGCGACCACACAGGGTCGCCCCTACAGCGGAATCGCTCCGAAAAATGATCTCCCTCGTAATTTGTGAAAGATCATAAGCGTGTCCCTATAATATCTTACGTTGAGGCGCATCCTTCAGCCGTGTGCCACGAGAAGAAAAACAGGCTAAGCCTACGGCGGACACGGCAGTGCCGTGTCCCTACCCGCATGTTTTGTAGGGACGATGGGTGTGTTGTCAGGGTTTTCGGGCGGACGCCCCGGACGTGCTTCGCATGTATGGCCGCGTGTTTTGTAGGGCGGTGTGTGATCTGCGCAGATCGCACACCGTCTTTTTGCTTTCGGGATGGTGTACTGAAGCGGCGAGGGGCGTCTGATCGTTTTTTTACGCCAATTTTACCTATTTCGCGAAAATTTACGTCATGTTGGGTCAATTAGCGTGTAATATACTATTAGGAACAGGGCGGCTGCCGCGATCAGGGGGATTGAGTCTTGGATATTGAACTCTCCGACCATGCTGAAATCCGCGCCGCACAGCGGAATCTCTCGTACGATGAAATTTGCTTTATCCTGACTTACGGCAAACGCCAACGCCGCGCCGGTGTGATTTTTTTCTGTCTGCATCAGAAATGGTTCCCGCATGATCTGCCGGGGAGTCACCCGTATCGTCGTTTAATCGGCACCACAGTGATCGTGTCACGCGATGGCAAAGTTGTGGTGACCGCTTACCGTAATGAGGATGCCCATCGTCACAATCGTCGGAAAGCCAAATACGAGCGCCGTACCAGACGCCGGTATTCGGCGGTGGCCTAACAGTCTCGGACGTTTCACACCGCTGACATGCGCTTTTCGGCAGTTCAGATCGACTTTGCTGAGGGAACATTTCCGTATATACGGCCCGCCCTGTTTCAGCTTTTGAAGTCTCCGGCTGAGTGAACCGACTCCGCTTACTCCTCCGCTGTGTGTGGTATATTGCTGTCTCGTCGGAATTGAGATGAGACTGATTATGCTAAAGCAGGACCCACAGGAATACTTTCGCACCCTTCTCGTGACCGTCATCGGGCAGGCTTACCGCGCCGCTGGCTATGAGCTTCAGGAGACGCCTATTCAATGGGCAGGCGGCCTTTTCCGTTTTGAAAGACTCCTCGATAACGGCCTGACAGCGGTGATCGAATATCAGCATCTGGCGTATTATGATACGGAGTGGTCATCGGGGATGCCGTCGCGCTTCCGGGTGGCGCTGTCCCGCAGTGACGGCCTGCGGCGTGACCTATCGGCGCTGGTGGTCGAGGATTTCGGAGTCGCGATCCTGCCGTCGGCGGCGCACTGGTGGAATTATCGCGATACGCACACACTGGGTCAGGCACTGGCCGAGGCCGGTCATCTGGTGATTGGCTATGGCATGCCGTGGCTGTCTGGTGAATTGAACCCTGATGGACTGTCATGAACCCTTAACAATCCTATTGACACATCAATTTATCATGATAGGATGTTGGAGGTGATGACGATACGCAGATGCAGTGGAACCTTTGGGTGATATGCAGCGTCTGCATAGCGTCTGAGAAGCCATGCTGAAAGATGACTGTTCATAATCAAAACAGCGGACAACGCAGGCGTTGTCCCTACATTTTACATGTTGTATGGGGACAGTTGCGGGAACGATGTCTCGCTTGCCCATGTTGGCACAATGCTTTCAGTATGGTCTCTGAGAAATACCTATAAGGCAAGCTGCTATCGAGAGAGGAGGTCTGATGCGATGAAGAATTACCTGAAGAACATTCTGAAGCCGAACAGCCCGACTCCGCAGTCAGCGCCGATTCCTGGATCGAATCAGGTTCGAAACTCTGCGGGCGGGTACACCTGGCAGATTGATTCGTGGGAACAACTGCGGCGCTTTCTGATTCTGGGCAGCGAAGGTGGTTCCTACTATGCAACCGAACAGACCCTGACGATCAATAACGCGCAGAACGTCAAGGACTGTATTCTGGAAGACGGTGTGCGCACCGTTCAGGAGATCGTCGCGATCTCTAAGGAAGGACGCGCACCGAAGAACGATCCGGCGATTTTCGCGCTGGCGATGGCGACTGCCCTCGGTAACGAGGCGACACGCCGCGCCGCGCTGGATGCCCTGCCGCAGGTCTGCCGTATCGGGACGCACCTGTTCGCATTCGCAGAGTATGTTCAGACCATGCGCGGCTGGGGACGCGGCCTGCGGCGTGCGGTCGGCCAGTGGTATCTGGAAAAGACACCGCGTGATCTGGTCTATCAACTGGTGAAGTATCGCCAGCGCAACGGCTGGACACACACCGACACCCTGCGCCTGTCGCATCCGAAGCCGCAGACTGAAGTGCAGTCCGCGATCATGAAGTGGGTGACGAAGCGTGATGAGGCCGCATGGGCGACTGACCTGCACAAGCCCGCAGATGAGGCACAGGCTTTTATCTGGGCGTTCGAGCAGGCACAGAAGGCAAACGATGTCGCGACATGGCTGAAGCTGATTGCGGAATTCGACCTGCCGCGTGAGGCGCTGCCGACCGATGCGCTGAAAAGTGCTGAAATCTGGGAGGCGCTGCTGCAGAAGATGCCGATGACCGCCATGATCCGCAATCTGGCGACCATGACCCGTGTCGGGCTGGTGACACCGGGAAGCGCGGCTGAAGGGCGCATCGTCGAGCGGCTGACCAATGCCGATGCGCTGCGCAAGGCGCGTGTACATCCGATTGCCGTACTGTCTGCGCTGCGGGTGTATGCCCTCGGACGCAGCCTGAAGGGGCGCGGCATGTATCAGATGCACGCGGCGGGTGAACCGGAATGGACACCGGCGGCACGCATCCTCGACGCACTGGACAAAGCCTTTGAACTGGCCTTCCAGAATGTGCAGCCGTCCGGCAAGCGCACGATGCTGGCGCTGGACGTGTCCGGCTCGATGGGTATTGGGATGATCGCGGGTGTTCCGGGGCTGACACCGCGTGATGGCAGCGCGGCGATGGCACTGGTCACGGCGCGGACGGAAGAGCAGTACAGCTTCACGGCGTTCCATCACGAGATTCAGCCGCTGGATATCTCGGCCCGGATGCGTCTGGATGATGTGATCAAGCGGATCAGTGGTCTGCCGTTTGGTGCGACTGACTGCGCCCTGCCGATGCTGTACGCGCTGGAGCGCAAGCAGCCTGTGGACACCTTCGTGATCTACACCGACAGCGAAACATGGTTCGGGAAGATCCATCCGGCGCAGGCCCTGGCGGAATACCGCGAGAAGATGGGGATTGCAGCGCGGCTGGTGGTCGTCGGGATGCTGTCGAACGCCTTCTCGATTGCCGACCCGAATGACGCCGGGATGCTGGATGTGGTCGGCTTCGATGCTGCCGCACCGGAAGTGATCAGCCGCTTCTCTCGTGGTGAGATCTGATAAAACTATGGTATAATCAACGGTGACATGGGTCGATAGAAGTGGGTTATCTGGTTCCCAAAGGTTCAATTCCTTTCCATCTCACAGGTGGAGCAATCCACCACCGAGGTGAGTTCCCATTTCGACTCCTTTATCCATGTCACCAGTCGAAATATGACTGAACTATGCAGCAACCCACAATGTGATCAAAGGTGATGTGGGTCGGCGCGTACGGGTTATCGCTAAGGACGAGGTGGTCGCGGGTTCGACTCCCGCCGCCTGTCTGCTGGAAACAGTAAACAGCCGTAGCTCAGTGGCAGAGCGCCTGTGCAGTGGATGTCGAAAGGCACTGCTGCACACTCCCGTCGCAATCTTTATCCACATCACCCGATCTTCTCTGCATGAGAAACAGACGCCGAGGCCATACGCTTCGGCGTTTTTGTTTTGTCACGCGATTAGTTATCTCCGCGCCGGGATCTGCTATAATCACAGATCAACCTTTTGACCTGAAACACCTCAGAATGATATGAACGCATCCGAGCAGTATCACATTCGTGCAGCGCGGCTGGATGACACCCACGCGATTGCCGCGCTGTTTCAAAGCGAGATCCCGGTCTGGCAGCGGATGACTTCCGGCGGTGGTGTCGAGAGCCTGCCGCATACTGCCCTCACGATCTACGAACGCTGGACACACGGCGGCCCATGGATGAGCGACGAAACCGCCGCCATTCATCTCAGCCGGCTGCTGCGCGGCGCGGGGATGACGCTGCTGGCGGAATCAACCAGCACCGGTCAGGTTGCAGCCTATGCGGAGCTGTATCCCGGAGACGAGCCAGAACCGCTGGGGGCACATCTGCATCTTGGGCGGCTGGTGTATCAAAGCGACGCTCAGGCACAGCTTCTGCTGCGGGCACTGATCGATCTGGCACAGTCCAGCGGCGGCAAGCTGACGGTCAGCCTCCCAACTGGCGTGGCGGATGACAAAGCAGGGCTGTACCGCGACCTGCGACTATCGCCACTGGTCAGCGTGCAGCGCTATCACCTGCCAGCACGCACCGGACAGGGATTCTACAAGGTCAATGAGCATCCCGGCAGCAGCGCCGCCCAGATCGATGGGTGGCACATGCCGGTCGGTCGGCTGGAGAGCGCACGCCAGCACTGGGAAGAATTATGGCCGCGCACGTGGGAAATCCTGCCGGAGATGAACGCACGTCGCATTCACCGGCTTGCGATCAGCGCGTCCGGACATGAGGCGTTCATCTGCTGTTACCAGCAGTTAAACCCGCGCAGCGCCGATGTGTATGTGTGGTCGGCACGTACACTGTCACCGCCGCTGCTGACGGCCATCCGCGACTGGGCGCATCGTCAGAATTACCGCACGCTGTCATGCGTGGTGACACCAGACGGCGCTAAAATCCTTGGGACAGAGGCGGAACCCGATCCGGTTTCGCGCACGATTTACAACATCAAGCGTTAATCACTGTCAGTATCATGTATGATGGTCAGCATCATGCAGGATGGCATGGCACATCCTGTGTGATGACGTGATAACGGTGGTTTTTCGACGCTCCGGTGATTGAGCGATATGATAGAGGTGAACGGAATTCAGCATCTTCAGGTTGCTGCACAGGCGAGTTCACAGCGAGACCCCAAACCCGTCACGAAGACGAAAAAGATCAGGCAGCAGGAGAAGACCATGCCCATTTATGACCCCGTTCATATCGAATACAACATTGAGACGGGATACGTACAGGTCAACCTCGACAACGGGTCACAGTTTCCGGCTTATATGGCACATCCACAGCTTGCAGGCAAGTACCCGGCGATCAGCCTGCTGCATGACTGGTGGGGCATCACTGGCATGATCCGGTGGGTGGCAAGTGTGCTTGCGCAGAGCGGCTATTATGTGATCGTGCCTGACCTGTTCGACGGCAAAGTCGCGAAGACACCACGTGAGGCAATGCAGCTCGTCGAGGCGCTAGGCCCGATCAACGGGATGGCGCGGGTATGCGCGGCCATCGATGTGGTCGAGAAGCACAATCACACCAACGGGACTTCCGCCGTCGTCGGGCTTGGGATGGGTGGCAGCTTCGCCTATGATGTCGCGCTGGACTGCGAGGATGTTGAAGCAGCGGTTTCGTGCGGGGGCTTTCCGCAGCGCAATATGGAGCGCTTTCACCTGTGCAAAACACCGCTGATGGCCCTGTACGGCAGTAATGATCCTTACATCGACAAGAATGTGATCGACCGGCTTGGGGCCGGCTTGCAGGCATCCCCTGCCGGTGAAGCGCACCGTGTGAAGATCATTCAGGGTGTGGGACACGAATTCTATCCCGAAAACCCGAACGATTTTCAGAAGGACGCGAGCCGTCTGGTACTGCGCGAGATCTTCAGTTTCATCTCACAATACCTGACACCCGCGAAAACCAGCCTGCGGCTGACAAACCGATCCTATTCGACAAAGAACAAGAGCGACGTTTATTAAAATCATTTGTGTGAACAAAAAAAACGGGGACTGATAATTTCAGTCCCCGTTTTTGATTGACAGTGAGTTTTAGTGACTAACGACGGTCACGCTTGCGCAGGAAGGCAGGCATATTGATGTCGTCTTCGTCATAGACACGCGACGGCACATCGGCTGACTGCGGCGGCTGCGGTGCAGGCGGAGTCTGCTGCACAGGCGGTGCAGGCTGCGACGGTGGTGCAGGCGGCTGATAGGGCTGCTGCTGAGGGCGAGGCGCATGGGTCGAATTGTTCTGCTGTGTCGAGCGCGGCACGCTGTTCATGGGACGCATCGGCTGCTGCTGTTCGAGCTTCCGCGAGACGCGGCTCTGCTCAAAGCCAGTGGCAATTACCGTAATGCGAACTTCGTCGCCCATCGTCTCGTCGATCTGGGCACCGAAAATGAGATTGACTTCGGGGTGTGCGCTTTCCTTGATGATCGCAGCGGCTTCGTTGACTTCAAACAGGCTGAGGTCTGGACCGCCGGTGATGTTGAACAGGATACCGCGTGCGCCGTCGATGGTGACATCCAGCAGGCTGCTGTTGATCGCCATTTCAGCGGCACGGCGGGCACGGTCATCGCCCACGCCCTGACCCACGGCCATGAGTGCAGCGCCGCCCTCAGACATAATGGTGCGGACATCGGCAAAGTCGAGATTGATCAGTGCGGGGACGGTGATCAGTTCGGAGATCCCCTGAATACCCTGACGCAGTACATCATCCGCCAGCGAAAAGGCCTGTTGGAGGCTGGCACGCTTGTCGGCAATCTGGAGCAGGCGGTCATTGGGGATGACAATCAGGGTATCGACCTGGCTCTTCAGCCCTTCGATCCCGGATTCGGCATGCTGAAGGCGGCGGCTGCCCTCAAAGGTAAACGGACGCGTCACGACGCCGATCGTCAGCGCACCGAGTTCCTTCGCGATCTGCGCGACTACTGGCGCAGCACCGGTCCCGGTACCACCGCCCATACCGGCAGCGATAAAGATCATATCCGCGCCGCGCAGCACTTCGTACAGTTCTTCAGAGCTTTCTTCAGCGGCCTTACGCCCGATCTCCGGGTTGCCGCCCGCGCCGAGGCCACGGGTGAGCTTGTCTCCGATGCGCACGCGGGTTTTCGCCTTCGAGAGCATCAGGGCCTGATTGTCGGTATTGATCGAGATGAACTCAACACCGCCAAGGCCTTCACTGATCATACGATTGACGGCATTGTTTCCACCACCGCCGACACCCACGACCTTAATCTGTGCAAATCCTTCAATGGGATCGAAGCCGTCCATGTGTTAACCCCTCTAAGTCCTTTTCAAAGATACAGGCGGTGGCCTATACCGCGTTTAATCTGACTGATTGATAATACTGATGATATGCTGTTCATTTTACGAAGAAACGCCGAATGTGCAAAACGGCGGGATCTTAATTCTGAAGCATTTCACTGATCCGGAACCGTGCTGTTTTCGTGTTTCATTTATAGAATAATGCCTGTATAACGCCCGTATTGTAAACGATTTACATTATTCGTCCACAAGCTGATAGTCCTGTATCGCAGGACTTCAAACCGTATCATCCGGCAGCAGTCGCTTGAAGATACTGCCGAGAATCTGGCCGATTTTGGCTGTGGGCTGCGCTGTCGGGCTGGCAACGGAGACGGGCATGGCATTGTCCATCTGCAGGCCGAGCCGCAGCAGGCCAACACTGGTGCTGTAAGACGGATTCTTGAGGACATCGGCCATACCGGTCAGCTTTTCAGGCTGAGCGATCCGCACAGGACAGTTCAGGATGCGTGTTGCCAGTTCCTTCACACCCGGAAGCTGTGAGCATCCACCGGTAATTACTGCACCGGCCCGCAGCAGGCCATCATAGCCGGAACGCTTGATCTCCTGCAGGACTTTTTCGAAGATCTCCTCGACACGGGCCTCGATGACTTCGGCCAGCTCCGCCCGATTGACCTCAATCGGCATCCCGTCGCCAAACGGTTCGACTAAAAATGTCTCCAGCGGGCCGACGGCGCGGGCATTGGCGTGACCGCGTTCAATCTTGACAGCTTCCGCCAGTTCGAACGAGACATTCATCCAGTAGGTGATGTCATTGGTGACCAGATCACCGCCGATGGCGAGCACCGCCGTATGCCAGACCGTGCCCTCAATGAAGATGGCGAGGTCGGTGGTGCCGCCGCCGATGTCGATGACGACGACGCCCATCTCGCGCTCCTGATCGGTCAGGATGGCGTCACCGGCGGCCAGCGGATTCAGGATAAAGCGGTCCACCAGTACTCCTGCCGCTTCGACGGACTGCTCGAGATTGGCGACGCTGGTTGAAGATGCGGTGATGATATGTGTCTCAACTTCGAGTCGGAAGCCGTGCATCCCCAGCGGACTGCGGACACGTTCCTGACCGTCCAGCGAATAACTGCGCGGGACGACGTGCAGCACTTCACGGTTATGCGGGATGGCAATCGCACGGGCGGATTCCATCGCCTTGTCGATGTCATCCGCTGTGACACTGCGCGTGCCAGCGATACCGACCGCCCCACGGCTGTTGATCGAGCTGATGTGACTGCCTGCAAGACTGACAAATGCCCGTTTGATATCGTAACCGCTGGTTTTCTCCGCCTTGTGTACCGAGGCAGAAATCGCCGCTGTCAGCGCGGACATATCATTGACCACGCCGCGCTTCATCCCCCGGCTCGGCTCGATGCCGACACCGATCACGAAGAGGTCTTCGCTGCGGACCTGCCCGACGATCGTGCAGATTTTATGGGTTCCAATATCAAGGCCGATGACCAGATGATCCATAAGGGGCCGTACAACCTTTAATCTCTCAAATTCAGAAGATGTCGCAGCACAGAAGGACCGTGTCCGGGCTGGACACGTCGATCTCGCGCAGCGACGGCAAATTACCGTATTCAGTCACTGTGCGTTTGTATACCAGAATTTTGACACCGATATCGGTGCCAGAACCGAACCAGGCTTCCCAGCCAGCCGGGTCTACAAAACCGAGTCCCTTTTGCGGGTGATAGCGCAGTGTCCCCGCGTCTGGCAGCAGTTCCCGGAGCTGAAGTGCGCCGTTGATCACTTCAGGTGGGATGCGCGTACTGGCCTCGACGATCTCATCCACGCCTTCCACCATCACGTGAACGAGGTCCTCACGTTCTTCCTGCGGCAGCATCAGCACCCGCCCGTTGACATCCACCCAGACCGGCACACCAGCCTGCTCCCAGACCAGCGCAGGTTCGCGCTCAGTCACCGTGATGCGGACCATATCAGGCGGCCAACCGACCACCACTTCAGCATCGGCGACAGTCGCGGCCTGCATCACGTTGCGGCGTACCTGCTCGGCATCGACCCAGAAGATGTGTGTATTGGCAATATCAGTCAGCGTATAAATTTCGGACTGCTTCAGATAACGCAGTCCGGCAACCTCAATCCGACGGACGTAGAAGGCATCCACCGTAAAGAGCAGTCCCAGAACGATGATCAGACAGACGACCATCAGACCGCTGAAAATGCGCCAGTTGATCTGAAGCCCGCGTGCACCATGCTGGACACTCGGTAACTCTTCAGGCGTCCGCTGGCGCAGCACGCCGGGCGCACGACTGGATTTGGTGCGCTTGCGCTCCACCACACGCTGTTCACGCGAACGGATTGTCACCGATTTCCCCACATTAAGCCACAATATCCCACATGAGTATCTTACAACGATGATA
>JAEZAF010000294.1 GCA_023430545.1 Chloroflexota bacterium
AGTCGTCAGTCATTAGCGGTTGGTCGTTAGCTTTTGAATAAGGCCGTTGAGCATTCGCTGGATCTCGCTGAGGCTTGTATTCAGTTTCTCATACTGCTGGCGTTCGAGATAGCTGAGATCGTGGGAAAGGAGCAGAAAGAATTCGAGTTCGTTGGCTGAACCTAATGCGATCTGGCAGAAACGGCGAAGTTCCTGATCGCTGCCTCTGCCACTTCCTTCGGCGATATTGGCGGGAATCGAAGCCGCTGCCCGCCGTATCTGGCTCGTCATTCCATATTGCTCTTCTTTTGGAAAATCGCTCGTTGACCGATAGATATTCAAGACAAGTTCATACGATTTTTGCCAGACCGCCAGATTCCGAAAATTACCCACAGTAACCTCTTTGATCTTGCGCGATAAGGTATCAGCGATGAACAAGCCGTTAGTCGTTAGCTAAAGGCTGTCATCAACCAGCTAAAGACTGGTTGCCAGCGGCAGGCGGACGATGACGCGGCTCCCTTTTTCCTTTTCGCTTTCGATGATGAACTCACCCTGGTAGAACTCCGTCAGGCGCTTGGAGATCACGAGGCCGAGGCCGGTACCCTGCTGTTCGTAGAACCAGCGCTCGAACTGCATGAAGCCGCCGATATTGTCGATCTGTTCCTGCGTCATGCCGAGGCCCTGATCGGTCACGGTGATCTGATACCTCCCATCGACAACCGAGGTTTCGACTTCGACCGGTGTGCCAGACTGCGAGAATTTGAAAGCGTTATTGATCAGTTCACTGGCGATCTTTGCCAGATCACTTTCCGCAACCAGCACATTCTGGACATTTTCGTCGTTGAAGTGCAGCTTCAGGTCACTCTGACGCGAGGTGAGGTCGGCCTGTGCATTGGCTTCGAACTCGACAACGATGGTCGGCGCACCGGTCACCTTGTCATTGAGCGTGCCGGGATACTGACCGACGGGCACTTTGAGGATCGACTCAACGCGCACATAGGTCAGGTAATTCTCGATCAGGCGGTACAGGCGCTGTGCTGCTGCGTTGATGTGATTCGACCACTCAGCGACCTGAGTCGGCGAGAGGCGCATGGCTTCGGCGGAGAGGATGTCCGCAAAGCCGATGATGGTATTCAGCGGGGTGCGCAGCTCATGTGGCAGCGAGGTGGCGATGTTGGTACGCAGGGTGTGAAGCTGCTTCTCGGCAGCGTCTTCGAATGTGCGGTGACGATCCAGCCGTGCGCGGATGGTGTCCAGCAGCTCGTTGGTCACGAAGGGCTTGGGGATGTAGTCTTCTGCTCCCAAATTCATGCCCATACGGACATCGGCGTGGTCGGTCTTGGCGGTGAGGAAGATAAAGGGTGTGGTCGCGGTCTTTTCTTCCTTGCGCAGTGCTTCCAGCACACCGTAACCATCCAGTTCCGGCATCATGATGTCGCAGATGATCAGATCGGGGTTGAACTCGCGGGCCATATCCACACCGACGCGGCCATTCGGTGCACCGCGCACGTCGAAGCCTTCGAAACGCAGGATTTCAATCACATCGTTCCGCAGATGGCTCAGGTCTTCAATGACGAGGATTTTTGTGTTCATAGACTTCAGCCGGATTACACCCAATCTTCAGATGGGCGAAGAAGGCTGGAACCTCCTTTTTCGCTCTTATTCGATACATCGATATTATATGACAAATAGATTTGCTGCGGATCAGGGTTCGTCGCACGCGGCGGCTGACCCTGCACAATGGCATCTTCCCTGCTGCGCGATGATCTCAGAAACTGGTTCTGCGCTTCAGCGCGAGGACTGTTCCACTGAATGACCGATGTATTTCGGCAGCATCAGGCGGATGGTCGTACCTGTCCCCAGTTCACTCATAAGCTCGATTTTACCGCTGTGCCGGTCTATGAGCTGTTTGACAATCGCCAACCCTAACCCGGCTCCGGGGATATTATCGACATTCGCCGCCCGATCATAGATACCGAAGATGCGATCATGATCGTCTTCGGGGATCCCGAGGCCCTGGTCCTGGACTTCAAACACCAGATAGCTGGCCCCGGTATGGAAGGAGCAGCGAATTTGAGTCTGCGGTTCCGAGAATTTGCGCGCATTGGTCAACAGTTCGTTAACCGCCTTACGCCACATTTCAATATCTACTATAGTAACCGCTTCTTTGGCATCTGAAGCATAAATGATTTCATGCGTGGGTGGTGTCTTTACCCTGAAATCCTCAACCAGACTGCGTGTGAACTCATTCAGGTCGAGGGTGGTGGGGTTAAATGACACTCGTCCTTCGGCCAGCGTGTTAAATGTAATGGTATCGTCGAGGATGCCGACAATATCGCGGACGGACTGATCGATCGCGGAGAAGCGCTGCTGGCGCTGTTCCGGTGGCATGCGATCGCCATAGCGTTCCAGCAGTTCCTTCGACGACTGAATGATTGTCAGCGGCGTGCGGAACTGGTGCGAAACGGTCATGACAAAGCGCGATTTGGTTTCGCTCAGCTTGCGCTCTGCGACCAGTGCGTCTTTCAGTTCGCGGGTGCGCTGATCGACGATTTCCTCAAGGCTGTTGACGTAGCGGCGCAGTTCCTCGGTCAGCAGCAGGTTGTCGATCACGGCGCTGACACGTCCGGCAAAGGCCAGCAGGATGTGCTGTTCATCATCGCTGATCCCGTCGAGGCGGTCGCTCTGAATATCCAGCACGCCGAAGATGTGTCGGGCCGTTTGCAGCGGGATCGCCAGTTCCGAATGGACACGCGGATCGCCTTCCAGATAATCCGGGTGCTGGCGGACATCCGGCACGTACTGAGTCTGTCCTGTGCGGAGACAAAGGGTGGTCAGGCCGGGGCCGTTCAGTGGAAGTGACTTATTCTTTTTAAAGGATACGGTACTGTTGTGGGCGACATTTTTCAGCGCCTGACGTGACTCGTCAACCAACAGCAGGCTGCAATCCTGATGACCGAAGCCATAGATAATCGTATCGACGACCTGCTGTGTCAGTTCGTCGAGGCTCTGCGTTTCGAAGAGCACAGTGGTTGCGTGGTAGAGGTGGCTGATCTCACCGTGCTGTTTCTGGACAGTGAGATAGAGATGGGCATTCTCAATGGCAATGGCTGCCATATTGACCGCGATCATCAGGGGCAGCAGGTCGATCTGTTCCAGTTCGTTTTCGGTGAGCGGGCCGACGCGGATCATGCCGACGATGCGCTTGCTGGTCTGCATCGGAATGTAGAAATAATTGTCATTCCACTGCGGCATGGCTTCGTCCATGAGCTGGCGATACACCTCTTCTGTGGAAGCGGTACTCTCTGCCAAAGCCACTTTAGGCTGAATCACACCGTCCAGAACGACGAAATCTTCGCGCAGGGTGCTGCTCTGATCATCAGTGAGGATCACGCGGACATCCCCAAAGTCCATGATCTTGCTGATGACTTCGTCGTACAGGCTGGCATAGATCTCGTCGAGATTGAAAGTCGAAGTCAGTGTATTTCCCAGTTCGTACATGGTCATGATGTTACGGAGATAGATTTCCATTTCCGTAAGCTGGGTACGGTTCTGGATGTTGACCTGTGCCTGTCCGATGGTGATGGCGATGTAATTGGTGAACAGTTCCAGCAGTGAGATGTGGCTGGTGTTATAACGGTCTGGTGTGTAGCTGTTAAGGTGAATGAACCCGATGAGCTGACGGTCAAAGTACAGCGGTGCCCCTACATATGACCTTACTTTGCTGAACAGGGACGCGAAGCTGTTATCGGGTACCATGGACGTATCATTGGATTGAACGAGCAGAGGTCGCTGTGTTTCCTTCATGGTTTTCAGTGCTGGGAAGTGTTCAATCGGCATACTGAGGTGCGTCAGAAATTTCTGGCGTTCGGGTGTGATTTCCCCGCGCGAGTGGACGAGGTAGGCCCGGTCGTTGTTGACGAACATCACATCAAGGACATCATATGGAAGCAGCGCATCGAGATGGTCAATGAGGGTGTCGATGCTCTCGTTGAAATCTCCCAACAGATCACTCGTCGCAGTATTGGAACGCAGTGCATCCTCGATACGGCGTGGATCGAGGTGATAGTGTTCGATGGGATGCAGACGGCTGTCGGTGAGATCGATATTCCGGAAGCGCAGCAGCAGCGCATCCTGATCTTTAAAGCCGATACGCTGAGCGGTGAGTGTGACCTCATAGTCATACTTGAAGGCTGAACGGAATTCGATGGAATAGTGGCTGACATCGGTTGAGGATGCGGGGGCTGCTTCCAGGAACATGCGCAGCCCATCCTGAAGTTTTTCCGCTACAAACTGATATAAAGAGGTACCCACGAGGGCTGAGCGCTGCCAGCCGAAGACAATCTCGAATTGGGGATTGATTCTCTCGATAGTGCCATCCAGCCGGAGAATGACCAGTGGCTCGGTAAAGTTTTCGAATAACAGCGTTTCGAGTGTCATATAGGTTGTGATTAACCGGACTTCATTGGTCAGAGTTGCTTAAAGGCATGTCCTTTTCCACGGCGGATGGCTCGATATTTGTGTTGACCGTGGCGGACGAGGCGGAGGTTAACATCAAAAGGCGGCAGAGTGTGCAGTGGCGAGTGTATAGTGTAGCGATTCAGTGCTTTTGTGAAGCGCTTCTATCCGAGTATTACATAATCAATATACCCTAGAAATAGTAAAGAAAGCGTTAAGAAATCGGCGAAATTTTCCGTTATGTAAGCCGCCGATTAGGTATCATACAGGGGATTTGCATCTTTCGGGAAAGCGTTGGTATGGTGGCTGGAAATATATTAATGACGATGATTGGTAGGTGAGGTTAAGTCCCAGAGGCACTACATATTTTGCCCTTCATCCCTCACCCCTTCTCCACCAGGACCTGTTTGACGGAGAAGGGGCGCAGGGATTGCTTAGAACTGGTTAATTCCTCATGCTTCAGAATGCAAAACGAAGTTCTGCTGCATAGGGATGAGGTTCAGATCATCCCCAGAATGCAGGCTTAGCGCACCCAGCCGAGCAGTTCGATCTGGCCGCGCAGATCCGAGGTGATGTTGGTGGTGCTGAAGCCGCGATCATTCGAGATGTAAATATCGACACGGCCATCAGATGCGCCGACGCTGCGCGGGACGATACCGGTATAGGCGATGAAAGCACCATCCGGTGAATAGAAGGGATTGCACATCGTCGGGTTGGACGGCGACTGTGATAGAAAGTTGAACTCGCTGTCGATCACGGTGCGCCCATAGGGGCACTGACCACCTAAACCACCAATCGCGAGGCGCTGGCTGTCCGGCGACCATGAAGCAGCCACACCGAAGCGCGGATAGGCGAGATCGGTATTACGGGCGATCAACTGGCCGTTGGTGTTCATCAGTACCAGTGAGCTGTCCGCATCCTGAAAGAAGACAGCCTGACCATTCGGTGCCCATGCCTCAGCGATATTCACGCGGGTATCGCTGGAATCGGGCAGCGCGACGAGCTGCGGCTCGGCCTGTCCACTGACGATCAGCGGGACATCGGCCATCCACAGGCTGCGGGAATCGTCGAGCAGGTCATCCGGATCACCCTGCACAGCAAACCCGAGCAGGCGGGTGTTAATCCAGACCGGCGCTTCACCGATGCTGTGCTCTGAAATACGGGTGACTTCGGTCGTCTGGGTGTCGATCACATAAAGCTGTCCGGTGGTGGGCAGCGGGTCGATCCCGGCGGTACAGCCGCCTTCGACACCCGGACGCCAGCTTGGGCAGGTGTCGCGGTCAGAAAGGAAGGCGATATAACGCCCATCCGGTGACCAGACTGCCGCCCATTCGTGGGCACCGCTTTCCGTCATTGGAGTGGGGGCCTGCGCTTCCTTATTGAAGAGCAGAATATCGAGATCGTAGCCGGTCGGATAGGCGACAGAGACCAGCGATCCATCCGGTGACCAGTCCGGTGCGGTAAACAGCCCGTACTGCGTCTCGCTTCTCAGCAGGGCGACACGCGCCATGACCGTCGTCTCGAGATCCATGATCCACAGGCCGGATGAAACGCCAATCGGATCGGTGAAAAAATAGGCAATCGAATTGCCAGTGGGTGAGATGTAGAAGTTATCCACACGCTCGGACTCGATTTCCAGCACCTGAACGCGTCCACCTGTACCCGTCGGCAGGCCGTAAAACAGACCCACAATATTATTAGGGGGTTGTCCGGTCGCGGGTGAGGTGATGCTCTCGCGGTTGTTATAATTCAGGAAGGCGATCATCGGCTGATCGAGACCATCGCGGAAGCTGTCCGGGATGTTGGGGACAACCGACGAGTTATCATACAGGATAGCCGGGACCGACTGCGGTGTATGGGTTGGGGTCGGTGTGGCGGTTTCAGTAAAGGTTGCTGAAGGTTCGATGGTCGCGGTTGGGGTATCCGTTGCCGTGGCCGTCGCCGTCTCGGTCGGTGTCACGGATGGGGTGAAGGTCCTCGTCGGTGTCAGAGTCAGCGTGGGGGTCAGTGTGACGGTTGGCGTCGGCGTTGGTGTCGGCGGGGTGAGCGCCTGACAGCCAGTCGTAATCAGGGTAAGGGCCAGCATCGCTTTGAGGATGACCCGGTTGGTAACATGGTTCGTCAGTAACGACATTCGTCGTGTCCTTTGTCTGTCAGTGGACTCTGTCAGTCATGGTCAACAGCCTCGTTAGGCCCTGACGGAATGGATAGGCCTGTCCCATGGCTTTAGGCGTAAAAGGATTATACGGTTTGATTACCGGGTGGATAGATACAAATTGGACTGCAAATGTGAGATGAGGAGTTGAATAACGTAAAAATATCACAACTATTTACGGGTAGAATTCGGTTAAAATAGAGTATGCGTCAATTTATTTACGGAAGATTACGACGTTTGTAATTATAATAAATGCAGTTGTCTTCAGGCACCGGCACTAAATAAAGTTTGTTCGATCTATATAAGGTAAGCGCTATGACAACCGTCCCATCCAATATTGACTTCGCAGCCGAGGTTAAGCACGACCGGCTTAATCTGCTGTGGAAACTCACTGCTGCTGTCAGTGCGTTTGTTTTTATTTTCTGCTTTGTGCTGTTTTCGGCTGAAGGTGCTCGTAACAAACTCTGGATTTACGCGCCGCTGGTTATTCTGACCTCCAGCCTGCTGACACCGTATCTGCTGAAGCGGAGTTTCAATGTTGCAGCGTGGAACTTCACACTGGGCGGGATGCTGGCAGTCGTCGTCGGGATGACGGACGGCGGCATTTACCTCGATCTGGTGCCGTTCCTGTTTATTGTGGTGGTGCTGGTCGGCGGGATGCTGCTTTCCCCTAAATCGATTGCCATCACGGCGGCGGCGACCATCCTCCTCACACTGCTGGTGCCGTGGATTCTCAATCAGCAGGTTTTATTCACAGGCTTTCAGCTTTTCAATATTGTGCTGATCATGCTGACGGCTGCGGTCGCGGTCGAGGTGACCAGCGAATTATTTGCGGTGACCGAATGGGCGCTGCTGAACTATACCCGTGAACGCCGTTCCAACGATGCCCTGTTTGAGAGCCGTGCGCAGCTTGAAACCAGCTTTAAACGGTCGGAAGCGCTGGGCGAACGCCTGATGCTGACGAATGCCGATCTGGAAAATGCGCGTACCGCTGCTGAAACTGCCAAGAAGTTCCGTGGTCAGTTCCTCGCGAATATGAGCCATGAGCTGCGCACCCCGCTGAACGCCATTATCGGTTTCAGCGAGACGATGCTGAAATTCCCGATCATGTACGATGATGTGCATCTGCCGGAAGCGTATCAGGCGGACCTGAACCAGATTTACACCAGCGGTACACAGCTTCTGACGCTGATTAACGACATCCTCGACCTTGCGAAAGTCGATGCGGGCCGGCTGGAGATTCATCGTCAGGAAGTCGATCTGGAGCCGATCATCAAGTCCACTCTGGCAACCGCCAATGGCCTGATCGGTGGTCGCAATATCGAGATGGTCAATCAGGTGATGGACGATCTGCCGCACATCCATGCGGACCCGAATCGCGTTCGTCAGGTACTGCTGAACCTGTACAGCAATGCCGTCAAGTTCACTGATGAAGGCGCGATCGTGCTGACGAGTGCCGTCGAGGACAATATGCTGCGCCTGACCGTGCGTGACACGGGCTGCGGTATCCCGCAGGAAAGCCTCGACATCATCTTCGAGGAATTCAAGCAGGCCAACCAGACGGAACGCGATCCGCGTTCGGGTGCGGGCCTCGGTCTCGCGATTTCGCGTCAGCTTGTGAACATGATGGGTGGACATATCTGGGCTGACAGTGAAGTTGGCAGGGGCAGCACCTTCCATGTTACATTCCCGATCTATGAAGAACATGTCGAGAAGAACGAACCGGCTGAAGAAGTACTGGTCGTCAATCTCAGCGAGCCGGAGACCGTGGTCACCGCCGCTTCTGTAACGCCATCGATCGCGGGAACTGCCGAAGCAGCAGATCCCGCTGTGTAAGTAAAATTCAACTGAACCTTAGAAGTCAACGAGCAGTACCGCAGGAGCTTTTGTAATGATGCGCATTTTGTATGTGGAAGATAATCCCGCTAACCTGTTTCTGGTTAAACGTGTCGCCAAGGTCGGCGGCCACGAAGTAATCAATTACATTGACGGTGAACAGGCGCTGGAAAATATCAATCAGGATAAGCCTGATATGATTCTGATGGATATCCAGCTTGCCGGGGCCATGAGTGGTCTGGATGTGGTGCAGAAGCTGCGTTCCGATGGCTGTGATCTGCCGATCATCGCCGTGACCGCCTATGCCATGCTGGGTGACCGCGAACGTTTTCTGGCGGCGGGCTGCGATGATTATCTCGCGAAGCCGCTGCCAATTCCCCGCCTGGTGGAGATGCTGGAACAGTACAATCAGCGCCTGGGCCACAGCGACACGACCAAGGCGAAGACCAATCCGATGTTACAGCGGCCCACACTGGCCGATGTGCTTCCTCCCAGCGAAGATCTGACCAAGCCGAGCGTGGGCATGGGCCGTCCGAGTTTCGAAGGACTGGCAAGCTGGTCGAAGAGCACTGAGGTGTCGAAAGCACCCGCAGGCGACAGTCCGGCGGCCAGCACACCAGCAGCGGCAGACACACCCTCAGCAGCCAGTACGCCAGCGGCGAGTACTCCGCTGTTTAACGGTGCAGTGCCCAGCAATATACCCACAAGCAGCGAAAACGGCAGTCTGACCGCCAAGAGCGATGAGACCACTGCTCCGAAATCGGATGCCTCCGATGAGGCGACAGACAAGCCTGCGGCGACTGGCTCCGAGAGTTAGCAGCGACTTCTAACCGCCGCTGGTACAAGGCATCGGCGAATTGACAATAGGGTTCACAGGCTGACAGCGCGTCCTGAAAAGGATGATCTGTCAGCCTGTCTTTGATTCGTGTGTCAGCGGGTGGCGGTACGGGTTGGCGTGGCCGTCCGCTCTGTAGACGGTGTCTGGGTGGCGGTCGGTGTACGGGTACGGGACGGCGTCCGTGTAACCGTCGGTGTAACCGTCGGTGTGCGGGTTGGGGTGCGGGTGAGCGTCGGCGTCTGCGACGGGGTGATGCTCGATGTTGGCGTCGGTGTCACGGTGGGCACCAGATCACTTTCACACAGCACCAGCCGGTCATAATTAGAATGGAACTGATAGCGGTTGCCAGCAGCCTCGATCACAAAGCGGTAGCCTTCAACGATCTGTAAGGCGTAGAACTGGCCTTCGAACGGACAGCCGAGGCTGGCATCTTCCCACAGCATCGGCTCCGCACTGACAATCCGGACACGAGTCTGCGGCAGGTCGAGATCGGTGGCGACACGCTGGACGGCAAGCTGCGCCAGCTCACCGGCAATGGGATCGAGCGCGACGAACAGCTCCGGCTTTTCGGTGTAGAGGTCATACTGCGCGCACAGGATCTGCGGGGCCGCGTCTGTATCGGCCTGCGCCATGCTGTCTGTCCGTGCCTGATATTCATAGACGCGATCAGCGATCACCAGCATGATGCGATAGGCATTGGCTTCGGTGTCGGGTTCCTGTCCACGCGCAGGCGTCGGCAGTACGAATGCGCTTGTGCATTCCTCGGCGTCTGTATCCCACTCGATCGCGTCCACCTGCACGACCTGCACGGCTTCTGGGATGGTATTGGCGCGGGTGGCTGCGTCCTGCCGGGCGCGTGCGACGGCTTCCGCCTGCGGATCACCCGCCGGGGCGGTGTCGAGCGACCGACTGCCGCCGGTATCCGCTGGTGAAGTGGTTTGTGTTTCGTCCATGGGCAGTTCGGTTTCCGTTGGCACGGGCGGCGTGACAGTCGGTACTGGTGTGGACAGCACCTGCGTTGGAGCCGGTGTTGACGCGGCAGGGGTGCACGCTGTCATTACGAGTACGATGCACGCCGTCAGCAGCCAGCCTGATTTTCTGCCAGGCCGCCAGACAAGCGCTGCCCGCAGGACGGTATTCGTCCGTGAGGCGTGCTGAAAAGACGGCGTTATCGACGGCATATCAGAGGCTCCATCGGGTGCAGCGGATCGGGACCCGCAGGTTATCAGCGGCAGCCAGCGCACGGGCAGGCGGGCCGGAAGCATCCAGCCTCGACTAGTCACTGCCTTCGTCGGCCAGCTTGCCGAGACGTTCTTCGACCAGTGCTGTGGTGATGCCTTCGACACTGACCAGCTTGTCACGGCCAGTGGCCCCGGCGACAATCTCGATATGATCCTGCTCGACGCCGAGTTCGCTGGCGAGGAAAGTGACCAGCTCTTCATTGGCGGCACTTTCCCCGGCGGCATTCGCCATCAGACGGATTTTCAGCGTGCCGTCTTCCTGAAGGCCGACGAGCTGTGTGCTGGCGGAACGAGTCACGACACGGACGGTAAAGGCCGCGCCGCCTTTAGCATCGGTAATCTGAAATTTGCGATCCATGTTGGGTCACCCTTTTGCTTAAATCGACGCGCCGGTGCAGTGGTCAGCGTGACCGTAGGTTGGCGTGTTCAATCATCTCTGCGACATTTAAAACTATAGCTAGGTTTAATTTGCGATGCAAACCTACCGGTCTGTGAGATCTTCAGTGAAGCCGGTGTCAGGTGCAGCGCTTATCACGATTATAATCCCGGCCTGCGATTTAGAGCCGTTAAGTTTTCGCCTGACGGTGCTTTCACCGTGAAGCTGGTCTGCGGATTGCAGCAGCAGCAGCAGCGTAAAAAAAATGTGCTGCTAGAAACATTTTCCCCTCAAAACTGGCGGTCGATGGCAGCGCTGCAGCAAAAAGTGCTGCAAATGTGCTGCAAAAGTGCTTGTAGCAACTTAGGGTTGCTGCAAGATGCGGAAATGCGATTTTGCAGGGCAGAAGATGTTAAGGTGCAGGAACATTATAGTGTAGCACGAATGTTCGAGCTGTGCGGTTCGAATTCTCAAACGAAGTGGACCAAAAACCGCGCCGTGCAGAGTCATGTTCAGAGCGCACTATTCAATCGGGCGGGTGTCGTCGTTGCCCCAGTCCTTCCACGAGCCGTCATAGACTGCGCCGCCTTCGTATCCGGCCTGACGCAGCGCCAGCAGTCCGTAGCTGGCCGAGACGCCGCCGTTACAGTACAGCACGACCGGAGTTTCGCCGTCACGGCTTTCGCTGTTATCGCTGCCCGTGCTGGCTGTGCTACCGTTCAGCGGGATGTCATGGGCGGAGAAGACATCCTGAAGCACACCGGACGGCTTGAGCGCGCCGTCATTGCTGACGAACAGGCTGCGCGGCAGATTGATCGCACCGGGGATGTGGCCCATGCGTCTGGCGCGGGATGCCTGACCGTTGTACTCCGCTGGAGTGCGGACATCAATCAGATGCACACCGGTTTCGAGCGACTGCTGTACATCGTCGGCGGTCCAGCGCAGGGCGGCATTGATGCGCGGCGTAAAGGTCTTCACCGGAATGCGCGGGGATTCCGCTGTGACGGGGCGATTTTCCGCCAGCCACTTCTGCCAGCCGCCGTCCAGCACTGCTACCTTGTCATGGCCGTAATACTGAAGCGCCCACCACAGTCGCGCCGCGAACATGCCGTCGGCATCGTCATAGGCGACAACGAAGGTGCGGCTGCTGATCCCCAGTTTGCCCATCAGCGCTGCGAATTTCTCCGGTGGGGCGATCTGCATCTGGGATGGGCCGTCAATCGTGATGTCGGTCACCCAGTCGATGAAGACCGCGCCGGGGATGTGGCTTTTGACGTAGGCGGCCCGATGGCTGAAGTAGTGCGGCGGCGGATCGCTCGCTGGGGCTACACGTCCACGAATGTCGATGATGCGGATGCTGGCATCGTTCAGGTGATTTTCCAGCCAGACGGTGGAAACAATCGGTTTGGGGTAGAGCGATGATGACATAAATGGGCACTCTTTGTCCTGCGGCATCCGAATATTCGCAAACTGAAGTTTCGGAAACTGACATTATAGAACTATTGTAGACAGAGATGCGGCAGGTTGCGAGGATCTAGGAAGAGATCCCGGCGGTATCGGGCAAGGTACTTTCGTCAGGCTGGATGATTTTATCCGCCGCGATGACGCGCACCACATCCCCGATGCCGATCTGTCCGCCGGTGATGACACCTGCCAGCACGCCGACGCGTTCATACGCCTGTGGTTTGCCCTGAATATGTTCAAAACGGTTGCAGGGTTCGCGCACGCTGAAGATCTCGATCACGGCACTGTCGCCCATCAGAAGGCGTGTGCCGGGTGGAAGTGTCTGCACATCGATGCCGCTGATGACGATCTGCTCACCGAGTTCACCGGGGGCGGTCCGATAACCTTCGGCGCGGAGCTGTTCAACCGTTTCCTGCGACATGATATTGAGCTGGCGGCGCGGGCTGCGGCCTTTGCTGTCCCCGCGAATGCCCCGTCCGGCAACCAACTCGACACCGTCACGGACGACGCGCAGATAGGCATCCGGGGATCTGACGGCCTTCGGTTTGTAGCAGATGCTGATAATATTTCCTGTTTCGCTAGCACTTTCAGCATTCGACATCGAGGCTGCTCCTTCATCTTTATCTCATCTTTTGTGACCTGCATCGCGAAGCTGTCATTTGTCACCAATGTTTCTGATAGCCCTATTTTACGTTAGAAACAGGCGAAAACAGCGGTTTAAAATGTGTTAAGTTTTACGCAGATTGTAATGGTAATAGGAATGTGGTCATAATCGAGGTTAAAATTTATGGAAAAAACTTTGCATTTCACTGAATTCGTCATATAATCAAGGCGCTATGTGGGTGGCTTCAAGATAATAGTATCTTAACCACATCGGTGCGGTGGTGGCGCACCGGTAGCCTGCGGGACGAAGACAGAAACGATGACCGCCTGAAACCCTGAATGGCGGGTTTTGTGGGTTGTCAGTTTCGACAGACCTTGAGCAGGTCTGGTTGCAACAAACTCCCTTTGGGGGGGCGTGTGCGTGTTACGGAAGGCGAAAGCAGCACCATCTATACGAAAGTCAGGAGTAATCCTAAAATGGCAGAACGCATGCGTGGTACGGTGAAGTGGTTCAACAGCGAAAAAGGCTACGGCTTCATCACCCCAGAAAACGGGAGCGACTTGTTCGTTCACTACTCTGAGATCCAGTCCAATGGTTTCCGCACCCTCAACGAAGGCGACAAGGTCGAATTCGAAATCACCGAGGGCCGGAAGGGTAAGCAGGCCAGCGCAGTCACCGTCCAGAACTAAAACTGCAGGTTATAGGCTACACCCTCTCTTTTGAAAATAAGCCCGTCTCAGTTACCTGAGGCGGGTTTTTGTTTTCGTGTAGTCGATGGGTTATGGTTGGCCGCGTGTATTTAAAACATTTGTAGTAGCGGTCCGGAAGAATCCCCCTGCATTTCTCGTGTGTGACATAACTTCCAAGAAAGAGGTGTCTGTGAGTATGTCTTATTCTGAAATCGCGCAGGCTGTCGCGCAGCGCGTCGCAGGCCGTTTCAGCCTGCTACCCGAAGTCGAAGCGGTCGCGATGGCGGGATCACGGGCGGCGGGGACCAGCGGCGAGACGTCTGATATCGACCTCTACGTGTACCCGACAGCCGACATCCCCGCCGAGACGCGGCTCCAGATTGGGCGGGAATTTGCCGAGCATCCGCAGATCATCGATTTCTGGGGGCCGGGGATGGAATGGGACGACCCTGAAACCGACCTGCATGTCGATGTCATCTTCTTCAGTACGGATTGGATGCAGGATCAGATTGAACGGGTGCTGGTACGGTATGAGGCGTCGATGGGTTATACGACGGCACTCTGGCATACCGTGCGGATCTCTCAGGTGCTGTTTGATCGCAGTGGCTGGTTTGCGCGCCTTCAGCAGATGGCGCGTCAACCGTACCCGGACGCACTGGTTCAGGCCATTGTAAACCTCAATTTTCCGCTGCTGCGCGGCAGCTTCCCGGAATATCCAGCGCAGATCCGCAAAGCGGCACAGCGCGGCGATCTGGTCAGCCTCAATCACCGGACGGCGGCGCTGCTCGCCAGCTATTTCGACATCCTGTTCGCCGTCAACCGCGTGCCGCATCCGGGGGAGAAACGCCTGCTGGATCTGGCTGAGCGCGACTGCGAGAGGCGTCCGGCGGACATGCGCCAGCAAATTACGCAGGTTTTAGCTTCAGCAGGGATGGGTTTGCCGGATGTCGTCGGGCAGGTCGATGTGCTGGTGAATGGACTGGAAGCGCTACTGCGGTCGGAGGGGCTGATCTGAGATCATAAAGGAGCCAAGAATGCGGCCTCAATTTCCATGCTCGTCGGCATGCTCGTCGGTTTGTTATGAATATCCATTCCGGGTGGTCAGCATTTCCGACAAGGCAGGCCTTGTCTTACATGAGATAACATCCGATGAATGGTGCGAGAAATGATAAAGGGTGGCAAGAATGCCGCCCTACATAACGAAAGATAGATTGCACGGCGCGATTATTTGCGCCCGTTATCCATTCATCACGCAGTAAAACTTTATTTACTCGATATATCCCAGTGCCCGGAGGTTTTCGATCACCTCATCGCTGACCTCGGTCTGCTGCGCCAGCGAGTCCGCACGGACTTCGACCGCCTGCTTCACGAATGAGGCCAGCTTCGCCTTCAGTTCCACCACCAGCGGCGCGTGTTGCTTTGAGACATCGTTGATCTCGGTTGGGTCCTGCCGGACATCGAACAGGCCCTCAACGCGATCCGCAACCACCGCCAGCTTGTGTTCGTTCTGGTAAACACCGCGCCGTACCTGTGTCAGCGCCAGTTGATCAATCAGGGCCGGGGCGCGGTGGCGCATCACGCTAAGGAAGGTCTGCGGCGGGAAGGCTTCGGTGAATGCCAGTCCGCGTTCGGTATCGGGCTTGCCATTGAGCGAGCGCGTCAGGGACAGCGCCTCAACATCAGCGTTGGGATCGTCAGCGGCCAGCGGCGGTGTGATGCCAGCCACGTCCAGCACGGTATGGAACAGGCGGCGGGTAGAGACATTCGTCGCCACCTTTTTGCCTGCCGGGAAGCGCTCCGGATAGTGGATCATCAGCGGGACGTGCACGAGTTCCTGATAGACGACGAAGCTGTGCCCGAAGAAGTCATGGTCGCCGTGGCCCTCGCCGTGATCGGCGGCGATGATTACCATTGTGTCATCCAGCGCGCCGGATTGTCTCAGCGCGTGCAGCAGGCGTCCGAGATGGCGATCCTGATGGGCGATCTCGGCGTCGTAGAAGTCCTCGATCACCTGATGTTCCCAGTCCTGAAGCGGCGGCACGACCGGGCTGGCCCAACGGGCGGCATCGGCATTGAAGCGCCCCATAAATTTATACGCCTGCCGGTCATGGCGCAGGGACGGCGCGATCCGGTCCAGTGCATCCTGCGGCGGGCGGTATGGCAGATGGGTTCCCATCAGATTCAGGAAGGTGAACAGCGGTTTGTCGCGGTTCTGGCCGCGATGATAGGCCATGTAATCGATCACGTCGCCGATCGAGGTTTCGGCATCGCCTTTGTAATTGACGTAGCGTGTCCAGATCGGTGTCAGCAGGGGATGGAGCGAGACCCGAAACAGCCAGTCATTATGCGCGAACTGATTGCTGACAGCCCGGGCGAAACGCTGCCAGCGGATCGACAGCGGCTGTGGCAGCCCGAAGCGGCGGGTTTGCAGGGGCCGGTTCGGTGCTGCGCCTGCGTAGTTGTAGAAGTTATCGAAGCCGCGCTGAAGGCCAGTATTCAGCACGCCCACCAGCGGATTGTTGCAGAAGCCGACCGTGTGATAACCGGACGCCTGCAGGATCTCCGGCAGGGTGGGATAACTGCCCGACAGCACGCGGTTGGCCTCCACCAGTTCGTGCGTGCTGGGGTACAGACCGGTAAACATCGAGGCATGGGCCGGGATGGTCCACTGTGCCGGTGAGATGGCCCGTTGGAACAGAGTCGCGCCGGTGCTGAAGTCGTCGAGTTCCGGTGATGTCTCGCGTTGGTTGCCATAGACCGAGAGCCGGTCGCGCCGCTGGGTATCCAGCACAATGAACAGGATATTAGGTGAGGTGCTGCTCATGGAATGGGTCTGCTCGTTTCAATCGCTGCGTCGGGCCTTGCATATGACTTACATGACAGGTCCGAACGTTCACATTCAATTGTTATCATTACTCGCCAGTTAAACAGGGTAGTAGCATAGCATCCTGCCGGAGTCCCTACAATAGACTATCGGTGGACTTATCAAAGACTCAGTGTACATGCGTGCACGTGATGTACATAACATCCGAATCGCAGCGATAGGTAAACGTCAGGCGGAAAATGCAGGCATTGTCCCTACAGCAGGGTTGTATCTTTTGTGCATATCCGATGCTGATCTGGAACAGGTGTGCGGATTTTTGAAAATCGGCCTATACTGGAATGCAGAAGATCTGGCCTTATTCCTGCGGTGAACTGCGATGCTGCGACCGGAAACCGATAACCTTTACCTTCAGCGCGTCAATGCCGTGATTGACAGCATCTACAGCGGGCTGGATGGCGACCTCTCGCTGGAAGCACTGGCGTCGGTGGCTGGCTTTTCGGAATATCATTTTCACCGGATATTTTCGGCAGTGGTTGGTGAGACGCTTAACGATTTTGTGGCGCGGGTGCGGGTGGAGCGTGCAGCAGCGCTGATGCTGACGTCGCCGCAGATGTCGGTGCTGGATGCCGCGCTAAGCTGTGGCTATCAGTCAGCATCGGGGTTTTCGCGGGCGTTCAAACGGCGTTTTGGCTTCTCACCACGCCGATGGGATCGCTCCAGTCCGCTGGCTCTGGAAGCTATCAAAGATAGCAAGATCGGCCAAGTCCCGGATGCCTTCCCTCACTATACTGTGGACAGGCTTCAGGAAGTGGCAAACAGTGACGGGTTCAGTGTCCGCCTGATCGATATCCCGGCGCAGCGGCTGGCTTACATCCGTGTGGCCGATGCCTACAGCGACTTTCAGCGTATTCTGGATGCCTACGGGGCGCTGAAAGCGTGGTACCAGCGGTGTGTGGGTGATCCGAGCTGCACGACGCTCTACGGGATGTCGATGGAAGACCGGCACCTGACCGATATTGGCAAGGTGTATTTCGACTGGTGTCTGGCACTGCCAGAAGGGTGGACCGGCTGGTCCGGCTGGTCCGGCTGGCCGGATCAGGGCATCAGCGTGCGGGAGCTTCCTGCTTTCAGGGCAGCCGCGATCCAACTGTACGGCGACCTGCCGATGGAAGACCGCGCATGGCAGTATCTGTGGCGCTACTGGCTGCCGCGCAGTCGATACCAACCGGCGGCGCTTCCCATGATGGAGATCTATCGTCAGATGCCGGATGCGCTGGACTGGGACTGTTTCGACATGGACTGCGCGATACCGGTGGAAGCGCTGTAAAACCTCTTTCCGTGAAGCCGGGATAGACCCTTTATCACGTTAGGTATTCACAGGAGCGTTGCAAAATGGATCTCGGACAGTTTTCAGTCAGTCTGAACGTGAAAGACATCAAAGCATCACGTGCATTCTACGAAAAGCTCGGTTTCAGGGTGATCGGCGGCAGTGAAGCGGAGAACTGGCTGGTTCTGGAAAGCGGGAACACCCATATCGGGCTGTTTCAGGGGATGTTCGAACAGAATGGCCTGACCTTCAACCCGAAGGATGTGCGTGCCATCCAGAAGCATCTGGTCGCGCAGGGTGTCGAGCTTCTGCAGAAGGCTGACGAGACGACCGAAGGCCCGGCGCATATCGCGCTGCTGGACCCGGACGGCAATCCGATTCTGTTCGATCAGTTTTAAGGGGCGCGGACCGGACACGGTTGGCGCTTCGCTCGGCATGCCGTGTCCCTACCCGCACGCAGGATGCAGGGACGTGATGCAACCCTCCACAGTCTGCATCGTTTTTTGAATATTCAAACACACCGCAGATGCACCTTTTTCAGCTCATGCTATTTACCATGCTATTTAAGAGACAGGGAACAACCCATGACACGTATTCAGCCCGGCATGATCGCTTCGGTAGACCTGACGGTCTCCGATGCAGACCGCATTCGTGACTTCTACCAGTCTGTGATCGGCTGGACGCATATGCCGCTGGATATGGGGGGCTATGCCGATTATATGATGATGGCAAATGATCAGCCTGCGGGTGGGATCTGTCACAAACGCGGGGTGAATGCCGCACTGCCATCACACTGGATGGTGTACTTCATCGTCTCTGATATGAATGCGAGCCTGCAAACCGTCGAGCGTCTGGGTGGCCGGATTCTCATCCGACCGCAGAATAATGAGGGCACCCGTTATGCCGTCATTCAGGACCCGGCAGGCGCGATCTGTGCGCTGTATGAGGTTGCTCCTGTGGATGAAGCTGGCATGACCTCACAGCTTGCAGGGATTGAGGCCGCACACAGTCAGCCTGGGCACATGGCATGGGTTGATCTGACCGTCGAGGATGCGGAAACCGCCCGCGATTTTTATCAGCAGGTCATCGGGTGGACATCGCAGACGGTCCCGCAGGAAGAGGGGGCAGAAGCCTACGACGATTACAACATGTGCACGGCGGATGGTACGGCGCGGACCGGGATCTGTCACAGGCGCGGGATGAATGCGATGCTGCCGTCTCAGTGGATGGTGTATTTCGTCGTGCCGGATGTCGATCAGAGTATCCGGGCTGTGGAGGCGGGCGGTGGCAGCGTCATCAGGTCCCCCGAAGAGGGTGGCGGCGGTCGCATCGCGGTCATTCAGGACCCGGCGGGGGCGGTGTGCAGTCTGTTTGAGGTTACGTCCAGCCAGACCCGCAGCTAACTCAGCATCGTAAACGATCACCAAAATGCAGCCGCCAGCGCTCACTGGCGGTTGTTTGTTCTTGCCTGACAAATAGGATTTGAAATATATCGTAATATAATAAATGGGGAGATTGTCTACTCATTTATGGGAAATCCGTTGACCATCGATATTACTCTATCGGTCACACAGATTCAGGCGCACTGGACGTGGGAGGGGCTTCCGGTTCATTTTATGGTAGCAGGGTCATTTATCACAAATGACCACCATAAAATTTAAGGGAGAAAAGACGCTATGTATTTCACTGACGGTCAGCTCCAGTTCGAAGTACGTGTTGAGAAACCGAACCCACTTTTTGCCAGGATGCTTCAGCAGGCCATCGGTGGTAATGAAGGCGAGATCCGTGTCTGTCTTCAGTATTTCTTTCAGGCATGGTCCCTGCCTTCCAAGATGGATAAATACCGCGACATGCTGCTGCATACCGCCACTGAGGAAATCAGCCATATCGAGATGCTG